>NZ_JBSFIH010000040.1:0-83232 GCF_053597455.1 Streptomyces sp. NPDC001393
TCGTACTGCCAGTCGTGATCATCCTTGACCGAGTCGACGAACGCCTGCGCATCCTGCTTGAGCTGCCTCAGCTTCGCCACCAGCGGACGGACCTCCGCCGCATACCCCGACAGCGCCCCGGCCACCGTCTCCAGATGCGACGCGAAGGAGTCCGCACGCGTGGAGACCGGCTTCGTCGACGCGAACAGCTTCTCCGCCTCCGGAGCCTTGTAATACGCCGACAACCCCTGGAACTTCGAATGCACATCCCCACCCGTGGTGCGGATGTTCCCGGCGTCCTTCTTCAGCGCGCCGTAGTCCTTCTCCAACTGCTCCAGATCACCGGTGAACTCAGGGATCTCCTCCGGCTTGATCACGTCTCACTGCCCCCGTACGTCCGCACCGATGGTTCGGATCGACCTCTATCGCGATCTGACCATCGTACAAAGAGACTTATGGGGAGTCAGAAACAGTTATGTGACAGGACGTGCACGGGTCTGGGGTCCGCCGAAGCCTGGCGTCGAGGTGACGTCGGTGCCTTCCAAGTCGACGGACGCGTTGCCATGGGCCCGTACGTCGCGTTCCGCCGTATCCCGGGCCTCCCGGGACAGGGTGTCGGCCAGGGCGAGGTCTCCGGCACTCAGGGCCCGTACCGCCGCCGCCAGTTGTGAGCGGGCCTCCGGGCCCACCACGGTCCGGTGCACCGTGACGAAGCCCTCCGCCCCGGCGACGGAGCTCCTCGCCACGAGCAGCGCCGCGGCGGACGACGCACCGGTGTGGCCGGTCTCCAGCCGCTCCACCGCCCGCGCGATCCGGCGCAGAGCGTCCAGCGGGTCGTACGGGCCCGACGTCAACTCCTGCCGTACGGCGGCCAGCACACGGTCCGCGTGGGCCAGCCGGGCGTGCAGCTCACCGCTGGTCAGAGGACCCGGCACGCCGCCTTTCCGGGCCGCCGCGATCTCCGCCTCCGCGCCGGTGAGCGCGGCCGGCACCAGCTTCGCCGCCCCCCGTAGCTCCGCGGCGAGCCGTTCCACCCCGGTGACCAGGACGTCGGCCTGGGCCACCGCGCCCTCGGCGGGGCGCAGATGGGCGGCGGCCCGGGCGCCGTCGCCCGCGTCGGCCCTCTGGCGTGCCTCGTTGAGCTGGGCCGTGGCGAACACCAGCCGGTCCTTGGCCTGTTCGACGTGGCCCAGGACGGGCTCGGTGGCCGCGGGCGTGCAGCTGTCGTGCAGGGCGGTCAGGGTGTCCTCGGCGGTCATCGTGCGCGCCGCAAGCTCCCTGAACCGCCCCTCGGCCACCTCCAGCGCCCCGGCCAGTCCAGGCCCCTCCAGCTCCCTCAGCCGGTCCAGGGCCGGAGCCTCCGCGTCCAGTCTGCGCCCCGCCTCCGCGCACCGGCCCACCACACCGACCAGCGCCTGCCGCCGGGCCACGTCGTCCTCCGGCACCCCCTGCTCGTACCGCCGCCAGATCGCGAACGCGGCCGACAGTTCGGTCTCGGCGGCCCGCAGCGCATGGACGAAGGGCTCGGTCTCCGACTCCGTGAAACGCCCCTGGACGAAGGTGAGTTCCTCCCGGCTCGTGCGCACGCAGTCGTCGGCCAGGACCAGCGCCGCGCGCGCCTGACGCTCGGAGTCGGCCGGAGTGGGCGCGGGCGGTGCGGCGGAGACGATCCCGGGGGTCGTACGGGTGCGGGCGCGGCGGGTGCGGCGCAGGTAGCCGTACCCGGCCAGCCCCACGGCGGCGACCACCGCGATCAGGGGCAGCACGAGGTCGGTGGTGGACGTCTCGTCCTGCGGCGGCGCGGCGGAGCTCGCGACGGTACCGGTGGGCGCCACGGGAACCGGATCTTGCGCACCGACCGTCATCACCGGCAACACCAGCCACCCGGCCCCGACCACGACACCCAGCACGGCATGCGCCACCCGCACCCATATGTGCGCCTTGGCGCGCCGGGGCCGGCCGCGGATCAGGGAGGACGTCACATTTCGGAGCGTATGGGCAGGTAGGCGCCTTCGCGAGCGGGACGGATACGGGTGGGGGACGGGAGGGGCAGGGGGGCAGGAATGAACACCAGGGGAAACGGCCGGGCGGATACGTCGGCCTACCGGGAGGACTGGGTCCGGTGACCGCCCCGGCGCCCCGGCCGTCCCGCTCCTGCGAAGACCACGCCTCCTGCGAAGACCACGTCTCCTGCGAAGACCACGCCTCCTGCGAAGACCACGTCTCCTGCGAAGACCACGTCTCCTGCGAAGACCACGCCTCCTGCGAAGACCACGTCGCCTACGAAGACCGCCTCCTGATCTTCGAACCCAGCCACACCAGCGGGTCGTACTTGCGGTCGACCGCGCGCTCCTTCAGGGGGATCAGCGCGTTGTCGGTGATCCTGATGCCCTCGGGGCACACCTCCGTGCAGCACTTGGTGATGTTGCAGTAACCGAGTCCGTGTTCGTCCTGGGCCGTGCGCTTGCGGTCCAGGCCGGTCTCGGCGGCCGCGTCCAGCGGGTGCATGTCGAGTTCGGCGATCCGCATCAGGAAGCGTGGGCCCGCGAACGCCGTCTTGTTCTCCTCGTGGTCGCGGACGACATGGCAGGTGTCCTGGCACAGGAAGCACTCGATGCACTTGCGGAACTCCTGCGAGCGGTCCACGTCCTCCTGCATCATCCGGTACTCGCCGGGGCCGAGCCCGGCGGGCGGTACGAAGGCCGGGACTTCCCTGGCCTTCTGGTAGTTGAAGCCGACGTCCGTCACCAGGTCCCGGACCACCGGGAAGCCCCGCATCGGTGTCACGGTGATCGTCTCCGACCGCTCGAACACCGACATGCGGGTCATGCACATCAGCCGGGGGCGGCCGTTGATCTCCGCCGAGCACGAACCGCACTTGCCCGCCTTGCAGTTCCAGCGCACGGCCAGATCGGGGGCCTGGGTCGCCTGGAGCCGGTGGATGATGTCAAGCACCACCTCGCCGTCGTTGACCTCGACCTTGAAGTCCTCCAGGTCACCGCCCTGCTCATCACCCCGCCACACCTTGAAGCGGGCCTCGTAGCTGCTCACTCGTACAGCTCCTCTTCGGCGAGGTACTTGACCAGCTCCTCCTTCTCGAAGAGGGCGAGCAGGTCCGGGCGGATGGGGGGAGTGGTCTCGCGGGCGAGGCGGATCTGGCCCCGGGCGGGGTCGGTCGCCGCGAGGCCGCCGGTCGGGTCGGCGAGCGTGCAGAGCAGGTTCACGTTGCGCCAGGCGCGGTCCATGGCGGCGTGGTCCTCGCGGGTGTGGCCGCCGCGCGACTCGGTGCGCTCCAGGGCCGCGCGGGCCACGCATTCGCTGACCAGGAGCATGTTGCGCAGGTCGAGGGCGAGGTGCCAGCCCGGGTTGAACTGGCGGTGGCCCTCGACACCGGCCCGGCGCGCGCGTACCCGCAGCTCGGCCAGCTTCTGCAGGGCCTGTTCCATCTCGCCCTCGCGGCGGATGATGCCGACCAGGTCGTTCATGGTCTGCTGGAGTTCCTGGTGCAGGGTGTACGGGTTCTCCGGCGGGCCCGCCTCGCCCTCCCGGTCGGCCTCCGCGGAGAAGGGGCGCAGGGCCTCCGCCGCGGCCGTGTTGACCTGGGTGTCGTCCACCGGCGGACGCTGGTCCGCCACCCCCTGCGCGTACTCGGCCGCGTGCCAGCCCGCGCGGCGCCCGAAGACCAGCAGGTCGGAGAGCGAGTTGCCGCCGAGGCGGTTGGAGCCGTGCATGCCGCCCGCCACCTCACCGGCCGCGAACAGCCCCGGCACCCCGCGGGCCGCCGCGGTGTCGGAGTCGACCGCGATCCCGCCCATCACGTAGTGACAGGTCGGGCCGACCTCCATGGGCTCCGCCGTGATGTCGACGTCCGCCAGCTCCTTGAACTGGTGGTACATGGACGGCAGCCGGCGCCGGATCACCTCGGCGGGCATGCGGGTGGACACGTCCAGGAAGACCCCGCCGTGCGGCGAGCCCCGGCCCGCCTTGACCTCCGCGTTGATGGCGCGGGCCACCTCGTCGCGGGGGAGGAGTTCCGGGGGGCGCCGGTTGTTGTCCGGGTCCTCGTACCACCGGTCGGCCTCCTCCTCCGACTCGGCGTACTTCTCCTTGAAGACGTCCGGGATGTAGTCGAACATGAACCGCTTGCCCTCGGAGTTGCGCAGGACCCCGCCGTCGCCGCGCACCGACTCGGTGACGAGGATGCCCTTCACCGACGGCGGCCAGACCATGCCCGTCGGGTGGAACTGCACGAACTCCATGTTCAGCAGGGGTGCACCCGCGAGCAGCGCGAGCGCGTGGCCGTCGCCGGTGTACTCCCACGAGTTCGAGGTGACCTTGAAGGACTTGCCGATCCCGCCCGTCGCGATCACCACGGCGGGGGCTTCCAGGACGAAGAAACGGCCGGTCTCGCGGTCGTAGGCGAAGACGCCCGACACCCTGTCCCCGTCCTTCAGGACCCTGGTGACCGTGCACTCCTGGAAGACCTTCAGCCCCGACTCGTAGTCCCCGGTCTCCCTGAAGTCCTGCTGCTGCAGCGCGACGATCTTCTGCTGGAGCGTGCGGATCAGCTCCAGGCCCGTGCGGTCGCCGACGTGCGCGAGGCGCGGGTACTCGTGGCCGCCGAAGTTGCGCTGGGAGATCCGGCCGTCCTTCGTACGGTCGAACAGGGCGCCCCAGGTCTCCAGCTCCCACACCCGGTCCGGGGCCTCCTGCGCGTGCAGCTCGGCCATCCGCCACTGGTTGAGGAACTTGCCGCCGCGCATGGTGTCGCGGAAGTGGACCTGCCAGTTGTCGTGCTCGTTGACGTTGGCCATGGCCGCCGCGATGCCGCCCTCGGCCATCACCGTGTGCGCCTTGCCGAACAGCGACTTGCAGATCACCGCCGTACGGGCGCCCCGCTCGCGCGCCTCGATCGCGGCCCGCAGCCCGGCGCCGCCGGCACCGACCACGACGACGTCCCACTCCTGGCGGTCCACCACGGACATCAGACGGCTCACCTGTTCCTAGAAGAAGCGCGGGTCGGCGAAGACCCCGGACGCGACGAGATAGACGTAGAAGTCGGCGAGCGCCACGCTCAGCAGCGACGCCCAGGCCAGCTGCATGTGGCGGGCGTTGAGCCGGCCGACGAACTGCCAGGCCTTGTAGCGCACAGGGTGTCGGGAGAAGTGCTTGAGCTTGCCGCCGACGATGTGCCGGCAGGAGTGGCAGGAGACGGTGTACGCCCAGATCAACGTGATGTTGACCAGGAACACGACGGTGCCGAGGCCCATGTGGCCCCAGTTCTCGTGCGGGTCGCGGAAGGACAGCACCGTGTCGTACGTCAGCACCCCCGCGACCAGGATCGCCGCGTAGAAGAAGTACCGGTGGACGTTCTGCAGGATCAGCGGGAAGCGGGTCTCGCCGCTGTAGGTCCGGTGCGGTTCGGCGACCGCGCAGGCGGGCGGGGACGCCCAGAAGCTGCGGTAGTACGCCTTGCGGTAGTAGTAGCAGGTCAGGCGGAAACCGAGCGGGAAGATCAGGATGATGATCGCCGGGGAGATCGCCCACCAGCCGCCGAAGAGATCGGCGTTCGGGCCCGAGGGCATGCTCTTGCAGTTCTGTGCCAGGCAGGGCGAGTAGAACGGCGAGACGTACGGCGCCGCGTAGTAGTCCGCGTTCGCGAAGGCCCGCCAGGTCGAGTAGACGACGAAGGCCAGCAGACCGGCCGCGGTGACGGCGGGCGCCAGCCACCAGCGGTCGGTCCGCAGATGCGGAGCGGCGATCGCGGCGCGCGCACCGGTTCGTACGCCGCCGCTGTTCTGTTGGGGTTCCGTACCAGTGGCCAAGGCAGGCTCCGGTCTTCGGGGATCAGGGGGCGTGGCGGTCGCGGGCGCCCAGGCCCTCGTCGTCCGAGCCCACCCACAGGCTCGTGTCGTAGGGCGCGTCGGAGATGGTGACGAGGTCCGGGCGGCGCGGGGTCTCCCGGGTGTCGGCGGCCTCGCGCAGCAGCGCCACGCTCTCGCGCAGGTGGTCGGCGTCCAGCCGGACCCGGCGCATCTCCAGGCCGCCGCTGCCGAGCTGGTGTTCCAGGCGTCCCAGCGACCGGTACAGATCGTCGATGGAGCGCTGGACCGAGGTGATGTCGTCGTGCACGGACATGACTTGCCCTCACTTCCGCGGGTCCGGCGGGCCCTGGGCGGCAACGTTCATGCGCCTTGGAGTGTTGCGCGTCACACCTGTCGGTGTGAAGGCGTGTGCAGCGATTGGCGGAGGCGCACTGGTGCATCTCCGGTGGTGTTGCGCCACACGGGTGGGGTTACCGCCCGTCCTCGCCGTGTCGCCCGCGGTGGCCGGATCCTTTCCTCTTCAGTGGGCCGCATAGATCTGATCAGCTCCATATACCGCCAAAGGTGATCAGCTCCACATTCCGACACATGTGAGCATAAACCCGCGGCTTCCTGGAGGTAGCAGAGATGTCCTACGACGGCGTCGGACTGCGTGCCGTGATGCGCTCGGTCTCCTTCCTCACCGCCGGCGCGCTCGTGGTGCCCCTCCTCGCCGGATGCGACTCCGACGAGAAGGTCGCGAGGCCGCTCGCCGGGCAGGACATCGCCCCCGCCGGCCGTGACCTGGTCGCCGACGGCGGGACCGTGAAGTGGGCCGTCGACGCCGTACCGCAGACCCTGAACACCTTCCAGGCCGATGCCGACGCCGGCACCAGCCGCGTCGCCCAGGCCGTGCTGCCGTCGATGTTCCGGCTGGACGCCAGTGGCCGGCCGGTGCCCGACCCCGCCTACCTGGAGTCGGCCAAGGTCATCGAGACCGAGCCGCGCCAGGTCGTGCTGTACAAGCTCAACCAGCAGGCCGTGTGGAGCGACGGCCGGGAGATCGGCGCCGCCGACTTCGTCGCCCAGTGGCGGGCCCTGTCCGGCAGGAACAGCGCGTACTGGACGGCCCGCAACGCCGGCTACGACCGCATCGAGAAGATCGAGCGCGGCGCCACCGACCTCGAGGTCCGGGTCACCTTCTCCCGCCCCTACGCCGACTGGAAGTCGCTGTTCTCCCCGCTGTACCCGAAGGACGTCATGGGCACCCCGGGCGCCTTCAACGACGGTGCCCGCCGCAAGCTGCAGGTCACCGCCGGGCCGTTCACCGTGGACAAGGTCGACACCGCGCAGCAGAACGTCGTCCTCACCCGCAACCCGCGCTGGTGGGGCAGGCCCGCCAAGCTGAACGAGATCGTGCTGCACGCCGTACCCCGCGACAAGCGGGCCGCCGCGCTCGCCGACGGCAGCGTGGACCTCGCCGACGTCGACCCCGGCGACGCCCAGCGGATCGGACTCGCCGCCCACGGCATGGCGAACCCCTTGCAGGGCTCCGGCAAGACCTCGGTCAAGAAGCTGCGCGCGTGGGCGCGTGCGCACGGCTTCGACCCCGACGACGTCAAGGCCGGCCGGACGAAGCTGCGCAAGGCGATCTCCGAGTACCTGGACGAGCAGCAGGCGCTGAGCGGCGTCGAGGTCCGCAGGTCGCTGGAGCCCGCCTACACCCAGCTCGCCCTGAACGGCTCCGCGGGGCCCCTCGCGGACGAGCGCGTCAGGCGGGCCGTCGCGCGCGCCCTGGACCGCCGGGAACTGGCCAAGCTGGTGCTCACGCCACTGGGCCTGCCCGCCGTCCCGGTCGGCAGCCATCTCGCCCTGTCCGGACAGGCCGCGTACGCCGACAGCAGCAGCGCGATCGGCGATCAGGACACCAAGGAGGCGCAGGCGCTGCTCGCCGACGCCGGCTGGGTGCCGGGCGGCCCGATCAAGGCGCAGAAGAAGGGGCAGAAGGCGGCCGGCCCCGAGAGTGAGAAGAAGCACAAGAAGGACGAGGAGAGCAAGGAGGACAAGTCCGACGGAGGCAGGGACGGCGAGTACATCGTCGGCGGGGACAGCGGGGCGGACAACGGCGGGGACAGCGGGGGAGACCACGGCGGGGACAAGGCTGGGGACAAGGGTGGGGACAACAAGAACGGCGGACGGGGGGACGGGGGCGACCGGCACCTGGCCCAGGAGGGCAGGCACGGGGGTGCACCGGGGGCGTACGCCCCCCAGGGCACGGCCGCACCGGCGGCCGCGACGCAGCCGCTCGCCAAGGACGGCAAGCCGCTCCTGCTCCGCTTCGTGCTCCCCTCCGGCGCCGGCTCCCAGACGCTGAACGCGGTCGCCGAGCGGATCTCGGCCATGCTGGAGCGGGTCGGCATCCGGACGACGATCAGCAAGGTCCCGGACGCGAGCTACTTCAAGGACCACATCGCCTCCGGCGACTACGACCTCGCGCTGTACTCCTGGCCGTCCTCCGCCTTCCCGGCGACGGACGACCGGCCGGTGTACGCGAAGCCGGTGCCGGCGGCGGACGGCTCGCTGAACATCGAGCAGAACTACACGCGGGTCGGCACGGACCAGGTGGACCAGCTGTTCGACGAGGCCGCGGGCACCCTGGACGAGGGTGAGGAGGTGTCGCTGATCCGCAAGGCGGACTCGCGGATCTGGGCGTCGGCCGCCTCGATCCCGCTGTATCAGCGGCCGCAGCTCGTGGCGGTGCGCAAGAACCTGGTCAACGCCGGAGCGTTCGGATTCCAGACGCCGGTCTACGAGGACATGGGCTTCCTGAAGAAGGGCGCGAAGGTTCCGAAGCCCTCGCCCAGCCCGAGCAGCTGACCTCCCCGGAGATCATCACACCGCCCTGCGGAGGCCGTCTCCGCCGGGGCCACGTACCATGGGGTGAGGCCGTGGCGTGTCCAGCCCGGCAGGACCCGCGTGACACAGACGTACGCGCAGGGCAATCCTCACACTCCGGGAGTTCGGCAACCTATGGCTGTGTCCATGACGCGTCACGACATCCGCAACGTCGCCATCGTCGCTCACGTCGACCATGGCAAGACCACCATCGTCGACGGCATGCTGAAGCAGGCCGGCGCGTTCGCCGCCCACCAGCTCGACCAGGTCGACGACCGGGTCATGGACTCGAACGACCTGGAGCGTGAGAAGGGCATCACGATCCTCGCCAAGAACACGGCGGTGAAGTACCACCCCAAGGACGGCGGGGACCCGATCACCATCAACATCATCGACACCCCCGGCCACGCCGACTTCGGCGGCGAGGTCGAGCGCGGTCTGTCGATGGTGGACGGTGTCGTGCTGCTGGTGGACGCCTCCGAGGGCCCGCTGCCGCAGACCCGGTTCGTGCTGCGCAAGGCGCTGCAGGCCCGCCTCCCCGTGATCCTCTGCATCAACAAGACGGACCGCCCGGACGCCCGGATCGACGAGGTCGTCAACGAGACCTACGACCTCTTCCTGGACCTGGACGCGGACGAGGAGCAGATCGAGTTCCCGATCGTCTACGCCTGCGGCCGTGACGGCATCGCCTCGCTGACCAAGCCGGACAACGGCACGGTCCCGGCCGACAGCGACAGCCTGGAGCCGTTCTTCTCCACGATCCTGGAGCACATCCCGGCCCCGACCTACGACGAGGCCGCCCCGCTCCAGGCCCACGTCACCAACCTCGACGCCGACAACTTCCTCGGCCGTATCGCGCTGCTCCGCGTCGAGCAGGGCGAGCTGCGCAAGGGCCAGACGGTCGCGTGGATCAAGCGTGACGGCTCCATCAGCAACGTGCGCATCTCCGAGCTGATGATGACCGAGGCGCTGACCCGCAAGCCCGCCGAGAAGGCCGGTCCGGGTGACATCTGCGCGGTCGCCGGTATCCCGGACATCATGATCGGCGAGACCCTGGCCGACACCGAGAACCCGATCCCGCTGCCGCTGATCACGGTCGACGAGCCGGCGATCTCCATGACCATCGGTACGAACACCTCGCCGCTGGTCGGCCGGGGCGGCACCGGCAAGGGCGCGGACGCGAAGGCGGCCGTGAAGGACCGCAAGGTCACCGCCCGCCAGGTCAAGGACCGCCTGGACCGCGAGCTGATCGGTAACGTCTCGCTGCGCGTGCTGGAGACGGACCGTCCGGACGCCTGGGAGGTCCAGGGCCGTGGTGAGCTGGCGCTCGCCATCCTGGTCGAGACCATGCGCCGGGAGGGCTACGAGCTGACCGTCGGCAAGCCGCAGGTCGTCACCAAGGAGGTCGACGGCAAGGTCTACGAGCCGGTCGAGCGCATGACGATCGACGTGCCCGAGGAGCACATGGGCGCGGTCACTCAGCTGATGGGTGTCCGCAAGGGCCGCATGGACAACATGTCCAACCACGGCTCGGGCTGGGTGCGCATGGAGTTCGTGGTGCCGTCCCGCGGTCTGATCGGCTTCCGCACCGAGTTCCTGACGCAGACCCGCGGTACCGGTATCGGCCACTCCATCCACGAGGGCTTCGAGCCCTGGTTCGGCACCCTGACGACCCGCAACAACGGTTCGCTGGTCGCCGACCGCTCAGGTGCCGTCACCGCGTTCGCGATGACGAACCTTCAGGAGCGCGGCGTGCTCTTCGTGGAGCCGGGCACCGAGGTGTACGAGGGCATGATCGTCGGTGAGAACTCCCGCTCCGACGACATGGACGTCAACATCACCAAGGAGAAGAAGCTCACCAACATGCGGTCCTCGACGGCCGACGTGGCCGAGTCGATCGTGCCGCCGCGCAAGCTGTCGCTGGAGCAGTCGCTGGAGTTCTGCCGTGACGACGAGTGCGTCGAGGTGACTCCGGAGGCGGTCCGCATCCGCAAGGTGGTGCTGGACCAGCGTGACCGCGCCCGCGCGGCCAGCAGGGCCAAGCACGGCTGACGCGGGGCCCTGCGCGGCCCGAGCACGCACACGAGGGTCTGTCCGGCGGTGGCCGGGCGGGCCCTCGTGCCGTTTCCGCCGTCGGAAGCGGTCAGGGGCATAGAGGGTTTTCCCTACAACAGGGCGTCAGATCCTCCGCTGCGGGCTGGGTGGCCGTATCCCGTTGTTAAGGTGACCGGAATCTGCGGCTTGTCGGGTCCGCGCGTCGGTCTGTCCGCGCGCCCGCCCCCGACAAGCTGATGCGGCCGTTTCACGCAACCTGTTTTTGACTCCCCTCTGTCCGCTATACGGACGTCTCAGCCCGATAGTTGCGTAACACGTCCGTTTCGCAGGGATCTTTCGCCAAACTGTTTGTCCGGATTTTGGAAGAAGTTCTCGCCAGGTGTGATCGAACCGAGACCTAGAAGGTGTGGTTCGGGCGGGTTCGGATGGCAGATAGTTAGGCGCGTAGAGCTCGGATCACAGGGGTCACGCCGCTGGCGGCGCCGACTTCACGAGCGCGGGGGTACCTGACGATTGCAAGCACCGGTGACGGTGACGCGTCCGGGTGCCCCTCCATGCGGTGAACCAATGGACTCATTGAGGAGGAGCCCCATGCGTGGTGCCAAGGGCGCCAAGTGGGCCGCGGTCGCGATAGTCGTGGCCATGGGCGCGACCGCCTGTGGCGGCGGTGGCGACACCGGCAACGGCAATGCCGGCGGTAAGAGCAACGGCGTGGTGTCGGTCGAGATCGGCCAGCCGCAGAACACGCTGGTGCCGTCGAACACGTACGAGACCGAGGGCGGCCAGGTCATCCACGCCCTGTTCACCGGTCTCACCAAGATCGCGCCGAACAACAAGATCGTCAACGACGAGGCCGAGTCCATCACCACGAAGGACAACAAGGTCTGGACGATCAAGCTGAAGCCGGGCTTCACCTTCCACAACGGCGAGAAGGTCACCGCGCAGTCCTACGTCGACGCCTGGAACTACGGCGCCGACCAGACCAACGCCCAGCAGACCAACGCCCTTTTCAGCCACATCCAGGGCTACACGGACCTCAACCCAGGCCCGAAGAAGACCGTCAAGGTCCACACGATGTCCGGTCTGAAGGCGGTCGACGACAACACGCTCCAGGTCACGCTGACGGCCCCGTTCTCGGCTTTCCCGACCCAGCTGTCGTTCACCGGCTTCGTGCCGCTGCCGAAGGCGTTCTTCAAGGACCCCAAGGGCTTCGGCAAGAAGCCGATCGGCAACGGCCCCTTCGAGGCGAAGACGTCCTTCGTCGACAACGAGGGCATCAGCCTCGTCAAGTACGACAAGTACCCCGACGCCTCGCAGTACCAGGTCAAGGGCATCGACTTCAAGGTCTACTCGAACCAGGACACCGCCTACAAGGACCTGGTCGCCGGTAACCTCGACGTCCTCCCGGTCATCCCGACCTCGGGTCTGGCCACGTACAAGAAGGACCTGCCGGGCCACACCATCGACGTGCCCGAGGGCGCGACCGGTTACATCGGCTTCCCGCTGAAGTACAACAAGGCCTTCGCGAACCCGAAGATCCGTCAGGCCATCTCCATGTCCATCGACCGGGACACCCTCGCGTCGAAGGTGTTCCTCGGTGCCCGTACCCCGGCCGACGACTACATGCCGCCGCTGATCGACGGCTACCGCAAGGGTGCCTGCGGTGACGCGTGCACCTACAACCCGACGAAGGCGAAGCAGCTCTTCAAGGAGGCCGGCGGCCTGCCCGGCAACTCCCTGGAGATCGGCTACAACGCGGACGGTGACCACAAGGTCTGGGTCGAGGCCGTGGCCAACCAGATCCAGAAGGCCCTCGGCGTCAAGGTGACGCCCAAGCCGTTCGAGCAGTTCCAGACCATCCTGAACGACCTGGACGCCAAGAAGTACCAGGGCGCCTTCCGTATGGGCTGGCAGATGGACTACCCGAACATGGAGGACTTCCTCCGCCCGATCTTCTCCAAGGACGCCATCCAGAACGGCTCGAACTACGCGGGCTACACCAACCCGCAGTTCGAGCAGCTGCTGAGCGAGGGCGACCAGGCGACCAGCCCGGAGGCGGCCATCAAGAAGTACCAGGAGGCGGACGACGTCCTGCTGAAGGACCTGCCGTACATCCCGGTGTACTTCTACCGCCTGAACTCGGGCTTCAGCAACAAGATCAACTCGATGAACCTCATCGCTCACCAGATCGACTGGACGAGCGTCAAGCTCGCCTGAGCGAAGCAGAGAACCGCGTCCGCGACGTGAAGTAGCGGACCACGGGGTGGGTGGGGGAGACCGCCGGAGCAAGACGGCTCTCCCGCCCACCCTCTTCGCCGTTGGGTCCGACCGGCGAGCGCCTTCCCCGGGCGCCGGCCGGGCCAGCATTCCTTGGAGAACCAATGGGCCGATTCGTCGTGCGCCGTGTGCTGCAGGCGATCCCTGTACTCATAGGCGTCACGTTCCTCATCTACTGCCTGGTCTTCCTGCTGCCGGGCGACCCGATCAGGGCCCTGATGGGCGAGAAGCAGGACCCCCATCTTCGGTTGGTGCTGCGCGCGCGGTACCACCTCGACGACCCGCTGGTGCTGCAGTACTGGCACTACATCACCGGCGTCTTCCGAGGGGATCTGGGCACCACCTACACCGGCCGGTCGATCAGTGACATCGTCGCCCAGCGCTTCCCGGTGACGCTGAAGCTGTCGCTGACGGCGTTCGGTTTCGAGGCCGTCATCGGCATCCTGGCCGGCATCCTCTCGGCGCTGAAGCGCGGGAAGTTCCTGGACAACCTGGTCTTCATCGCCACGCTGTTCCTGATCTCCATCCCGGTGTTCGTGCTCGGCAACGTCCTCCAGCTCGAAATGGGCGTCAAGTTCAAGCTGACGCCGGTCGCGGGCATCGAGGACGGCTGGCCCGCCAGCTATGTGCTGCCCGGTCTGGTGCTGGCCTCCACGTCGATGGCGTACATCGCCCGGCTGACCCGGACCAGCATGATCGAGTCGGTGCGCTCGGACTACGTCCGCACCGCCATCGCCAAGGGCCTGCCGCGCCGCCGCGTCATCGGCATCCACGCGCTGCGCAACTCCCTCATCCCCGTCGTCACCTTCCTCGGCATGGACCTCGGTTCGCTGATGGGTGGCGCGATCATCACGGAGCGGGTCTTCAACCTCCCCGGTATCGGCGGTCAGTTGGCCCAGTCCGTCTCTCTTCGCGAGGGGCCCGTCATCGTGGGTCTGGTCACCCTGCTCATCCTGATCTACCTGGTGGCCAACCTCGTCGTCGACGTCCTCTACGCCGTGCTCGACCCGAGGATCCGCTATGAGTGAACAGATCATCGAACGGCCCGTGCCCGCCGACGGCCCCACGGCCAAGGCGCCGGAACCGGACGGCAAGCCGGAGCGCGTCGCCAGCCTCTGGCGCGACGGCTGGCACGACCTGCGCAAGCGGCCGATGTTCCTCATCTCGGCCCTCATCATCCTGTTCCTGCTGGTGCTGGCCGTCACGCCGGGCACGTTCACCGCGCGCTCTCCGTTCAGCGACGGTTTCTGCGACCTGACGAACTCGCTGAACGGCCCGGGCCACGGCCACTGGTTCGGTTACGACGTCCAGGGATGCGACATCTACACCCGTACGGTGTGGGGCACCCGCAACTCGATCATCGTCGGCGTGGTCTCCACAATCCTGACCACTCTGCTCGGCGGCGTCATCGGCATCCTGGCCGGCCTGACGGGCGGCTGGATCGACTCGCTGGTCTCCCGCTTCTCGGAGATCTTCTACGCGCTGCCGATCCTCATCGGCGGTCTGCTGATCATGTCGATGGTCGGCAGCAGCAACGTCTGGACCGTCTCCGTCGTGCTGTCGGTCCTCGGCTGGCCGCAGGTGTACCGGATCATGCGCGGTGAGGTCATCGGCAACAAGTACAACGACTACGTGGCTGCCGCCCGGGCGCTCGGGGCGGGTCCGATGCGGATCGCCTTCCGGCACATCCTGCCCAACACGCTCGCCCCGATCGTGGTCGTCTCCACGATGAACCTGGGCGTCTACATCGCCACCGAAGCCTCGCTGTCCTACCTGGGCATCGGCGTCCAGCCCCCGGCCATTTCCTGGGGTCTGATGATCAGTGACGCCCAGGACCGCTGGCTCACCTCGCCGCACGCCCTGCTGTTCCCGGCCGGCGCGCTGAGCCTGTGTGTGCTCGCGTTCATCATGCTCGGCGACGTGGTCCGCGACGCCTTCGACCCCAAGCTGCGCTGAGGAGGGCGTAATCCATGACCATCATCGAGGACGCCGTCCCCGCTGCCCGCGGCACCGGCGACGAGCAGACGCCCCTGCTGGAAGTGCGTGACCTGCACGTCGAGTTCCACACCCGGGAGGGTGTGGCGAAGGCGGTCAACGGCGTCAACTACACCGTCCGACCGGGCGAGACGCTCGCCGTGCTCGGCGAGTCCGGATCCGGCAAGTCGGTCACCGCGCAGGCGATCATGGGCATCCTGGACATGCCGCCGGCCCGCATCCCGCAGGGCGAGATCCTCTTCCGCGGTCAGGACATGCTGAAGATGTCCGGTGAGGAGCGCAGGAAGATCCGCGGTGCCGAGATCGCGATGATCTTCCAGGACGCGCTCTCCTCGCTCAACCCGGTGCTGACCGTCGGCTACCAGCTCGGCGAGATGTTCCGGGTGCACCGGGGCATGTCCCGCAAGGAGGCCAAGGCCAAGTCCATCGAGCTGATGGACCGGGTGAAGATCCCGGCCGCGGCGGCGCGGGTCAACGACTACCCGCACCAGTTCTCCGGGGGTATGCGCCAGCGCATCATGATCGCCATGGCGCTCGCCCTGGAACCCGACCTGATCATCGCCGACGAGCCGACCACCGCACTCGACGTGACGGTCCAGGCCCAGGTCATGGACCTGCTCGCGGAGCTCAAGGCCGAGTTCAACATGGGCCTGATCCTGATCACCCATGACCTCGGCGTGGTCGCCGACGTCGCGGACAAGATCGCGGTGATGTACGCGGGCCGGATCGTCGAGACCGCCCCGGTGCACGAGCTGTACAAGAAGCCCGCCCACCCGTACACCCAGGGTCTGCTCGAGTCGATCCCGCGCCTGGACCAGAAGGGCCAGGAGCTGTACGCGATCAAGGGCCTGCCGCCCAACCTGCTGCGGATCCCGGACGGCTGCGCCTTCAACCCGCGCTGCCCGAAGGCGCAGGACGTGTGCCGTACGGACATCCCGCAGCTCACCCAGCTCACCGGTGAAGAGGACCGGGAACTGGTCGGCCGCCGCAGCGCGTGCCACTTCTGGAAGGAGACCCTCCATGGCTGAGCCCACGGCCCGGGACGCGGCTGAGACCCCGAACACCGCGCCGGTGGACAAGGTCGAGGCACCCACCGAGGAGGCGGCCGTCGCCGCCATCGAGGCTCCGGTCGGGCGCGGGGAGCCGATCCTGCAGGTGCGCAACCTGGTGAAGCACTTCCCGCTCACCCAGGGCATTCTGATCAAGCGTCAGATCGGCGCCGTGAAGGCGGTCGACGGCGTCTCCTTCGACCTCTTCCAGGGCGAGACCCTGGGCATCGTCGGCGAGTCCGGCTGCGGCAAGTCCACCGTCGCCAAGCTGCTGATGAACCTCGAGAAGGCCACCGCCGGCGAGGTGTTCTACAAGGGCCAGGACATCACCAAGCTGTCCGGCCGCGCCCTGAAGGCGGTGCGCCGGAACATCCAGATGGTGTTCCAGGACCCGTACACCTCGCTCAACCCGCGGATGACGGTCGGCGACATCATCGGCGAGCCCTTCGAGATCCACCCCGAGGTGGCCCCGAAGGGTGAACGGCGCCGCAAGGTGCAGGAGCTGCTGGACGTCGTCGGCCTCAACCCGGAGCACATCAACCGCTACCCGCACCAGTTCTCCGGCGGTCAGCGCCAGCGCATCGGCATCGCCCGCGGCCTGGCGCTCAACCCCGAGATCATCATCTGCGACGAGCCGGTCTCCGCGCTGGACGTCTCCGTCCAGGCGCAGGTCATCAACCTGATGGAGCGACTGCAGGACGAGTTCAACCTGTCCTACATCTTCATCGCGCACGACCTGTCGATCGTCCGGCACATCTCGGACCGCGTGGGCGTGATGTACCTCGGCAAGATGGCCGAGATCGGCACCGACGAGCAGATCTACGACCACCCGACGCACCCCTACACCCAGGCGTTGCTCTCCGCCGTCCCGGTCCCGGATCCGGAGGCCCGCGAGCACCGCGACCGGATCATCCTCACCGGCGACGTCCCGTCCCCGGCCAACCCGCCCTCGGGCTGCCGCTTCCGCACCCGCTGCTGGAAGGCCCAGGACAAGTGCGCCGAGGAGGTCCCGCTGCTCGCTGTGCCCGAGCGGTTCCAGGGCCTGGACTCCCCGGTGGCCCACGAGTCGGCCTGCCACTTCGCCGAGGAGAAGAACGTGGTCCACGCGGCCTGACGCGCGTGACGACGGCGTTGCCGGCTCCCTCGCACGGTACGGGGGTGCCGGCAACCGGCGTTTTCGCACGGTACGAGGGTGTCGGCAACCGGCGTTTTCCGGCGGACGCACCGCAGCGCGCCTGCGTGTCCTGCCGAGGCCCTCAGCAGGCGCCCGGTGGTGGCTCGACCGCGTCGGTGGGTTCGGCGGGCGTCCGGCCCGCTGCTCCGGCCCGCGCCCAGTGGCAGGCGACCTGCCCTTTCGGCTCCGGGCCGAGGATCCCCGGGTCCTCGCCCCGGCACGCCTGTGCTACGCCCAGGCGTTCCGCCTCGCCGGAGCCCAGGACCGGGCAGCGGGCACGGAAGCGGCAGCCGGAGGGGATGCGGGCGGGGTCCGGGGGCTCGCCGGTCAGCACCACCGGCTCCCCCGGGGCCTCCGGCAGCACGGACAACAGCGCCTGTGTGTACGGATGCCGAGGGGCCGTCAGCACCTGCTCCACCGTGCCCGTCTCCACGATCCGGCCCAGGTACATCACCGCCACCCGGTCGGCGATGTTCCAGGCCAGCCCCAGATCGTGCGTCACGACGAGTGCCGCCAGACCGAGGTCGGCGCGCAGCCGGAGCAGCAGGGCCAGGATCTCGCCGCGTACCGAGGCGTCCAGGGAGGCCACCGGCTCGTCGGCGACCAGGAGTTCGGGCTCCAGCACGAGTGCGCCCGCGATCACCACTCGCTGCCGCTGGCCGCCGGACAGCTCCTGCGGGTAGCGCAGGAAGAACCGCTCCGGTGGGCGCAGCCCGGCCCGGGACAGGGCCTCGGCGACCGCCGCCCGTTCGTCCCCGGCGTGCCCGTGGATGCGCAGGCCCTCGGCCACCGCGTCGTACACCGTGTGCCGGGGGTTGAGGGAGCCGGTGGGATCCTGCAGCACCAGCTGGACCCGACGGCGGTACGACCGCAGGGCCCGCGTCGAGTACGTCAGGGGCTGCCCGGCGAAGGCCACCTGCCCTCCCGTCGGCCGTACCAGCCCCAGCAACGCCCGGGCGAGGGTCGACTTGCCGCACCCCGACTCGCCCACCAGCGCCACGATCTCACCGGGCCGGACGTCGAGGTCGACCCCGTCCACCGCGCGGGCGGGCGTGCCCCCGTGCCGGCCGGGGAAGGCCACTCGCAGCCCACGGGCGCTGAGCAGGGGCGGCAGGTCCGGCGCCGGTGCCGCCGCGGGCGCCGCGGACCGGTCGGCGGGGTTGTGCTTGCCGTCGACGATGCCCTCATCCGTGTGCGTCATCGAAGCTGCTCCTCAGGTTCTCCGCCGAGCCCGGGGCTGGTTCGGCCGTCGGCTCGGGGCGTTCTGCGGGCGCAGTCGGCGTGGGCCCGGCCGGACCGCTCGCTCCTGGTGATGCCGGCCGTCCCGCCGGGGTGGGTTCGGCCGGCCGCCTCGCTTCCGGTGATTCCGGCCGCCCCGACGGCCGCCCCGCTTTCGCCGCGGGTCCCGCTCCCGCGCCCACGTGCACGCACGCCGCCCGGCGCTGCGGCCCGGCCTCCCGCAGGGCCTGGTCCTCGGTCGCGCACGAAGGCAGCGCCACCGCGCAGCGCGGATGGAAGGCGCAGCCCGGCGGCAGGGCGGCGGGGTCGGGAGGATCGCCGGGCAGACCGCGGGGAGCGAAGCGGGAGGCGGGGTCGCCGATGCGCGGGAAGCCCTCCGACAGGGCCGCGGCATAGGGATGCCGCGCTTCCTCGTACACCGCCCGCGCGGGGCCCTGCTCCACCACGCGGCCGGCGTACATCACCGCCAGCCGGTCGCAGGTGTCGGCCAGCACGGCCAGGTCATGGCTGATCATGACCAGCGCCAGGTCCTGTTCGGCGACCAGCCGGCCGATCAGCCGCAGGATCTGCGCCTGCACCATCACATCGAGCGCGGTCGTCGGTTCATCCGCGATGATCAGCCGGGGAGCACATGCCAGCGCCATGGCGATCATCACGCGCTGCCGCTGCCCGCCGGACAGCTCGTGCGGGTACGCCGCCGCCCGGGCCGCCGGCAGCCCGACCTGCTCCAGCAGCTCCGCGGCCCGCGACCGGGCGGCGGCCGCACCCGCCCCGCCGTGCAGCAGGATCGGCTCGGCTATCTGGTCGCCGACCCGGTGCACCGGGTTGAGGGAGTGCATGGCTCCCTGGAAGATGATCGACGCCCCCGCCCAGCGGACCGCCCGAAGGCGCCCCCAGCGCATCGCCAGCACATCCTCGCCGTCCAGCAGGACCTCACCGGCGATCTCGGTGCCGGCCGGCAGCAGCCGGAGCAGCGCCAGCGCGAGGGAGGACTTGCCGCAGCCCGACTCGCCGGCGATGCCCAGCGTCTGCCCGGCCGCCAGCGACAGGTCCACACCCCGTACGGCGGCTGCCCCGCCCGGGTAGGTGACCTCAAGGCCCCGGACCTCCAGCAGCGTCAACGGGACACCCCCAGCCTGGGATTGAGCACGGACTCCACCGCCCGCCCGCACAGCGTGAACGCCAGCGACACGCCCGCGACGGCGATGCCGGGCGGCGCCAGGTACCACCAGTCGCCGGAGCTGACCGCCCCCGTCTCCCGCGCGTCCTGGAGCAGCCCGCCCCAGGACACCACCGTCGGATCACCGAGCCCGAGGAAGGCGAGGGTCGCCTCGGCGAGGATGGAGGAGGAGACCATCAGGGTCGTCTGGGCGAGGATCAGCGGCATCACGTTGGGCAGCACATGCCGGGTCATGACGTGCCAGTGCCCGCCGCCGAGCGCCTTGGCCCGTTCGATGTACGGCCGTGACTCGACCGCCAGTGTCTGGGCCCGGACCAGGCGTGCCGTGGTGGGCCAGGAGGTGACACCGATGGCCAGGATCACCGTGCCCAGCGAGCGGGCCATCACGGTGGCGAGCGCGATGGCCAGCACCAGGGTCGGCATCACCAGGAACCAGTCGGTGATCCGCATCATCACGGTGGCGAACGTGCCTTTGAAGTGACCGGCGGTGATGCCCACCACTGCGCCGATGGCCACCGACAGCACCGCCGCCAGCAGCCCGACCAGCAGTGAGACGCGCGCGCCCCACACCAGCAGGCCCAGCAGATCCCGGCCGAACCGGTCCGTGCCCAGCGGGAACGCACCGCTCGGGCCCTGCAGCGGCCGCCCGGGTGCGCCGGTCACGCTCGCCACGTCCGAGCCGACCGTGACCGGTGCGGTGAGCGCGAGCAGGACGAAGGCGGCGAGGGCGGCGAGACCGACGAGGCCCGCGCGACGGGAGCGGTACTGCCGCCAGAACCGTACGGCGGCCTGCCGTCGGCGCTGCCAGGCCAGCACACGGGCGTTCGCGTTCGCGACGGCTTCCGTGGTCATGTCCGGCCCACCCTTGGGTCGAGCAGCGGGTAGACCAGGTCGGCCAGGGTGTTCATGACGATCACCGCCGAGGCGAAGAAGAGGAACAGGCCCTGCACGAGCGGCAGGTCGGGCACGCTGAGCGCCTGGTAGAACAGGCCGCCCAGGCCGGGCCAGGAGAACACGGTCTCGACCAGGATGACTCCCGCGACCGTCCGGCCCAGGTTGACGAACAGCAGCGTGACGGTGGGCAGCAGCGCGTTGGGCACGGCGTGCCGGCGCCGGACCAGGTCGTCGCGGAGTCCCTTGGCCCGCGCGGTCGTCAGATAGTCGCTGTCCATCTCGTCCAGCAGCGCGGAGCGGGCGACCAGCAGCGTCTGCCCGTACTCGACCGCGACCAGCGTGACCACGGGCAGGACGAGATGGTGGGCGACGTCCACGGCGTACGCCAGTCCGTGCCGGCCGCCCGACTCCATGCCGCCGGTGGGGAAGAGACCCGGGATCGGGCCCGCCCCCACCGCGAACACGATGATGAGCAGCAGTCCCAGCCAGAAGGACGGCACCGAGTACAGCGTCAGGGCCAGACCGGTGTGGAACCGGTCGGCCGGCCGCCCCCGGCGCCACGCGGCGCGGGTACCGAGGACCAGGCCGAGCGCGGTGTAGAGCACGAACGCGGTGCCGGTGAGCAGCAGGGTGTTCGGCAGCGCCTCGGTGATCTTGTCGATGACGGGGGTGCGGAACTGGTAGGAGGTGCCCAGGTCACCGGTGAGCGCCTTGCCGCAGTAGTCCGTGAACTGCTGCCAGAGCGGCTGGTCGAGTCCGAACTCCCGCCGGTATTCCGCCAGTTGCTGGGCCGAGACCGGCCGGCCCCCCGTCATCGTCCTGACCGGATCGCCCGGGATCAGCCGGAACAGGAAGAACCCGGTGACGAGCACGGCGAGCAGCGAGACGACGGCCCCGCCCGCCTTGACCGCCACGTACCGCAGATAGGCGGTGCCCCCGGGGCCCTTGCGCTCGGTGACCTCGTCGGGCACCGGCAGTACGGTGGCGTCCACCGGCTACTCGCGATCGTCCGCGGTGCCGCGCCGGCGCCGCGCCAGGAACGCCCCGGCCCCGGCGAGCACCACGACTGCGGCGACGAGCCCGATGACGACGCCGGCGGAGCTGCCCCCGGACGAGCCGCGGGAGTCGGCCGGGACCGCCGACCACCAGCTCCAGTAACCGTCCTGGCCGTAGATGTTGCCGGCGGCCTTCGGCATCGTCTCGATCGACTTGATCTGGTCGGTGCGGTACGCCTCGACGGCGTTCGGATACGCCATGACGTTCATGTACCCAAGGTCGTACAGCCGCGACTCCATCTGTTTGACGAGCGCGGCCCGTTGGCCGGGGTCGTACTCGGCGAGCTGCCTGGCGTACAGGTCGTCGTACGTCCGGTCGCAGATGAAGTCGTCCGTCGCGGCGGTGTCCTTCGGGGTGGCGGGCAGGGCGGCGCAGGTGTGGATGGACAGGACGAAGTCCGGGTCGGGGTTGACGGACCAGCCGTCGAACGCGAGGTCGTACCTACCGGCGAGCCACGGGTCGGTGACGTTGTCGAGGCAGTCGAGGGTCATACCGACACCGAGCTTGCTCCACCACTCCTTCAGATACTGGCCCACGGCCTTGTCGTTGGGGTCCGTGGCGTGGCACAGGACGCGGTAGTTCAGCGGTCTGCCGTCCTTGCCGACGCGTTTGCCGTCGGCGTTGAGCCTGTAGCCGGCCTGGTCGAGGAGTTGGGCGGCCTTCGCCGGGGAGTAGGCGAGTTCCTGGCTCGCGGACGGTTTCCAGAAGTAGCTCGCGAAGCGCGGTGGGATGTAGCCCTGGCCCTCGACCGCGTGCCCCTGGAACACCTTGTCGATGATGGTCTTGCGGTCGACGGCCATGAACAGGGCGTGCCGCACCCGCTCGTCCAGCAGGGACGGGTCGCCGTCGCCGAGCGTCCGGCCGTTCTTCGCCCGGGCGCCGGGGTTGGTGGCGAGGGCGTAGAAGCGGCGGCCGGGAGCGTCGTTGACGTGGATGTCCGGCGCGCCCTTGAGGGACGCCGCCTGGGCGGGGGTCAGGGAGGGGGAGCCCGCGACGAACGACACCTCGCCCTTGCGCAGGGCGGCCACCGCCGCGTCCTGGTCCTTGTAGTACTTGAAGACCAGCTGGTCGAACCTGGGCGCGCCCCGCCAGAAGCTCTTGTTGGCCCTGAGCCGTACGTAGCTGTCGGCCTTGTAGTCGGTGAGGACGAAGGGGCCGTCGCCGACCATCGGGAAGGCCTTGTCGTTGTTGAACTTCGAGAAGTCCGTGACGTTCTTCCAGATGTGCTCGGGCACGATCGGCACATCGAGGGCGGTCATCGTGGCCTGGGGCTTCTTCAGCTCGATGACCAGCTTGGTGGGGCTCGGGGCGGTGACCTTGCGGAAGTTGGTGACGAAGCTGCCGTTGGCGGTGGCGGCGGCCGGGTCGGTCATCAGCTTGCCGAACGTCCAGGCGGCGTCCTCGGCCGTCACCTTCTGCCCGTCCGACCACGTCGCACCGGAGCGGATGGTGTACGTCCACGTCAGCTTGTCCGGTGAGGAGGACCAGTGGGTGGCCAGGCCGGGCACGGGGTGCGCGTCCCCGGGGTCGTAGTCCGTCAGGTACTCGTACGTCAGCCGCAGGATGCTCGTGCTGACCAGGCGCACCGCCAGGAAGGGGCTCAGCGAGTCGACGCTCTGTGCGACAGCGACGGTGAGGACCTTGTCGTTGGGTGCGGCCTCCGCCCGCTGGGGCGCGGGGGAAAGCGGGGTGGCGAGGGTCGCGGAGAGCGCCAGCGCGAGGGCTCCGGCTGCCACGGCCAGTCGGTGGACGCGGGGTCGGGGACTTTTCTGGTGGGGACGTCGCGTGCCGTTCTCATCGGATGTGCTCATCAAGGCTGACCTCGCGTCATCGTTCGCACAGGGACGGCTTGTTCGGCTGCGGACCGGGTGTCTCTCCTGGTGGGCCTGGGCTGGGTGAGGAGTGGTCTATCAGGGGTGGTCTGCGCGCGTCAACGGCGCGTGAAGCCCGCGTGGCCTGCGGAAACGCCGAATTGACGGACCGTGTGGCCGCTATTGGTCCAGACCGGTGAAGCGGTGCTGGTGGAGCGCTGACGCTGCCTCAGGGGGCACGCTCATCAGGAGCGCTCGGCGGTCGTGAGGATTTCGGGGCTCTGCCGCGTCAGCCGCCCACGCCCGAAGTCGCCGTACTGCTCCGTGACACGCAACCCCGCCTGAGCGAGGAACGCCGACAACGCCTCCGGCCCGAGGAAGCGCAGGGTGGAGCGGCTGACGCGCGGAGTCTCCCAGGGTTCCCCCTCGAACGTCTCGGTGAAGGTCACCCGGTCCCCGGTGACCGGCTCCTCGACCTGGTGCCACACCCGTACGAGGCGCCCGTCGGCGTCGGTGACCTGCCGTACCCGGTCGGGAGTCCAGGCGGTCCAGGGCATCCCCGCCGGGTTCCGGGTCTCGAACACGAACCGGCCGCCGGGGGCCAGCGCGGCCCTCACGGCGGCCAGGGCACATCTCACGTCCTCGTCGGAGACGAGCGTCTGGAAGGCATGGCCGGTCATCAGGACCAGGTCGTACGCCCCGTTCCAGGAGTGTGACCGCAGATCGCCCAGGGCCCACTCGACCGCCGGAGCGCGCCGCCGGGCCTGGACGAGCATCGCGGCGGCGGGTTCCAGTCCGGTGAGCCGCCCGGGGTGCCCGTTCTCATGGGCCCTGGCGAGCAACCTGCCCGTTCCGCACCCGACATCGAGCACACTTCGGGCGGACATCGCCAGGTCGAGGTAGAAGTCGTCGCCCGCGTCCCAGGGGTTGAGGGCGTCGTACAGGCGGGCGAGGGACAGATCGGCGAACGAACGGTCAACCACGCGCGGCAGTTTGCCACACGCTGTTGAACCGCGAGAGGTGAACAACCGTCTTCTTGCCTTCCCGGGGCGGCGTTCGGTCGCGTCCGTACGGGTGGACTGATCCGTCCATGGACCCCGAGATGCGCCATACCTCTGTTATGAGCATATTGACTTGATATTGGCCGGTAGTGCACCAGCGATCACGGAGGAGGCAGCCATGCGGGGTACCACGCGCGGCCGGTGGGCCGCCTGTGTGATCGCCGCCGGCCTGATGTGCGCCACCGGATGCGGGGGCGGCGCCGGATTCGGCGGACCCGGTGTGCTGACCTCCTCCTGGGGCGACCCGCAGAACCCGCTGGAGCCCGCCAACACCAACGAGGTGCAGGGCGGCAAGGTCCTCGACATGATCTTCCGGGGGCTGAAGAAGTACGACCCGAGGACCGGCAAGGCCCAGAACTGGCTCGCGGAGTCCATCCGCACCACGGACTCGCAGAACTTCACGATCAGGCTGAAGGACGGCTGGACCTTCTCCAACGGCGAGAAGGTGACCGCCCACTCCTTCGTGGACGCCTGGAACTACGGGGCGAGCCTGCGCAACAACCAGAAGGACGCCTACTTCTTCGCCTACATCGACGGCTACGCCAAGGTCCACCCCGACACCGGCACCCAGACCGCCGACACCCTGTCCGGACTCAAGGTGATCGACGACTGCACCTTCACCGTCCGGCTGGGCCAGAAGTTCTCCAGCTTCCCCGACACCCTCGGCTACACGGCCTTCGCCCCGCTGCCCCGCGCCTTCTTCACCGACCACGCCGCCTGGCTGAAGAAGCCGGTCGGCAACGGGCCGTACCAGATCGAGTCGTACACCAGGGGCTCGGCGATGAACCTGAAGAAGTGGGACGGCTACCCCGGGCCCGACAAGGCCCGGAACACCGGGGTGACCCTGCTGGTGTACACCGACAACAACACCGCCTACACCGACGTCCTGGCCGGCAACCTCGACCTGGTCGACGACGTGCCCTCCACCCAGCTCAAGAACGTCAGGACCGACCTGAACGGCCGCTACATCAACACCCCGGCCGGCATCCTGCAGACCCTCGCCTTCCCGTACTACGACCCGAAGTGGAACACCAGCGGGGCGCGCAAGGTCCGCACCGGCCTGTCCATGGCGATCAACCGCAAGCAGATCACCGACACCATCTTCCGCGGCACCCGCACCCCCGCCACCGACTGGACCTCCCCGGTCCTCGGCGCGGCCGGCGGCTACCGGCCCGGGCTGTGCGGCCACGCCTGCGACTACGACCCCGCGCAGGCCAGGAAGCTCATCCAGGAGGGCGGCGGATTCCCCGGCGGCCAGCTGAAGATCACCTACAACGCGGACACCGGCTCCCACAAGCAGTGGGTGGACGCCGTGTGCAACTCCGTCAACAACACGCTCGGCAACGACAAGGCCTGCGTGGGCAACCCGGTCGGCACCTTCGCCGACTTCCGCAACCAGATCGGGCAGCACAAGATGACCGGTCCCTTCCGGGCCGGCTGGCAGATGGACTACCCGTTGATCCAGAACTTCCTGCAGCCGCTGTACTACACGGGCGCGTCCTCCAACGACGGCAAGTGGTCGAACAGGCAGTTCGACCGGCTCGTCGACCGGGCCAACGCCGAGACCGGGCAGGCCGCGGCCGTCCGGCTGTTCCAGCAGGCCGAGGAGGTCGTCCGCGACAACATGGCGGCCATCCCGCTCTGGTACCAGAACGGCAGCGCCGGCTACACCTCCCGGCTCTCCGGCGTGGCGCTCAACCCCTTCAGCGTGCCGGTCTACAACGAGATCAAGGTCGGCTGAGCGGCATGGGGCGCTATGTCGCACGGCGGCTGCTCCAGATGATCCCCGTGTTCATCGGGTCCACCCTGCTGATCTTCCTCATGGTCAATGTGATGGGCGACCCCATCGCCGGCCTGTGCGGCGAGCGCGCCTGCGATCCGGCGACGGCCGCCCAGCTGAAGCGGGAGTTCGGCTTGGACAAGCCGCTCTGGCAGCAGTACGCGACCTACATGGGCCACCTCTTCACCGGGGACTTCGGTACGGCGTTCAACGGCCAGCCGGTCACCGAGCTGATGGGGACCGCGTTCCCCGTCACCATCCGGCTCACGATCGTCGCCATCCTCTTCGAGATCGTCATCGGTGTGACCCTGGGCGTGCTCACCGGCCTCAGGCGCGGCCGGCCCGTCGACACCGGGGTGCTGCTGGCCACCCTGGTGGTGATCTCTGTCCCCACCTTCGTGACCGGTCTGCTGCTCCAGCTGCTGCTCGGCGTCCAGTGGGGCTGGATCAGACCGTCGGTGTCGGCGTACGCGACCTTCGGCGAGCTGATCGTGCCCGGCCTGGTCCTCGCCTCCGTCTCCCTCGCCTATGTCACCCGGCTCACCCGCACCTCCATCGCGGAGAACAAGCGGGCCGACTACGTCCGTACGGCCATCGCCAAGGGCCTGCCCCGGCACCGGGTCGTCGTCCGTCATCTGCTGCGCAACTCGCTGATCCCCGTGGTCACCTTCATCGGCGCCGACATCGGCGCGCTGATGGGCGGTGCGATCGTCACCGAGCGGATCTTCAACATCCACGGCGTCGGCTTCCAGCTCTACCAGGGCATCCTGCGCCAGAACACCCAGACGGTCGTCGGCTTCGTGACGGTCCTCGTCCTCGTCTTCCTTGTCGCCAACCTCCTCGTCGACCTGCTGTACGCCGTACTCGACCCGAGGATCCGCTATGCCTGACCAGCACTACGAGCCCGAGGGGGCGATCGCCGGGACCGGCATGGGCGCCGCGATGGACCTGGGCGCGAGCGAGGCGGTCACCCTGGAGCGGACCCCGGGCGGCCCGCAGGGCACGGGCCCGGCGGGACGGCCCCGCTCCCTGTGGTCCGACGCCTGGCGGGACCTGCGCCGCAACCCGGTCTTCCTCGTCTCCGCCGTGGTGATCTGCTTCCTGGTCCTCATCTCCCTGTGGCCCTCGGCGATCGCCTCCGGCAGCCCCCTGACGTGCGACCTCGCCAGGGCCCAGGACGGCGCGGGGCCGGGCGCGCCCTTCGGGTACGACGGCCAGGGCTGCAACGTCTACACGCGCACGGTGTACGGCGCCCGTACGTCCGTCACGGTCGGCGTGCTGGCGACGCTCGGGGTGGCGGTCCTGGGCTCGGTGCTGGGCGCCCTCGCCGGCTACTTCGGCGGCGTCTGGGACTCGATCCTGTCCCGGATCACCGACATCTTCTTCGCCATCCCGGTGGTCCTGGGCGGACTGGTGCTGCTGTCGGTGGTGACGAGCAACACGGTCTGGCCGGTCATCGGCTTCATGGTGCTGCTCGGCTGGCCGCAGATCGGCCGCATCGCCCGCGGCTCGGTCATCACCGCCAAACAGAACGACTACGTCCAGGCCGCCCGCGCGCTCGGCGCCTCCGACTCCCGCATCCTGCTGCGCCACATCGCGCCGAACGCCGTGGCCCCCGTGATCGTCGTCGCGACCATCGCCCTCGGCACCTACATCGCGCTGGAGGCGACCCTGTCGTACCTCGGCGTGGGCTTGAAACCCCCCAGCGTCTCCTGGGGCATCGACATCTCCGCCGCCTCCCCCTACATCCGCAACGCCCCCCACGCCCTGCTCTGGCCCTCGGGCGCCCTGGCCGTCACGGTCCTGGCCTTCATCATGCTCGGCGACGCCGTCCGCGACGCCCTCGACCCGAAGCTGAGGTGAGGGACGTGGGAGGCGATGGCGGCGTGCTGCTCGAAGTGCGGGACCTGAAGGTGGAGTTCCGGACCCGGGACGGGGTCGCGCACGCCGTCAACGGGGTCAGTTACGAGGTGGCGGCGGGGGAGACCCTGGCCGTGCTCGGGGAGTCGGGGTCGGGCAAGTCGGTGACCGCGCAGGCCGTGATGGGCATCCTCGACACCCCGCCCGGAAGGGTCACGGGCGGCCGGATCCTGTTCCAGGGGCGGGATCTGCTCACACTGAAGGAAGAGGAGCGCAGGAGGATCCGCGGCGCCGGAATGGCGATGATCTTCCAGGACGCGCTGTCGGCCCTCAACCCCGTCATCTCCGTGGGGGACCAGCTCGGCGAGATGTTCGTCGTGCACCGCGGGATGTCGAGGAAGGACGCGCGGGACAAGGCCGTCGAGCTGATGGAGCGGGTGCGCATCCCGGGCGCCGCCCAGCGGGTGCGGGACTACCCCCACCAGTTCTCCGGCGGGATGCGCCAGCGGATCATGATCGCCATGGCGCTGGCCCTGGAACCGGCGCTGATCATCGCCGACGAACCGACGACGGCGTTGGACGTCACCGTGCAGGCCCAGGTCATGGACCTGCTCGCGGAGTTGCAGCGCGAGTACCACATGGGGCTCATCCTCATCACCCATGATCTGGGGGTCGTCGCGGACGTGGCCGACCGGATCGCGGTCATGTACGCCGGGAAGATCGTCGAGTCCGCGCCCGTCCGCGACATCTACAAGGCGCCGGCCCACCCCTACACCCGCGGCCTGCTGGACTCCATCCCGCGCCTGGACCAGAAGGGGCAGCAGCTGTACGCCATCCAGGGCCTGCCGCCGAACCTGATGCACATCCCGCCGGGCTGCTCCTTCCACCCGCGCTGCCCGATGGCGAGGGACGTCTGCCGCACCGACGAACCCCCGCTGTACGAGGTCTCCGGCACCCGCGGCAGCGCCTGCCACTTCTGGAGGGAGTGCCTCGATGGCCCCGACGACCCCGGTGACTGAGCCGATCCTCGAAGTGACCGGACTCGTCAAGCACTACCCCCTCACCCGGGGCATCCTGTTCAAGAGGCAGATCGGCGCGGTGAAGGCCGTCGACGGCGTCGACTTCACCCTCGGCAAGGGCGAAACCCTCGGCATCGTCGGCGAGTCGGGCTGCGGCAAGTCGACCGTCGCCAAGCTGCTCTGCAACCTGGAGCGGCCGACGGCGGGGTCCATCAGGTTCAAGGGCGAGGACATCACCAGGCTGTCCGGCAAGGCCCTGAAGGCCGTACGCCGCAACATCCAGATGGTCTTCCAGGACCCGTACACCTCCCTCAACCCCCGGATGACGGTCGGCGACATCATCGGGGAGCCGTACGACATCCATCCCGAGGCCGCGCCCAAGGGCGACCGCCGCCGAAGGGTCCGGGAACTGCTGGACGTGGTCGGCCTCGACCCCGAGTACGTCAACCGCTATCCGCACCAGTTCTCCGGCGGCCAGCGCCAACGTATCGGCATCGCCCGGGGGCTGGCGCTGCGCCCGGAGGTGATCGTCGCCGACGAACCGGTCTCCGCCCTCGACGTCTCGGTCCAGGCCCAGGTGATCAACCTCCTGGCCCGCCTGCAGTCGGAGTTCGACCTCTCCTATGTGTTCATCGCGCACGACCTGTCCATCGTCCGGCACATCTCCGACCGGGTGGGTGTGATGTACCTCGGGCGGATCGTGGAGATCGGCGGGGACGCCGAGATCTACGACCATCCCACGCACCCCTACACCCAGGCCCTGCTCTCGGCGGTTCCGGTGCCGGATCCCGAGGCCCGGAAACAGCGCGAGCGGATCATCCTCAGCGGAGACGTGCCGTCGCCGACCAATATCCCCTCCGGCTGCCGCTTCCGCACCCGCTGCTGGAAGGCGCAGGAACGCTGCGTCCGGGAGGTGCCGGCCCTGGCGGTACCGGCCGTCTTCCGCGACACCCCCGGCCCGGCGGCCCACGCCTCGGCCTGTCACTTCGCGGAGGAGAAGCGGGTCGTCCCGACGGAGGGGGGATACGGCAGCGGGCCGGGGTGACATGCGCACCCCGGCCCGCTTACGGCACCCGCACGGCCGTACGCTGATCAGCCTCCCGCGTCCGTATATCGGTACCGCTTCCGTGAAGTTGCCTGAGTGTTAACGCGGTTGACGGTCATTTTCCCTGTTCGGGCAGCGCACGCCGGAGGAAGTCCAGCTGCAGCCGCAGCAGGTTCTCCGCGACCGTCTCCTGCGGGGTCATGTGCGTCACCCCGGACAGCGGCAGCACCTCGTGCGGGCGCCCCGCGGCGAGCAGGGCGGAGGACAGCCGCAGGGAGTGGGCCACGACGACGTTGTCGTCCGCGAGGCCGTGAATGATCATCATCGGGCGGTGCGGCCCGGCCGCGTCGACCAGGCCCGCGTCGTCGACCAGCGAGTTACGGCGGTAGACCTCCGGCTGCTCGTCCGGGAGGCCGAGGTAGCGCTCCTGGTAGTGGGTGTCGTACAGCCGCAGATCGGTGACCGGGGCGCCGACGACGGCCGCGTGGAAGACGTCCGGGCGGCGCAGCACCGCCAGCGCCGCCAGATAGCCGCCGAAGGACCAGCCGCGGATCGCCACCCGGCCCAGGTCCAGCGGGAACTGCCCGGCGAGCGCGTGCAGCGCGTCGACCTGGTCCTGGAGCACGACGGCCGCCAGCTCGTCCCGGACCGCCTTCTCCCAGGCCGGCGAGTGCCCCGGAGTGCCGCGTCCGTCCGCCACGACCACCGCGAAACCCTGGTCGGCGAACCACTGGGAGGTGAGGTGGGGGTTGTGCGCGGCGAGCACCCGCTGGCCGTGCGGGCCGCCGTAGGGGTCCATGAGGACGGGCAGGGGAGTGTCGCCGTGGTAGTCCCGTGGCATAAGCACGGCGCACGGAATTCGGCGTGCGCCCCCCTGGGTGAGCGTCAGTCGCGGGGACAAACCGGGATCTTCGGCGTATGACCGGACACTCGCCGCCGGTTTTCCGTCACGCAGCACCTGGACACGGGTGCCCGGAGTGTCCGGCGTCGCGGACACGAGCACGGTCACGCCGCCGGCGCGCACCGCCGAGTGCACGCCGGGCTCCTGCGACACGCGCTCCACGCCCAGCTCGTTCACCCGGTACACATGGACCTGGCCGATCTCGGGCTCCGGTGCCTCGGTGCCGGCCGAGGCGGAAACCAGCACGTCGTGGTCGCCCACGTCCAGCACCGCGCGGATGTGCAACTGGGCGCTGGTCAAGGGGCGTTCGCCGACCGTCAGCACCCGCGCGCCGCCCTCGTCCGCGATCCGGACAAGCTGCCCGGACGGGCTCCAGCACGGCACTCCAGGGAAAAGTTCCAGCCAACTTGGATCTTCGTCGGCGTGCACCATCCGGGTGGCCCCCGTGTCCGGGTCCACCGCCAGGAACAGCTGGCTGCGCTGGTCCCGCGCCTGCACCAGCAACAGCGGCGCACCCGCCGCTGACCAGTGCACACGGGCCAGATACGGATAGCGGTCCCGGTCCCACGCGACCTCCGTGCGCTCCCCGTCGAGCCCCAGCACGAACAGCCGTACCTCCGCGTTGGGGGTGCCGGCGGCCGGGTACGCGATGTTGCTCGGCTCACGTTCCGGGCGGGCCGGATCGGCGATCCACCACCGCCGCACCGGCGTGTCGTCCACGCGCGCCACGAGCAGCCGGTGCCCGTCCGGGGCCCACCAGAATCCCCGCGAACGCCCCATCTCCTCGGCCGCGACGAACTCCGCGAGCCCGTAGGCGACCCGCCCCGGTCCGTCCGTGGGCTCCGGCTCGGCGAGCGCCCGGTCGCCCTCGCCCCCGGCGTCCACGACCCGCAGCGCCCCCTGTGCGACGTACGCGACATGCGTGCCGTCGGGCGACGGACGCGGGTCGATCACCGGCCCCGGGACCCGGAGTTCACGCGCCGTACCCGCCAGCAGCTCGGCCACGAAAAGCCGCCCTGACAAGGCGAAAGACGCCAACTCCAGGGCGGTGTCGGTGGCATAGCCGACGATGCCGGCACCCCCCTCCCGGCTGCGCTCCCGGCGCGCCCGCTCCTCGTCGGAGAGTTCTTCCAGGGCGCCGCCGAGCAGGGCGCCGGGATCGGCCGCCAGGCGCTCCGCGCCCTCAGGAAGGTCCATGATCCACAGGGAGTTGGCCCGGTCGGTGCCGGAGCCGGAGCGCAGGAACGCGACACGCGTACCGTCGGGTGCCACCGTGAACGCGCGCGGCGCGCCGAGCGTGAACCGCTGCGTCCGGGCGTGCCGACGGGGGAAGGAGTCAGACTCGGTCGTCATACCCCGACCATATTGGCCATGCGCCCCCTTGTGCGGCCGTGCGCCGAGCGATGCGCAAGCACGGATAGTTATGATCACTACCGCTGTGTGGGTATGAACCTGCTGGCGTCTGCATGGATTTGCTCAACTGATCTAGATCTGGCGATCTTTGGAGGTGAGCCGCCGTGGCACTCTCGATTTCGGCGGTGGTGCTGCTGGCGATCATCGTCTTCCTGTTGATCAAGAAGTCGGGGCTGAAGGGCGGCCATGCGCTCGTCTGCATGCTGCTCGGCTTCTACCTCGCCTCCTCGACCGTCGCCCCCACGATCAGCCAGCTGACGACCAACGTCGCGAGCATGATCAGCAGCATCAAGTTCTGACACGGGTCCCGGAGCCGTCACGGCGCTCTGCCGGGCGCCTGCTGTGTGGTTGCCCTAGGGCCGCTGTGGCCCAGCCCGGCACCGGGCCCTGGGGTGGGCTGGTCGGACGCCGTCGACTGAGGGGCGCGCTCGCGTCTCGCCTGCACGCCGGGCGGCCCAAGGCTCACTTGCGAACGCCGGCCACGAAGACCGACCAGGCCTCCGGTGCGAGTGCCAGCTGGGGGCCGGTGGAGTTCTTGGAGTCGCGGACGTGGATGGCGCGGGGTGCTATCGCGACCTCGACACAGGAGTCGCCGTCAGGGCCATCGCTGTAGCTGCTCTTGAACCATGCCAGTTCGGAGGCCTTGCGGATCATGTTTCTCCCAGCAGTCGTTCGATGAGGGCCAGTGACTCCCCGGGCGGAAGAGCCTGGGCCCGGATGGTCCCGTACCGCAGTTCGAGAACGCGCAGCTCCTTGAGGTTCGAGATCGGGCGGCCGTTGAATGCGCCGTCGGCGCGTCCCACCGCCGTGCCGTCCTCGAACTTCAGCAACTCGATCCTGCCGCTCATGCCAGGGTGCGGTGGGCTGTCCAACGGCATGACTTGAAGCGTGACGTTGTTCAACCGTCCCATCGCCAGCAGGTGCTCGAACTGTTGTCGCCGCACCATTGTGCCCCCAACCTTCCGGCGCAGGGTCGCCTCCTCCAGGACGAAACCGAGGGCCGGAGCAGGCGACCGCTCGAAAATGGACTGCCTGGCCATGCGGGCGGCCACTCGCCGTTCCAGGTCCTCCGGCGTGTAGGCGGGCAGCCAGCACTCCAGCAACGCTCGCGCATGCTCGGGTGTCTGCAACAGGCCAGGGATGCTGCTGCAGACGTACACGCCGAGCTCGACCGCCCTGGCCTCCGACTCCGCCAGGTCCCGCACCTTCTTCGGATACCTGACCTTCTCCACGTCCTCCTTCATCGCGGCGATCAGCCCACCCGCCCCCAACACCCTGTCGGCCTTGTCCAGATACTCCGGCCGGGGAATCCGCTTGCCACCCTCGATCTTGTAGACCATGTCCTCGCCGTAGCCGACGGCCTTGGCGAAGTCGCCGGCCTTCATCCCCACCGCCTCCCGGCGCAGCCTCAGCTGGCGTCCGACCGTGGCGATGACCGCGACACCCCACTCGTCGTCCGGATCCACCTCCCAACCCGGCTCGTCCGCCTCGCCGTTGACCTCGACCGTCATCCACCCCTCCTGACACGCCCCGACACACCGGACAACCCCCGGACAGTTACCCTACGCAACCGCCCAGTCACTCATCACGGTAAGCGGGTCCGGCCACTCTGAGTGACGTGAACCAGAAAATCGCCGAGACGAACTCCCAGCTCGACGGCACCATCCCGAACTTCACCGTCCTGCTGTCCTGCACCCCGCGCGGCGCCCGCCTGGCCCGGCTGCTCGCGGCGGACCGGCTCCGGAGCTGGGGTCTGCCCACCGAGCCCGCGACGCTCGTCGTGGCCGAGCTGGCGGCCAACGCCGCGACCCACGGCCGTCTGCCCGGCCGCAGCTTCCGGCTCACGCTCTACGTGGTCGGGCGCACCCTGCGGATCGAGGTCACGGACACGCGTGGTGACCGGCTGCCCAGGCTCGGGGCGGTGGACGCGCACGCCGAGTCCGGCCGTGGCCTGCTCCTGGTGGACGCGCTGGCCGACCGCTGGGACGTCGCGGAGGGCCGGTTCCCGCGCAAGACCGTCTGGGCCGAACTGCGCCTTTGAGGTCGCCCGATCTCGTCCGGTCCCGCCCAAGGCGCGGCAAGGGCGTCGTCGCCTCGTAGGGTGGACCCATGACGGAACTCCCCGCCCGGCGTCTCCTCCTGGTGCACGCGCACCCGGACGACGAGTCGATCAACAACGGCGCCACCATGGCCAGGTACGCGGCCGAGGGTGCGCACGTCACCCTGGTCACCTGCACCCTCGGGGAGCGGGGCGAGGTCATCCCGCCGGAGCTGCGGCATCTGACCGGGCCCGCGCTGGGTGCGCACCGGCGCGGGGAGCTGGCCGGCGCCGTGCGCGCGCTGGGGGTGACGGACGCCCGGCTGCTGGGCGGCGCGGGGCGGTACGGCGACTCCGGAATGATGGGCATTCCGGACAACGAGGACCCCGGCTGCTTCTGGCAGGCCGACGTCGACGCCGCCGCCGGACAGCTCGCCGAGGTGATCCTGGAGGTTCGCCCCCAGGTTCTCGTGACGTACGACGACCACGGCGGCTACGGCCACCCGGACCACATCCAGGCCCACCGCGTCGCCATGCGCGCCGTCGAGCTGGCGGACGAGCGCGGGCACCGGATCGACAAGGTCTACTGGAACCGCGTCCCGCGCTCCGTCGCCGAGGCCGCCTTCGCCCGGCTCCAGGACGAGCTGGCCGTACTGCCCTTCGAGAAGAGCGCCAGCGTGGCGGACGTACCCGGCGTGGTCGACGACGAGCGGGTCACCACCAGCGTGGACGGGAGCGCCTTCGCCGCCGCCAAGGCCGCCGCGATGCGCGCCCACGTCACCCAGATCGAGGTGGCCGAGCCCTACTTCGCACTCTCCAACGAACTGGCCCAGCCGCTGTTCACCACCGAGTACTACGAACTGGTGCGCGGCGAGGCCCGGCCCGGGGAGACCGACCTGTTCGCGGGCATCGAGGAGGCGGGGGCGTGAGCGGCAACGGACAGGGCTCGATGCTCGCCCAGCCGCTCGGGCGGCCCTCGGCCGGACGGATCGCCGCCTATGCCGGCCTTTTCCTGCTCGGTGCCGTCATCGCCGCCGCCGGCACCCTCGTCCAGGCCGCCTGGTTCCCCGGCGGGCTGCTGCTCGCCCTCGCGGGCGCGGCCGGGCTGTTCCTCGGCGGGGCGTACGCCACGGGCGGCCGGGGCGGGGCGGTCGCACCGGTGGTGGGCTGGATCATCACGGTCATCTTCCTCACCACCGCGCGCCCGGAAGGCGACTTCCTGTTCGGCGCGGGACTCGGCTCCTACCTCTTCCTGCTCGGCGGTATGGCCCTTGCTGTGATCTGTGCCACCCTGGGCGCCGGGCGGCAACCTCAGGGCGGTCCCGCCCGACTTGGCAAGTGACGTACCACTTCGCGGTGCGGCGCACGTGCGAGTCCGGTGTGGGTTTCCTCAGCGGTCCTGGGATGAGCGCGAGAAGTGGCCAGTATGGTGGTGCGCGCCGCCGAGCCGCCCGAGCAGTCAGGTCGTAACGGCGGCGGAGCCAACTGGGAGAACCTGCCTTGAGTCGTGAAACTGACACTCCGTCCTCCGGGCCCAACGGGCGCGGCGGAGCCGCATACCCCTCTGGCACGCCGCCGTACGGGACCCCCATGGCTTCCGACGACGGCACGGACGCCGGCCGTTCGGCCACGCGGCCGGAGGAGAAGAAGACCGAGACCACGCTGACGACCAGGATCCGGATCAACATCCCCGGATCCAGGCCCATCCCGCCGGTCGTCGTGCGCAAGCCCGTCGGGGACACCGACGGCGCCGGGGACGAGGCGCCCGCCCGCGACACGCGGCCCGCGGCCGACCGGACGGCCCCCGGCGCCGCCGAGCCCCCCGCCGAGTCGGCGGCCCAGGCCGAGGACAAGACCAGCGACTGGTTCGCGCCCCGCAAGTCCTCCGCCGGAAAGGGCGGTCCGGGCGGTGGCGGTACGAACGGGACCGGCACGTCCGGCGGTTCCACCACTGCCCCCGGCACGTCGGGCACCCGTCCGGGTGGTCCGGGAGCGTCCGGTACGTCCGGTACCACCGGCGCACGCTCCGGTGGACGTCCCGGCGGTGTGGTCGGCGCCATGAGCGTCCCCGGCGCCACCCGCTCCGGCTCCGGCAACGGCAAGGGCCTGCCCGGCGCCACCGGCGGCCCCGTCGCCCCCGGACACGGCGGCGGCACCGGCTCCTTCGACGTGACCGAGGCGCTGAACGCGGGCCCGCTGGCGGGCGGCTCCCGACCCGGCGCGCCGGGCGGCGAACCGCGCCGCGACGACCTGCCGTACTTCTCGGAGAACGGCGGTCAGGACGGCTTCGACGGCACGGGCACGGCCGGTGCGGGCGGCCAGGACGGCTTCGGCGGCACCCCGGGCGCGAACGGCCAGAACGGTTTCTCCGGCACCCCCGGCGCGAACGGCCTCGGCGGCCTCGGCGGCCCCGGTGGTCCCAGCGGCTTCAACGGCCCGCACGGCCACGGCGGTCCCGGCGGTCCGCAGGGCCCGGCCGGCCCCACCAGCGGCCCGGTCACCGGCGACGGCCCCCTCGTCCCCTCGGCCGGCGAACCCTTCGACGGCCTGTCCGGTACGGGCGGTTACGGCGGCCAGGGCACCCCGTCCGGGCGGCCCCCGCGCAGCGCCCTCGCCGACATCGCCGACCTCGAAGGGCCCGCCGGCCTCGGCCGCCCGGGCGGCGGCCCCGGTGCCCCGGCGGCCGGCCCCGGTCCCACCGGTCTCGGGCCGGGCGGCGGGCTCAGCGACGACACCGCGATCCTCACCCCGCAGAAGCCGGCCCCCGAACCGGGCACGCCCGGCTACCGCCCGGACAACGTCTCCGGACACACCGTCACCAGCGGCATCCCGGTCGTCCCCGGGGCCGGCGACTCCCCGTTCAGCGGCACCCCAGCCGGCGGCACGGCCCCGCAGGCCCCGTCCCGCCCGGAGCCGTCCGGCGCGCCCAAGGCGCAGGCCAAGCCGAAGAAGAAGGGCCGCAGCAAGCTGGTGCTGCTGGGCGCCGGCGTGGTCGTCGTCGCGGGCGGTGCCTACGGCGCCGGACTGCTGATGAACCACACCGACGTGCCCAAGGGCACCACGGTCCTGGGCGTGGACATCGGCGGCGGCACCCGAGACGACGCCGTCAAGAAGCTCGACGACGCCTTCGGCGGCCGGGTGAACAAGCCGCTGAAGCTCTCCGTCGGCGGCAACACGGTCAGCATCACCCCGGAGAACGCCGGTCTCCAGTTCGACTTCCAGGCCACCGTGAGCAAGGCCGCGACCAGTGACTACAACCCGGTCCACGTCATTGGCTCGCTCTTCGGGCAGAAGCGGGTGATCGACCCCGAGATGCCGGTGGACCAGGAGAAGCTCCAGGCCGCCCTTCAGCAGGCCGGCGGCGGCTCCGGCTCGGTCGTCGAGGGCGGCATCCAGTTCAAGCCGGGCCGGGCGGTCGCCGTCTACGGCAAGGCGGGCAAGGCCATCGACGCCGCCGGGTCGACCCAGGCGGTCGAACAGGCCTACCGCACCCTGGTGGAGACGGACACGGCGACCCCGGTCACCGTCCCGACGACCACCAAGCAGCCGACGGTGTCGAACGCGGCGGTCGACCAGGAGATGAAGCTCTTCGCGAAACCGGCGATGTCGGCCAAGGTGACCGTGACGGCGGGCGCGGGCCACGTCCTGGCGATGAGCCCGGAGAAATCGCTCTGGAAGTTCCTCAGGGTGGTGCCCACTTCGGACGGCAAGCTGGTCGACAAGCCCGACCTGAACGCCCTGAAGCAGCTCTACGGCGGCGCCTTCGACGGTGTGCTCATCACCCGCGGCAACGGCAGCAAGACGCCCGTCACCCCGCAGGACGTCTATGTCGCCCTGCGCCAGGCCCTGATGAGCACGACCAACCGGGTCGCGGTCATCTCGACCCACCCGAGTTAGCCGAGCCACACCCGACAGGGGGCGTCCGGCGTTCGGCCGGCGCCCCCTTCGGCATGCCCGGCACCCGGCGTCACCCGAACGGCATGACATCTGTCATCCGGCACTCAGGACCCCCGACACTGCCGGGCCCCGGCCCCGAGCCGCGACCATGGACGCCATGACGACAACTGCGGCACCGGCCACCACCACCCCGGTGGTCGGCTTCGACCAGGTGAGCAAGACCTACGGCAGCGTACGGGCCGTCGACGGGCTCTCGCTCCGGCTGTACCCGGGCGAGACCGTCGCCCTCCTCGGCCCGAACGGGGCCGGCAAGTCCACCACCCTCGACCTGCTCCTCGGCCTCAAGCAGCCCGACGGCGGCACGGTGAGCCTCTTCGGCGGCACTCCGCGCGAGGCGATCGTCGCCGGACGGGTCGGCGCGATGCTGCAGAGCGGCGGACTGATGGACGAGGTCACCGTCGAGGAACTGGTCAAGCTGGGGTGCTCGCTGCACCCGAAGCCGTACAAGGCCGCGGACGTCATGGCCCGCGCGGGCATCGCGCAGATCGCCGACCGCAAGGTCAACAAGCTCTCCGGCGGCCAGGCCCAGCGGGTCCGCTTCGCCCTCGCCACCGCGGGCGACAGCGACCTGATCATCCTGGACGAGCCGACCACCGGCATGGACGTCTCCGCCCGCCAGGCCTTCTGGGCCACCATGCGCGAACAGGCCGACCAGGGCCGTACCGTCCTCTTCGCGACCCACTACCTCGAAGAGGCCGACGCCATCGCCGACCGGGTCCTGGTGCTGCACCGCGGCCGGCTCCTCGCCGACGGCACCGCCGCCGAGATCAAGGCCAAGGCCGGCGCCCGCCGGGTCTCCTTCGACCTGGAGGGCGGGATCGACGAGGCCGCCCTGCGCGCCCTGCCGTTCCTGACCTCGATGGACGTCTCGGGACAGACCGTCCGCATCCAGTCGTCCGACGCCGACGCCACCGTGCACGCCCTGTACGGCCTCGGTGTCTACCCCCGCAATCTCGAAGTCGCCGGTCTCGGTCTGGAGCAGGCCTTCGTCGCCATCACGCAGGCCGAGGAGGCCAAGCAGTCATGAACGCCCTGATCAAGCTGGAACTGGCGCGTGCCCTGCGCAACAAGAAGTTCCTGTTCTTCTCGGTGCTCTACCCCACGGCCCTCTTCCTGATCTTCTCCAGCAGCTCCGGCTCGAACCAGAAGGTCGACGGCACCGGCCTGACCGTCGCCACCTACCTGATGGTCTCCATGGCCTCCTTCGGCGCCCTGACCGCCGTCCTCATGGGCAACAGCGAGCGCATCGCCAAGGAACGCGAGAACGGCTGGGTACGGCAGCTGCGGCTGACCACGCTGCCCGGTCGCGGCTACGTCATCGCCAAGACCGCCAGCGCCGCCGTGGTGAGCCTGCCGTCCATCGTCGTGCTGTTCATCGCCGCCGCCGCGATCAAGCACGTCCACCTGGACGCCTGGCAGTGGCTCGCCCTCACCGGGATCATCTGGGCCGGCAGCCTCGTCTTCGCCGCGCTCGGCGTCGCCCTCGGCTACCTCGCGAGCGGTGACGCGGTCCGCCCCCTCACGATGATCATCTACTTCGGCCTGTCCATCCTCGGCGGCCTGTGGATGCCGACCACCACCTTCCCGAAGGTTCTGCAGGACATCGCGAAGTGGCTGCCCACGCACGCGTACGCTGCACTGGGGCGGTCGATCGAACAGAGCCAGGCCCCGCACGCGACGGACGTCGCCGTCCTCGCCGTGTACTTCGTCCTCTTCGCGGGCGGCGCAGCCTGGCTGTACCGGAAGGACACGCTGAAGGCGTGAGCGCGATGACGGAAGACCCGCAGGCCCGCGAGCGGCGGCCGGATCACCAGGTGCGGATCGGCCAGGGGCCGCGCAACCGGCGCGAGATCGTGGTCAAGTCGCTGTGGATCGGGGTCTGGCTGATCTTTCTCAGCTCCCCGGTCCAGGATCTGACCAGCGGCCGGCACAGCACGGGCGGCACGGTGGCGGGCGCGCTCGGCCTGACCGCCTTCGTCGTCACCTACCTGTCGCTGGTCTTCCGCAACATGGGGCGGCCCTTCGCGCCGAGGATCGTCGTCTCGATGATCTCGGTCATGGCCGTCCTCGCTCCCCTCCTGGTCTACACCCTCGGTCCCGCCTGGCTCGGCCTGTTCGTCTACCTCTCCGTCGCCTGCGGGGCCACCATGCCGGTCCGGGCCGCGTTCTGGGCGATCCCCGGGGCGACCGTGGCGATGGTCCTCGTCGGACTGCACTGGCACGAGAAGCCGGACGTGACCCTGCTCCTCGTCCCGATGATCGGGTTCGCGATGATCGGCGTCGGCCAACTGGTCCGTACGACCATCGAGTTGCGCAAGGCCCGGGCCACCGTCGCCCAGCTCGCCGCGAACGAGGAGCGGCTGCGGCTCGCCCGTGACCTGCACGACCTGCTCGGCCACTCGCTCTCCCTGATCACGCTGAAGAGCGAGCTGGCCGGCCGGATGCTGCCGGACCACCCCGACAAGGCGGCCCAGCAGGTCGCCGACATCGAACAGGTCAGTCGGCAGGCCCTGGTCGACGTACGGGAGGCGGTCACCGGCTACCGGCGCCCCAGGCTCGCCGCCGAACTCGCCGGCACCCAGGTCGCCCTGACCGCCGCCGGCGTCAGCGCCGAACTGCCCGCCGAGCCCGATCTCCACGGCGTCCCCGAGGAGTCCGAGTCCGCGCTCGCCTGGGCGCTGCGCGAGGCGGTCACCAACGTGGTCCGGCACAGCGGCGCGGACACGTGCCGCGTCCAGCTCACCCACCGCCAGACCCTGGACGGCGCGCTGCTCGAACTCTCGGTCGAGGACAACGGATCCGGCGGCTCCGGCGGCGGACCCGGCAACGGTCTGACCGGCCTCACCGAGCGCCTGGAGAAGGCCGGCGGCACCCTGGAGGCGGGCCGGATCAAGCACGGGTTCCGGCTGGTCGCCCGCGTCCCCGCGGCCCCTGCGGGGCACGTAGGATCCGGGGCATGACGAGCACGATCAAGGTTCTCCTGGCCGAGGACCAGTCGATGGTCCGCGAGGCCCTGGCCGCGCTGCTCGGCCTGGAGGAGGACATCGAGGTCGTCGCCCAGGTCGCGCGCGGGGACCAGGTGCTGGCGGCCGTCGGCGCGCACGGCGTGGACGTGGCGCTGCTCGACATCGAGATGCCCGGCTGCACCGGTATCGAGGCTGCCGCCCAGGTCCACCGGGAGTTCCCGCAGGTCAAGCTGGTCGTGCTGACGACCTTCGGGCGCCCCGGCTATCTGCGCAGCGCCATGGAGGCCGGCGCCGACGCCTTCCTCGTCAAGGACGCCCCGGCCGCCCAGCTCGCCGAGGCGATCCGCAAGGTGCTGTCCGGCGAGCGGGTCATCGACCCCACGCTCGCCGCCGCCGCGCTCGCCGAGGGCGCCAACCCGCTCACCGAGCGCGAACGCGAGGTGCTCCGCGCGGCCGCCGACGGCTCCACCAACGCCGAACTGGCCAAGACCCTCCACCTCTCCCAGGGCACGGTCCGCAACTACCTCTCCACGGCCATCCAGAAACTGGCGGTACGGAACAGGGCGGAGGCGGTGCGCACGGCGCGGGAGAAGGGCTGGCTCTGAGAGGTCAGTTGAGCATCGCGCGAGCGGTATGGGCCTGTTGCCGTACCTTCAACGCGGCCGGCTCGTCCACCACCTCGATCAGGTCGGCGTAGTACTCCAGCTCCTTGGCTCCTGACCTGAACTCCCCGCGCTGCACCAGCAGTTGGCCCTTCTCGTAGCGCAGCCGCGCCGGATGCGCGGGGACCAGCAGGGCCAGCTCCACGGCCCACAGCGCCACGTCCGACCGCTCGGGCCGGGCCGCGGCCCACGCGCGGATGTTGTTCAGGATCCGCTGGACGACCTCCAGCGGCGTGGCCGGCTCCAGCATGGAGGGCTCCAGCGGCGCGCCCGTGGCCCCCACCACGAGCAGCTCCGCGTCGGTCCCGGTCAGCACCCGCCCGCCGTCGAACGGATCGGCCAGCACCTGCTCCTCGGCCGGGCCGAACCCCACCACGAAGTGCCCCGGCAGCGCGACCCCGTACACCGGAGCCCCGGCCCGCCGCGCGACCTCCAGCCACACCACCGACAGCAGGATCGGCAGCCCGCGCCGCCGCCGCAGCACCTCGTGCAGCAGGGAGGACTCCAGCCGCTGGTAGTCGCCGGGCGTGCCGTGGAAGCCGTAGCGCGCCCCGAGCAGCCGCCGTACGGCCTCCGCCCACGCGTGCGGCCCGCCCGGCCGGTACGGCAGCTCGCCCGCCAGCCGGTCCAGCTCCAGCTGGGCCGCGTCGATCCCGGCCTCGTCCAGCGTGCCGTCCCCCTCGGCGCCGATCAGCAGGCACAGCGCCGACAGATCCGGCCGCTCGGACCGGGCCTCCTCCGCGAACCTGCGGCGCAGCTCGGCCGACCGCTCCGGCGGGGGCGGGTACGGCGGCGGCAGATACGGGTGACGCATGCCAGGCTCATGCCCTTCCACAGGCGGTTCTACGACCGACCCGGCCGGGAATCGTCCGGCACCCGACCTCCGGCCGCGGGGAGCACCGGTTCCCGGCGGCCGGCGGGTGTGGCGGGGTGACTCCGCCGGCCCGGTGCACCCATGGCCGTTTCTCGATCATCGGTGGATGCTTCCGTCGGCCGGTTCCGGGCCGCGGACCCGCCCGTCTCGTCGTGCCGCTTCTCGGACGTCGCCTCGGCCGGCGCCCGGTAATGGTGGTACGCGTGGTGCGGCGTGAAGCCCAGTGCGGCGTACAGGGCCCGCGCCGCCTCGTTGTCCGTCTCGACCTGCAGCCAGGCCGCCGACGCGCCCTCGTCCAGCGCCCGCCGGGCCAGCGCGGCCATCACCTCGGTGGCGAGCCCCTCCCGGCGCCGCCAGGGATCCACCTCGACCGCCGCGAACCCGGCCCACCGCCCGTCCACGACACACCGCCCGATCGCCGCGGGCGGCGCCTCCCCGGCACCGGGCACGGTCGCGAACCACACCGACGGACCGGCGCCGAGCACCCGCAGGGCCACCTCGCTCACCCCCTTGCGCTGGTACCGGGCGAGCCACGCCTCGTCCGCCCGCCGCGACAGCACCACACCGCTGCCCTCGGCCCGGTCCGCGACCGGCGCCAGGGCACCGGTCCACACCTCGGCGGTCACCTCCCGCACCCAGCCGCGCCGCTCCAGCTCCGCGCACAGCAGCTCCTGCGTGCCCTCGGCTCCGGTGGCCGTCTGGACGTAGGCGGGCAGGCCGCGCTCGCCGTACCAGCGTCGTACGGCGGCGAGGGCCGCGTCGAGGGGAAGGCCGGGGTCGCCGAGCGGCAGCACGCTGTTGGCCCGCCGGGTGAAGCCGCCAGAGGCCCGCAGGACCCACTCGCCGAGCCGCTCGGTCTCCAGCGGCTGCCAGCCACGCGAGGTGACGGGTGCCAGTTCCGCGTAGGAGGCGGCGGGTCCACGGCGGCGCGCGGGAGCGGCCGGTACCACCTTGCCCGCGACCAGCGCGGACTCGGCGATCCGGACGCTCTGCCCGTCCCGCCGTGTGATCATGAGCACGCCGTTGTCCCATGATGTGAGAACACCCACCGTGTCGGTGAACTTCTCCGGCGCCGCTCCAGGTTCCCTCAACCGCCGTACCGACACCCGTTTTCCCACGTCAGCAGGGGTGATACGGACTTCCAGGCGTCCTGCAGCCGAGATTTCCACTGGTCAGTTCACCCCTCCTGTTCGGATCATGCTCCGGAACGGAGATACTAGGGGCGGGCATCGACGACGCCGCGCTCCCGCGCGCCAGGCGGCGGAGCCTGAGGAGGCCCGCCAGCGCCCTATCGAGGAGGAACGACAGCGTGACCTACGTCATCGCGCAGCCTTGTGTCGACGTCAAGGACAAGGCGTGCATCGAGGAGTGCCCGGTCGACTGCATTTACGAGGGCTCCCGGTCCTTGTACATCCACCCGGACGAATGCGTCGACTGTGGTGCCTGTGAGCCGGTCTGCCCGGTCGAGGCGATCTTCTACGAGGACGACGTCCCGGAGGAGTGGAAGGACTACTACAAGGCGAACGTCGAGTTCTTCGACGAGCTCGGCTCTCCCGGCGGTGCCAGCAAGCTGGGGCTGATCGAGCGCGACCACCCCTTCGTCGCCGCGCTGCCGCCGCAGGCCGAGTGACCGTCTGAGCGCCAAGCGGCGCCCGCAAGCCGCGCCGCCTCGGTCCCGTACGGCCCGATCAGCCTCCGCAGGACTGATCACCGCCGTACGGGACCGAGGCGTTTGCCGCACCGTACGAAAGTGAGCCTGATTCCCGTGTCCGCAGTCTCCGACCGCCTGCCGACCTTCCCCTGGGACAAGCTGGAGCCGTACCGGAAGACGGCCGCCGCACACCCGGACGGGATCGTCGACCTCTCCGTGGGCACCCCGGTCGACCCGGTGCCCGAACTGATCCAGAAGGCCCTCATCGACGCGGCCGACTCCCCGGGCTATCCCACCGTGTGGGGCACCCCGGCGCTGCGCGACGCGATCACCGGCTGGCTGGAGCGCCGGCTCGGCGCCCGCGACCTCACCCACCGCCATGTCCTGCCGGTCGTCGGCTCCAAGGAACTGGTGGCCTGGCTGCCCACCCAGCTGGGCCTCGGCCCCGGCGACAGGGTGGCCTACCCGCGCCTCGCCTACCCGACGTACGAGGTCGGCGCCCGCCTGGCCCGCGCGGACTACGAGGTCTACGACGACCCGCGCGACCTGGACCCGGCGAACCTGAAGCTGCTCTGGCTGAACTCCCCGTCCAACCCGACGGGCAAGGTGCTGTCGAAGCAGGAGCTGACGGACATCGTGGCCTGGGCCCGCGCCCACGACGTCCTGCTGTTCTCCGACGAGTGCTACCTGGAGCTGGGCTGGGAGGCCGACCCGGTCTCCGTCCTGCACCCGGACGTCAACGGCGGCTCCTACGACGGCATCGTGGCCGTCCACTCGCTCTCCAAGCGCTCCAACCTGGCCGGCTACCGCGCGGCCTTCGTCGCCGGCGACCCGGCCGTCCTGGGCCCGCTGCTGGAGATCCGCAAGCACGGCGGCATGATGACCCCGGCGCCCACCCAGGCGGCGGTGGTGGCGGCCCTCGGCGACGACGAGCACGTCCGCATCCAGCGCGAGCGCTACGCCGCCCGCCGCGAGGCCCTGCGGGCCGCCCTGCTGGGCCACGGCTTCCGCATCGAGCACAGCGAGGCGAGCCTGTACCTCTGGGCCACCCGCGACGAGTCCTGCTGGACCACGGTCGCCCACCTCGCCGACCTGGGCATCCTCGTCGCCCCCGGCGACTTCTACGGCGAGGCGGGCGAGACGTTCGTACGGGTGGCCCTGACGGCGACGGACGAACGCATCCAGGCGGCGGTCGGCCGTCTGTGATCCGGGACCGCCGCCTGTGACCCAGGCCGGTCGTCTGTGACCCAAGTCGGCCGTCTGTGGCCCAAAAGGGAACGGGGTCCAGGGAACACCCTGGACCCCGTCACCGTGAGGGCTACTGCGGCCGGCCTCAGCTACCCAGCGGCAGGCTCTGCACCGGCAGGTTGGGCGTGGCGTGGGACGCGGCGCCCCCGAGGACCTGCCCCGCCGCCCCGGCGGCGCCACCCGCGGCCTGCTGCGCCACCGGCGCCGTCTTCTTCGCGGCACCGCCGACGGTCTTGCCCGCGGTCGGCACCGTCTGCTCGACCGCCTTGCCGCCCGTGTGGCCCGCGAGGGACGTGGCGGTCTGCGCGGCAGCGTCGACGGTGTTGCCGGCGTGTGCCGTGTCCAGGGCGGACAGACCACCCACGTTCGGGGCCGCCGCCGGCAGGTTCGTGGCCGCACCGGCGGAGCCGGCCGCACCGACCCCGGCTGCCGCTCCCGCTGCGACGAGCAGCGCGGCACGGGCGATCCGGCGGGTCAGAGGGAGGGACATGATGCTCCATTCGACGGGAGAGAACGGTATGTGTCCGGGTCCGTGTCGTGGCTCGGACGCCGTGACTACCGCTCGAAACCCGCGAAGGTTGCGGACGCCCCGGGTAAAGAATGGATAACGCATCGCATTATCAGGTGTGGATAAAAACGGGCAAAGAACGTCCGCCCAAAATTCCGCAGAATCCTTACGGCCCTTGATTTCCAAGGGATCCCCGAAACGGCACGCCTCCTGCCCGGACCGCCGCCCGGACCGGCGCCGTACAACACCTGGGAGTGACGCCCCGTACTACTGTCCGGTCACGATCCGGACGACACCCAGCGGCGCACCCGCACCGCGGCCCCCGTCCGAAGCGGCCGGCTTCCACTGCCCACCGCCGCTCCCCGCGGCCCACTCCCGCCCCGCGTACGACACCCGCTGGATGTGCAGCGCCGAGGAGTTGGCCACCGCCCACTGCGCCAGCTGCCAGCCCCGCTGCCGCTCGCCGCGCCCGATCGCGTCCACCTTCGCGCCCTGCGGCACCGGCACGGTCACGGTCCGCCCCTCGGCGGTCGCGGTGACGCTCGGCGAGGGGGAGGGCGAGGGCACGGGCGTACCGCCCACCTGCGCACCGGTCTCCTGCAGCGCGTCCCGCCCGAAGTCCCGTACCAGCGCGGCCCGTACCGCGTCCGGACCCGTCGCCGAGGCCGTGGTCTCCGGGCGCCCGTCGCAGGTCAGCGTGGCCGCCGCCCGCCCGGTCAGCGCCGCCGCCAGCAGCTTCGCGTCCGGCTCGTGCTTGGCGTACGCCTCCGGGTAGCCGCTGCGCTGGACCTCCTGGGCCGCCTCGGTCAGCGGCAGCGCGGTGTAGTCCGGCACCTTGGCAAGGTGGGCGTAGAAGATGCCCGCCGCGTACGCCGGGTCCATGATCTGCTGCTCGGTGCCCCAGCCCTGCGAGGGCCGCTGCTGGAACAGGCCCAGCGAGTCCCGGTCGCCGTGCTCGACGTTGCGCAGCCCCGACTCCTGCAGGGCGGTCGCCAGCGCGATTGTCACCGCCCGCTCGGGCATCCCGCGCCCGGTGCCGACCGCCGCGATCGTCGCCGCGTTCACCGCCTGCTCCGGGGTGAACTCGTACGACGTCGCGTCACCGTCGGCCGAGACCACCTTGCAGCCGGGCGCTCCGCCGCCTCCGGTGACGTACTGCACCACGAGGTACGCGGCGACGCCGCACAGGACCAACAGGGCCGCGCCGAAACGGAAGAGGCGGCCGCGGCGCTTGGGACGGGTGGGGGACGGCTCTGGCACGCCCTACAAGGTACTGGAGGCCCGACGGGCCCTCACGTGGGGTTACCGGACAGCGCTTACCCCCGGCCCCGGCGAGCGGCGCGCTAGGGTCGACGCCATGGCCGACACCTCGCTTGACCTCACGCTCGACGCCGCCGCGCTCACCGCGCAGCTCGTGGACTTCCCCTCCGAGAGCGGCACCGAGAAGCCGCTCGCGGACGCGATCGAGACCGCCCTGCGCGCCCTGCCGCACCTCACCGTCGACCGTTACGGCAACAACGTGGTCGCCCGCACCCACCTGGGCCGCGCCGAGCGCGTGATCCTGGCCGGCCACATCGACACGGTGCCGATCGCGGACAACGTGCCCTCGCGCCTGGACGAGGACGGCGTGCTGTGGGGCTGCGGCACCTGCGACATGAAGTCGGGCGTCGCGGTGCAGCTGCGCATCGCGGCCACGGTCCCCGCCCCCAACCGCGACCTGACCTTCGTCTTCTACGACAACGAGGAGGTCGCCGCCGAGCTCAACGGCCTCAAGCACATGGCCGAGGCCCACCCGGAGTGGCTTCAGGGCGACTTCGCGGTGCTGCTGGAGCCCTCCGACGGCGAGGTCGAGGGCGGCTGCCAGGGCACCCTGCGGGTGCTGCTGAGGACGAAGGGCGAGCGGGCCCACTCGGCGCGCGGCTGGATGGGGTCCAACGCCATCCACGCAGCCGGCCCCATCCTGGCCCGCCTGGCGTCCTACGAGCCGCGCTGGCCGCTGATCGACGGCCTGGAGTACCGCGAGGGCCTGAACGCGGTGGGCATCAGCGGCGGGGTCGCCGGCAATGTCATCCCCGACGAGTGCGTGGTGACGGTCAACTTCCGCTACGCCCCCGACCGCACCGAGGAGGAGGCGATCGCGCACGTCCGCGAGGTGTTCGCGGACTGCGGCGTGGAGGAGTTCGTGGTCGACGACCACAGCGGCGGCGCGCTGCCCGGCCTCTCCCACCCGGCCGCCGCGGCCTTCATCGAGGCGGTGGGCGGCACTCCCCGCCCCAAGTACGGCTGGACGGACGTCTCCCGCTTCTCCGCGCTCGGCATCCCGGCCGTCAACTACGGCCCGGGCAATCCGCACTTGGCGCACAAGCGGGACGAGCGGGTGGAGACGGCCAAGATCCTCGCGGGCGAGGAGCGCCTGCGTACCTGGCTCACGGCGTAGGACGCCGTACGACGCCGTACGACGGCGTAGGACGCCCGTACGGCGCACGCGTGCCGGACATGCGCTTGTCCCCCCTCCGTAACCGGCGTGGATCTACGCTGAGGTGGAACCACCCCCGAGCGGAGGGAGCGCACATGCCTACCGGCAACCCCGAGGGGAAGAAGATCCCGCCGGACGAGCAGCGGCTCGGACCGGTCCTCCGACGGCGCGGACAGGTGACGGCCAGCACGACCGACCAGCGGCTGCTGGACGCCGGTGGCCCCTCGGACTGGGTCCACACCGACCCCTGGCGCGTGCTGCGCATCCAGTCGGAGTTCATCGAGGGCTTCGGCACGCTGGCCGAACTCCCGCCCGCCATCAGCGTGTTCGGCTCCGCACGTACGCCGGTGGACTCGCCGGAGTACGACGCCGGGGTGCGGCTCGGGCGGGGGCTGGTGGAGGCCGGCTGGGCCGTGATCACGGGCGGTGGTCCGGGCGCGATGGAGGCGGCCAACAGGGGCGCCTGCGAGGCGGGCGGCGTCTCGGTCGGCCTCGGCATCGAGCTGCCCTTCGAGCAGGGGCTGAACCCCTATGTCGACATCGGCCTGAACTTCCGCTACTTCTTCGTCCGCAAGATGATGTTCGTGAAGTACGCGCAGGGTTTTGTGGTCCTGCCCGGCGGCCTCGGCACCCTCGACGAACTCTTCGAGGCGCTGACCCTGGTCCAGACCCAGAAGGTCACCCGCTTCCCGATCGTCCTCTTCGGCAGCGAGTACTGGGGCGGCCTGGTGTCCTGGCTGAAGAACACCCTGGTGGCCCAGGGCAAGGCCGCGGAGAAGGACCTGCTGCTGTTCCACGTCACGGACGACGTGGAGGAGGCGGTGGCCCTGGTGTCGAAGGAGGCGGGCCGCTGAAGGGTGGTGCGTTCGGCCGGGCAAGTGTCATCCAGGTGTACACTATGTTCATGTCTGCTACGTATCCCATCGCCGAAGCGAGGGGCAAGCTTGGCGAACTCGCCCGGCGGGCTGCCCAGCACGAGCACATCACCCTGACCGACCGGGGCATCGCGACCGCTGTCCTCATCTCTCCGGCGGAACTCGAAGACCTCGAGGACGCTCTGGCGCTGGCCCGCCTTGAGCGCGACCGCGCTCTCGGGCGTACCGATGCCCCCGTTCCCCATGCCGAGGCGCGTCGGATACTCCTCGAAGCCGCCGGGAGGAGCACGGCGTGACCTGGGAGGTCCAGTGGGAGCCGGTGGCGCTCGACGAAGCCACCGGATTCCTCAAGGACGATCCCGAAGGAGTGGACACCCTCCTCCAGGCGACCGACCAGCTCGCCCATGACCCCAGGCCCGAAGGTTCCAGGGCCTGGGGCACGCAGCACCGTCGCCTCCACCGCGGCCCGTGGCGCATTCTGTACCGCGTCGAGTCAGAGGCTCGCACTCTTCACATCGAGCACATCGGGCGCACCCGCGACTGAAGGGCCTACACCAGCCCCCTGCGCGCAACCGCAGGGGGACGATGGCCGGCGATGGACGCGACCATCTCCAGGACCTGGCGGGTCTCCGCCACCTCGTGCACCCGGTACACCTGCGCCCCCAGCCACGCGGACACCGCGGTCGTCGCCAGCGTGCCGATCAACCGCTCCTTCACCGGGCGGTCCAGCGTCTCGCCCACGAAGTCCTTGTTGGACAGCGACACCAGCACCGGCCACCCGGTGGCGACCATCTCGTCCAGCCGCCGTGTCGCCTCCAGGCTGTGCCGGGTGTTCTTCCCGAAGTCGTGCCCGGGATCGATCAGCACCGACTCACGCGGCACCCCGAGCGCGACCGCCCGCTCGGCCAGCCCCACCGTGACCTCGAGGATGTCTGCCATCACGTCGTCGTACGTCACCCGATGCGGACGCGTACGCGGCTGCACACCCCCCGCGTGCGTGCACACCAGCCCCACTCCGTACCGCGCCGCGACCTCCGCGAGATACGGATCGACGCCGCCCCACGCGTCGTTCAGCAGATCCGCCCCCGCCTCGCACACCGCCTCGCCGACCTCGGCCCGCCAGGTGTCCACGCTGATGATCACGTCCGGGAAGCGCCGCCGTACCTCGGCCACGAAACCGACCGTCCGCCGCGCCTCCTCCTCGGCCGTGACCTCCTCGCCCGGCCCGGCCTTCACCCCGCCGATGTCGACGATCGCGGCACCCTCGGCCACCGCCTGCTCCACGCGCGCGAGGGCCGGCTCGTCGCGGAACGTGGCCCCCTGGTCGTAGAAGGAGTCCGGAGTCCGGTTCACGATCGCCATGATCACCGGCTCATGGGGCCCGAATTCCCGCCTGCCCAGCCTGAGCATCCGCTGTGACCTCTTCTCGTACGTCCCGCAGCACAACCGCCTGTGACCCTAACTGTCAGACTCGCATGGCACGATCGGACCCAGACAGATTCAGCGTCCGGCCGAGCGGCCGGCACGGAGCGTGGGGACCCCTGGCGATGGTGATGTTCTTGTTCCTGGTCGTCGCGCTGGCCGTCGTGGTCGCCGCGGTGACCCTCGCCGTGGTGGGCGGCGGCGGGAGCGGCTCGCTGCCCGAGGTGGCACCGGAGCGGCTGCAGGACCCGCTGCCCCCGGACCGCCCGGTCAACCGCGCGGACGTGGACGCCCTGCGCTTCCCCCTCGCCCCGCGCGGCTACCGCATGGCGGACGTCGACGACGCCCTCGGCCGGCTCGGCGCCGAACTCGCCGAGCGGGACGCCCGGATCGCCGACCTGGAGTCGGCGCTGGCCGGCGCCAGAGCCGCGGCGGCACACGTCCACCTGGAGAAGCCCGAGCATCCGGAGGACCAGCGATGAGCGACGGAGCCGCCCTCGCCGGGCCGGACGGCGCCCTGCGCTGCCCGTGGGCCCTGTCCACCGAGGACTACGTCGCGTACCACGACGAGGAGTGGGGCCGCCCGGTGCACGGCGACGACGCCCTCTTCGAGCGGATCAGCCTGGAGGCCTTCCAGTCGGGCCTGTCCTGGATCACGATCCTGCGCCGCCGCGAGGGCTTCCGGGCCGCCTTCGCCGGCTTCCGCATCGAGAAGGTCGCCGCGTTCACCGACGAGGACCGCGAGCGCCTGCTGGCGGATCCGGGCATCATCCGCAACCGCGCCAAGGTCGACGCCACGCTCGCCAACGCGCGCGTGCTCGCCGACTGGGCGGGCGGCGAGCTGGACGAGCTGATCTGGTCCCACGCCCCCGACCCGGCCGGCCGCCCGGCCCCGAAGACCCTGGCCGACGTCCCGGCGGTCACCCCGGAATCCACGGCCCTGTCCAAGGCCCTGAAGAAACGGGGCCTCGGATTCGTCGGCCCGACGACCGCGTACGCGCTGATGCAGGCCTGCGGCCTGGTCAACGACCACCTGGCGTCCTGCGTGGCGCGAAAGGCGGGTGCCTGACCGCATGCCCCGGACGCTCGCCGGCATCCTGGCCGCGGCGGCCCGGGGGCGCTTCCCGGCGCCCGACGGCGGCGTCACCGTGGTGCCGCAGCCCAGCCACCGCGACGCCGGAGTGATCGCCTTCACCGCACACTCGGTGGTGTTCACCGACGAGGACCCCGACTGGGTCCGCGGCACGCTCTCGTCCCTGGACTGCGACGAGCTGGCGGCGGCGATGAACCCCCGCTTCCTGGCCGCTTTCCTGGCCCGCACCGGCCGCCGGACGGACTGCGTCGACCTGCTCACCGTGGCGGGCTCCCTGCCCGGCGACCCCCCGCTTCAACTGCGTGAACTCACCGACCCGGACCACCCCCGCGTGCACAGCGCGCGAAAGCGCCGGGACGACGTGCGCGTCTGGGCGGCGGACGGCGGCGTGCTCGTCCTCGGGCGGGGCGTGGCGGGCCGCTGGGAGACGGCGGTCGAGGTGGACGAGGACGTACGGCACCGGGGGCTGGGCCGGGCACTGGCCACGGCCGCCCGGCACCTCGTTCCCCCGGGCGCGTGGGTCTGGTCGCAGCAGGCCGCCGGCAACGCCCGCAGCGTGCGGGCCTTCCAGGCGGCCGGCTACCGACCGGTGGGCGCGGAGGCCCTGCTCGTCGCGCCCTAGGGTCGCCCCTTTCGGTCTCAGCGGCCGGTCTCAGCGGCCCAGGTACTTCGGCTTCTCCTTGTTCACGAACGCCTGCACGGCGATCGCGTGGTCCTCGGACCGCCCGGCCCGGGTCTGCAGCTCGTCCTCCTTCTCCAGCGTCTCGGTGAGGGAGTGCGAGAGGCCGTAGGCCACCGCCTCCTTGATGGCCGCGTACGCCACCGTCGGGCCCTCGGCCAGCGCCCGCGCCGTCTTCTCGGCCTCGGCGCGCAGCTCGGCCGCGGGCACGACCCGGTTGGCGATGCCCAGCTCCAGCGCGTCCTGGGCGCTGATGTTGCGCGGGAAGAGCAGCAGGTCGGCGGCGCGGCTCGGGCCGATCACCCGGGGCAGGGTCCAGGAGATCCCGGAGTCGGCGGTCAGGGCGACGCCCGCGAAGGAGGTGTTGAAGGCGGCCGTGTCGGCGACGACCCGGTAGTCCGCGGCGAGCGCGAAGCCGAAGCCGGCCCCGGCCGCGACCCCGTTCACCGCGGCGACCACCGGCTTGGGCGCCCCGGCGAGGGCCCGCACGATCGGGTTGTAGTGCTCCTTGACCGTGCTCATCGTCTGCCCGGACCCGGTCTCCCGGTCCGCCGCGAGCAGCCCGATGTGCTCCTTGAGGTCCTGGCCGACGCAGAACGCCCGCTCCCCGGCCGCGGTCAGCAGGATCGCCCGTACGGCCGTGTCCCCGGCCGCGGATTCCGCCGCCTCCCGGAGGGCGACCTTGGCCTGGATGTTCAGCGCGTTCATCGCCTCGGGGCGGTTCAGCGTGATCGTCGCGAGTCCGTCGCTCACCTCGTAGAGCACGGTGTCGGCCATGGGGCATCCCCTCCGGTTCGCGGGTGACGTACCGCTCAGTACGTCCTTGTATGAAGGACAGCATGGCGGAGATCGCCGCCCAAGGGCCGGAGCGGACATGTGAGCTGCATCAAAGAAAACCGGAGCGGAGCCGGTCGGCGGACGTCCGTGCGGTGGTGCAGTATCGCAGCCACATCGCCGAATTGGGTGGTTTTGCTCGCGCGCGTTGCCCAAGCGATGCCTACTGATGTTGGTCATCGGGTCCTGCGATGCGGGATAATGGCTGGGAAGCAATGTGTTCGATGCCGGTGTCGCGTGTCCGCTCCGGAACCGCGGAAGCCCTCCCGGGGGCTCCCGGCAGACGATGAGCTGGTTTCAGGAAGGGGAACGAGCATGGCGGCCATGAAGCCGCGGACGGGTGATGGCCCGCTCGAGGTGACCAAGGAGGGGCGGGGCATCGTCATGCGCGTTCCGCTCGAAGGCGGCGGTCGACTCGTCGTCGAGCTGACCCCTGACGAGGCCGAGGCGCTCGGCGACGCCCTCAAGAAGGTCGTCGTCTGACGTCCCAGCGATCCTGTCCTTCGGACCGCCCCGGCATCGTACGCGGTGCCGGGGCGGTCGCGTTCCCGGGCTCGCGCGGCGGGCCGGTCACCGCTTGACGGCGCACAGCAGGCCGTCGCCCACCGGCAGCAGCGAGGGGACCAGTTCCTGGCTCTCGCGCACCGCGCGTAGCAGCTCCCGCAGCCGCAGCACCTCTGTCGGCTGCGGCCCCGAGTCCACCGTACGGCCACCTGCGAAGACGCCCTCGAACACGACGAGACCGCCCGGCCGCAGCAGGCGCAACGATTCAGCTAGATAGTCCAGGTACTCCAGCCGGTCGCCGTCGCAGAAGACGAGGTCGTACCCGGCGTCCGCGAGCCGGGGCAGCACGTCGAGGGCGCGGCCCGGGATGAAGCGGGCCCGGTTGCTGGCGAAACCGCAGGCGCGGAAGGCCTGCCGGGCGAACTGCTGGTGCTCGGGCTCCGGGTCGACCGTGGTGAGCACCCCGTCCGGGCGCATGCCGTGCAGCAGATGGATTCCGGACACCCCGCAGCCCGTGCCGATCTCCGCGACCGCCTTCGCGTCCACGGAGGCGGCGAGCAGTCGCAGCGCGGCTCCGGTGCCGGGCGACACCGAGCGCAGCCCTGCGTCGCGGGCCCGGTCGCGGGCCCACCGCAGCGCTTCGTCCTCGGCGACAAAGGCGTCGGCGAACGCCCAGCTCGTCTGCCGGTTGCCGGTAATGACCCTCTCCTGTCCCCGTGGTTGCCTGGGCGTGACTGTATCCGTTGGCGGTGGGAACCCGCAGATGGGACCGGGCGTTTATAGGGATGAGACGGAGGTCGGCGACGCGACGGAGGGGCGAGAGGTGGATCGGACTGCCGAGCAACTGCTGACGCAGTCGCACGAGCCGTATCAGCGAGTATCAAATTCTCGTAAAACCGCTTATCCGGAGCTAACGGGCGAGGTGGCTATGGTAGGGGCTCCACTGGACACCACCAGAGCCGACAGGGGAGGTGCGGCTGCGCCCGGAGACCGGGGCGGAGTGCTGCGGCGCTTCCTCGGGTCGGCGGGCAGGCCGAAATCCGTGACCGACACCGCTGCTGACCACCACGCCGGTTTCGCCGCAGGCGAGGCCCAGACCGCGACCTTCTCCACCGACGCGGACGGGCAGGCGTGGACTCCGCCCACGTGGGAGGAGATCGTCAGCACGCACAGCGGCCGGGTCTACCGGCTCGCCTACCGTCTGACGGGCAATCAGCACGACGCCGAGGACCTCACCCAGGAGGTCTTCGTCCGCGTCTTCCGCTCCCTGTCGACTTACTCGCCGGGCACCTTCGAGGGCTGGCTGCACCGCATCACCACCAACCTGTTCCTGGACATGGTCCGGCGCAAGCAGCGCATCCGCTTCGACGCCCTCGGCGAGGACGCGGCCGAGCGCCTGGCCAGCCGTGAGCCCACCCCGCAGCAGCTCTTCAACGACGCGCACTTCGACGCCGACGTCCAGCAGGCCCTGGACACCCTCGCGCCCGAGTTCCGCGCCGCCGTCGTCCTGTGCGACATCGAGGGACTGTCGTACGAGGAGATCGCCGCGACCCTCGGCGTCAAGCTCGGCACGGTCCGTTCCCGTATCCACCGCGGCCGTTCCCAGCTCCGCAAGGCCCTGGCGCACCGTTCCCCGGAGGCCCGCGCGGCCGAGCGGCGCACCTTCCTGGCCCGTGTCCCCGCTCTGGGGGGAGGGGGCGCGACCGCGTGAGTGGATCCCGGCCCAAACCTGCGGAGGCACACCTCGCAGAGCAGCACCTGGGAGACCGGCTCTCCGCCCTGGTGGACGGAGAGCTCGGTCATGACTCGCGTGAGCGGGTCCTCGCGCACCTGGCCACCTGCGCCCGGTGCAAGGCGGAGGCGGACGCCCAGCGCCGGCTGAAGAACGTGTTCGCGGAGGCGGCCCCGCCGCCCCCCTCGGCGAGCCTCCTGGCCCGCCTGCAGGGTCTCCCCGCCGGAGGTGACCTGGACGGCGACGGCATGTCGCCGCCCGGGGGACTCTTCGGCCGCGGCCCGGATGACGACGACACCACAGGGACGACGGGCGCCTCCGGTGTCTCGGGCGTCTCCGGCGTCTTCGGGGTCTTCGGAGCAAGGCGCGGCGAGCGCTTCGCCTTCGGATACGTCCCCGCCCGCCCGCACGGCACCGCGCATCCGGAAAGCCCTGTCCCCGCGTCCGAGGAGCGCGGCTTCCGCATCCATCCCGTCGGCCGCCCGGACGACGGCCGCTCCGCCTCACGCGGCCTGCGGTTCGCGGCCGCCGCCGCCGGAGCCGTGTCGCTGGCCGCGGTCGCCCTCGGCGGCGTGACCACCGCGCTCCCCGGCGACACCAGCGCGGACGCCCGCGGCGGCCCCGGCACCGGCAGTAATGTGATCCCGGCGCGCCCGGCGGGCACCGGCACGGGCTCGGGGGCGTCCACGCCCGACAGCCAGCGCCGCCGCTCAGTGGGACCGGTGTTCGCCCAGGGCGGTTCGCGGCTCGGACCGACGCCTGTCGTCCCGACCTCGATGACCGCGCCCCTGGTGCCCGGACTGCCGACCCCCGGCACCGGCAGGACCCAGGCCGGCGCCGCCATGAGCGGCCTGACCGTGCCGGTGATGGCCGGGGCGGCCGCGGTCTCCCCGCTGATACGTCCGCTCGACGACACCGTGGTCTATCCGCTCACCGCCTGGTCCGCGGTTCCCGGAGTCACCGGCTCCGGCCTGCTGTCCGCCCCCGTCCCCGGCATCACCCGCGCTCCCACACCGTCCCCTTCCGCGCCTCGCCAAACCCCCTGACCGGCCCCTGCGCCACGGCCCGCGAACCTGGTTGAATCCTGTGAAGGCCGTTCCCGCGGCGATGACCCGGGGGCGTAGTCGACGTTCCGTGGCCGCCGCCGAAGCGTGCGGCCGCGGCCAGCCGTGGGGAGACCATGAACGAGGCGAACCGTGTCCCACCGGAGAACGACCCGGAGGGAACCGCGGGGGCGACACCGACCGACCGAGCCGACACCGCGAAGCGGGAGAGCGCCGGGCAGCCGGACACACCGCGCGGTGTCGAGTCGGCCGAGGCCACTTCGGCCACCTCCGACCCGACGGACCTCGCTTCGACCGACGCCCAGCCGGCACATCCGGAAACACCGGGGGTGTCGGAGACCGGGGCGGACACGGCCGGGCTGGAGGCGGCCGGGGCGGACGGCGCTGGGTCGGTGCGGGCCGGGTCCGAGAGGGCCGAGGCCCCGGGTGACGGGGACTTCGAGCTGGCCAAGCCGGTGACGCGGGCGACGGACGCCGCCGAGGCGGACGGGGCCGCCCCGGCCGACGTGTCGCCCGAGCCCGGGAGGAACGCCTGGGCGGCTCCCACCGAGCGGCCGAAGCCGTTGCACGAGCCGGATCCCTACGGCACCCCGCCGTACGGCGAGCCAGGCCCCTGGGCGCCCGCACCGCCCGTACAACACCCTGCCGTCACCGCGGCCCAGGCAGTGCCAGGTCCCGCCCCCACGGCTCCACCGACGGCACCCCCGAGCACCACTCCCGCCCCGGCCCCCGGGGCGCCCGCACGCGGCGCTGCGGAGTCCGGTGGGCGTTATGACCCCTGGGCCGGTGGGTCGGCCACGGAGCAGGCGTTCGGGCAGGGGGCGCTGCAGCTGAGCGGTGTCCGGGTGCTGACGGATGAGCAGCGCAAGCGGCGGGGGAAGCGGCTGCTGGTCGTGTGGAGCCTTGTGGTGGCGCTTGTCTCCGCGGGTGTCGGCGGGGTGGCCGGCGCCTGGGTCGAGCGGCAGGGGCTGGGGGAGGGCGTACGGCTGCCGCAGGCCGGGCACGTGCCTGCCGGGCGTGCGCCGGACAGCGTGGCCGGGATAGCCGCCCGCGCGCTGCCCAGCGTCGTCACCCTGCACGTCACCGGCACCGACCAGAGCGACACCGGCACCGGCTTCGTGCTCGACACCCAGGGGCACATCCTCACCAACAACCACGTCGTCGCGCCGGCCGGCTCAGGCGGCGAGATAGCCGTGACGTTCAGCAGTGGCGACACCGTCAAGGCCGAGGTCGTCGGCCGGGACAGCGGCTACGACCTCGCCGTCGTCCAGGTCCGCGGCATGGACGGTCTCACCCCGCTGCCCCTCGGCAACTCCGACGACGTCCGGGTCGGCGACCCTGTCGTCGCCATCGGTGCCCCCTTCGACCTCGCGGGCACCGTCACCTCCGGCATCATCAGCGCCAAGGAGCGGCCCATCACGGCCGGGGGAGACAAGAGCGACGGAAGCGACGTCAGCTACGTCGACGCGCTGCAGACCGACGCCCCCATCAACCCGGGCAACTCCGGAGGCCCGCTCCTCGACTCCCGGGCTCAGGTCATCGGCATCAACTCCGCCATCCGCTCCGCAGACGGCGGCTCCGGCTCGGACAGCAGCCAGGCCGGTTCCATCGGTCTCGGCTTCGCCATCCCCGTGAACCAGGCCAAGCGGGTCGCCGAGGAACTGATCAACGACGGCCACGCGACCCACCCCGTCATCGGCGTCACCCTCGACATGGCGTACACCGGCGACGGCGCCCGTATCGACAGCAGGAGCGCGAACGGCGGCCCCGCCGTGAGCAGGGGCGGCCCAGCTGACCGGGCCGGTCTCAAGGCGGGCGACGTCATCACCGGGGTCGACGGAGAGCGCGTGCACACGGCCGAGGAGCTGATCGTCAAGATCCGCGCCCACCGTCCCGGCGACCAGCTGCGGCTCACCGTCCGGCGCGACGGCACGGAACGGGACGTGTCGCTCCGACTGGGCGCGGCCGAGCAGAACTGACACAAGTCTCACCTCGGACGGTACCGGTCGGACAGCAAGGCCGGGTACCGTTGAGCGACCGAGGACATCGCAAGGAGCGTCAGGTGTTCAATGACATAGGACCACTGGAGCTGTTGACGATCATCGTGATCGCCGTGCTCGTCTTCGGTCCGGACAAGCTCCCGAAGGTCATCCAGGACATCACGCGCACGATCCGGAAGATCCGCGAGTTCTCGGAGAGTGCCAAGCAGGACATCCGCAGCGAACTGGGTCCGGAGTTCAAGGACTTCGAGTTCGAGGACCTCAACCCGAAGACGTTCATCCGCAAGCAGCTGGACAACGACGAGCTGGGGCTGAAGGAGATCCGCAACGGGTTCGACCCCCTGAAGAAGGAGATGGCCGAGATCACGGACGTCGTGAACGGGCGGGAGAGCGAAGCCTCCGCCTCGTCCTCGGCCTCCTCATCGGCGTCGGCCTCGGGTTCGGCCTCGGGTTCGGCCTCCTCGGGGCGCGTCGACATGACCAAGAAGCCCGAGGGGCCCGGCCAGGACGACCGGCCGCTCTTCGACGCGGACGCCACCTAGGCGCACCCTCGGCGCCGGCACGCACCCTCGGCGCCGGCACGCACCCTCGGCGCCGGCACGTGCCCCGGCGCCGGCACGTGCCCCGGCGCCGACACGCGCACGCGGGCGTACGCCGCGCACGTGACGCGTTTCATAGCGCGCCCCCGTCGCACACGGCCTGAACAGGCCGTTCGTGCGACCCACGCATCCAGCGCCTGCCCTGAGGCTCTCACCGGTGTGGATATGCTGCCGAGTTGTTGTGCGGACCGGACGCGTACGCCCGAAGGGGGGCGGGCCACCCCGGTCCGACGAGAGCGAGGAGGCGTCCGGGCAGATGGAGACGACGAGTCGGGTGGGCGCACAGACGCCGGCCGCGGAGGGTGCGCAGCAGCTCCCCTCCGCCCGGCGTACGGTCGACGGTTATCTGCAGGCACCTTTCCCCTGGTACGGCCTCGACGAGGCGTTCACCGGGCCGCGCTGGCTGATGCAGGTCGGTACGGCGGCCGACGGTGCCGTGGAGCACGGGTCGATCGGGCACGGCGACGAGCCCTCCGTACGGGGCGAGGCCGGCTCCGCCGGTGAGCCGCGGGAGAAGTTCGCAGTGGTCGTCACCGTCGCCGCGCAGCCGTCCCGCAGGAGCGCCGACGGTACGGGTCTGCTGGAGGCCACGTCGGTCTCCTCGGCGGCGTGGCTGGCCGGGGTGGGGCTGCTGTCGTTCACGTGGCCCGGGCAGATGGACCACAGCCTGCGGGACGACTGGCTGGATCAGCAGACGGAGACCGCGTGGGCCCTGGCCGACGACCTGGAGGGGCCGGAGTGGAGCCGGCTCTCTCTGCCGGTGGACGGGGTCGCGGCCTCGTTCTACTACCGGGAGTCGGAGTTCGGATGGGTGCTCGCCGGTACAACCGAGGCGGGGGTGCACCTGGGGGCGTACGGGCGGGGGATGAGCGCGTACGGGCTCGGGTTCGCCGTGGTCAAGGACGTTGCCGCGTACGCGTGACGTCCGCTCACGCATGACGAAGGGGCACCGACCGAGGTCGGCGCCCCTTCGTCATGAAGGTCTCCGAAGAATCCTCAGAACTTGTTCTTCGGCGTGATCCCCAGCGACAGGCCCGAAAGCCCCCGCTGGCGGCCGCCCAGCTTCCCGGCGATCGCCTTCAGGGCGCTGCCCGCCGGGGAGTCGGGGTCGGTCAGGACCACCGGCTTGCCTTCGTCGCCGCCCTCGCGGAGGCGGACGTCGATCGGGATGTTGCCGAGGACCGGGACCGTCGTACCCGTGGTGCGGGTGAGTCCGTCGGCGACGAGCTGGCCGCCGCCCGTGCCGAAGACGTCGACCATCTCGCCGCAGTGCGGGCAGGGCAGGCCGGACATGTTCTCGACCACGCCGACGATCTTCTGGTGGGTCTGGACCGCGATGGAGCCGGCCCGCTCGGCGACCTCGGCCGCCGCCTGCTGCGGGGTCGTCACGACCAGGATCTCGGCGTTCGGGATCAGCTGCGCCACGGAGATCGCGATGTCGCCGGTGCCGGGCGGGAGGTCCAGGAGCAGGACGTCCAGGTCGCCCCAGTACACGTCCGCCAGGAACTGCTGGAGCGCCCTGTGCAGCATCGGGCCGCGCCAGACGACCGGGGCGTTGCCCGGGGTGAACATGCCGATGGAGATGACCTTCACGCCGTTCGCCGACGGCGGCATGATCATGTTCTCGACCTGGGTGGGACGGCCGTCCGCGCCCAGCATGCGCGGCACGCTGTGGCCGTAGATGTCGGCGTCGACGACGCCCACCTTGAGGCCGTCGGCGGCCATGGCGGCCGCCAGGTTCACCGTCACCGAGGACTTGCCGACGCCCCCCTTGCCGGAGGCGACCGCGTAGACGCGGGTGAGGTTGCCGGGCTTGGCGAAGGGGACCTCGCGCTCGGCCTGGCCGCCGCGCAGGGCCGCCGCCAGTTCCTTGCGCTGCTCGTCGCTCATCACGTCGAGGGTGACGTCGACACGGGTGACGCCCTCGACCCGGGAGACCGCCTCGGTGACGCGCTGGGTGATGGTGTCGCGCATGGGGCAGCCGGAGACCGTCAGGTACACGGTGACGGCGACCGTGCCGTCATCCCCGATCTCCACCGATTTGACCATCCCCAGTTCGGTGATGGGTCGGTTGATCTCGGGGTCGTTCACCGTCGCCAGTGCCTCGCGCACCGCGTCTTCCGTAGCCATGTGAACGATGGTACGGCGCGCCGAGGGGCGTCCGGGATGCCCCTCAGCGGTCGTCTGCGTCACGTCCCGGCGACCGGTCTGACCGTTCCGCCGGGAATACGACATGCCCGGGGTGCCCGTCGTGCCGCCGCCTGTCGTCCAGCTCCTTGACCAGGTCCTGCAGCTCCGAGCGCATCCAGTCGCGGGTCGCGACCTCGCCCAGGCCCAGGCGCAGCGCGGCGATCTCCCGGGTCAGGTACTCGGTGTCGGCGATGGACCGCTCGTTCTGCTTGCGGTCCTGCTCCAGGTTGACCCGGTCGCGGTCGTCCTGCCGGTTCTGCGCGAGCAGGATCAGCGGCGCGGCGTAGGAGGCCTGCAGGGACAGCACCAGGGTCAGGAAGATGAAGGGGTACGGGTCGAACCGCAGATGGCTGGGCGCGGTGATGTTCCAGGTCAGCCACACGATGATGACGACCGTCATCCAGACGATGAAGCGTCCCGTGCCCAGGAAGCGGGCGATCCGCTCCGACAGCCGGCCGAAGGCCTCCGGGTCCCACTCGGGCAGCACCCGGCGGCGCGGCGGGCGCGGCTGGTCCAGCCGGGGCGCGCGGGGCCGGGTGGCGGCCGTGGCACCGACCGGAGTGCGCTCGCGGGTCGCGCTGTCACGCTCGGGAGCCATGGCTGCCCACCCCCTCGTTCTCGTCGTTCAGGTGGAACTCCGTCTCCCGCCAGTCCTCGGGCAGCATGTGGTCGAGTACGTCGTCCACGGTGACTGCGCCGAGCAGCGACCCCGACTCGTCCACCACGGGCGCGGCGACCATGTCGTACGTGGCGAAGAACCCGGCGATGACCCGCAGCGCCGCATCCGGGTCGAGGGGCTGCAGATCGGTGTCGACGATGGAACTGACCAGGGAGTAGGGCGGCTCGCGCAGCAGCCGCTGGAAGTGGACCGTGCCCAGGTACTTGCCGGTCGGGGTCTCGTCCGGGGGGCGGCAGACGTAGACCTGGGCGGCGAGCGCGGGGGACAGGTCCGGGTTGCGGACGCGGGCGAGCGCGTCGGCGACGGTGGCGTCCGGGCGCAGCACGATCGGCTCGGTGGTCATCAGACCGCCGGCGGTGTGTTCCTCGTACGACATCAGGCGGCGCATGTCGGCCGCGTCGCCCGGCTGCATCAGGCTCAGCAGCCGCTCCTTGTCCTCCTCGGGCAGTTCGCCGAGCAGGTCGGCCGCGTCGTCGGGGTCCATGGCCTCCAGGACGTCCGCCGCGCGCTCCTCCTTGAGCTTGCCGAGGATCTCGATCTGGTCGTCCTCCGGGAGTTCCTCGAGCACGTCGGCCAGCCGGTCGTCGTCCAGGGCCGCGGCGACCTCGGCGCGCCGCTTGGCGGAGAGGTGGTGCAGGACGTTGGCGAGGTCGGCGGGGCGCAGCTGCTCGAAGGTGGCGAGCAGGCTCTCGGCGCCCTGTCCGTGCTCCTCCAGGGAGAAGCCGGTGACGGCCGACCACTCGACGGTCAGGGTCTCGCCCTTGGCCCGCCTGAAGGCGCTCGCCTTCCTGCCCTTGCGGACGAAGACGCGGTCGACCTCCCAGTCGCGGCGGGCCGGCAGCTGCTGCACGGACAGGTCGAGGACGGTGACCTCCTCGCGGGTCTCCACCAGCGTCACCCGCCGGTCCAGCAGCTCGCCGAAGACCAGCCGCTCGGTGGGCCGCTGCTCGAAGCGCCGGACGTTCATCACGCCGGTGGTGATGACCTGACCGGACTCGACGCCGGTGACCCGGGTCATGGGCAGGAAGATACGGCGCCGGGTGGCCAGTTCGACGACCAGCCCGAGCAGGCGCGGGGGTTTGCGTCCCACGCGCAGCATCACGACGAGGTCCCGCACGCGGCCCACCTGGTCGCCGTTCGGGTCGAAGACGGGGACCCCGGCGAGGTGCGAGACGAAGATCCGGGGGGCGCCGGCTGCCATGGCTGTGGTTCCTTTGGGTGGGGTTCGTGTGAGTTGCTCGGATTTGCCCGCACGGTTGCGCTTCAGGCTAGCCCTTCCTGATCGGATACGCCCTGGTGGGCCGTCCGGACGGACTGGCTCCGCCGGGCGGCCGGGGCACCGGTACGCTGCGGTACGCCGCTCAGGAACCGTCAGAAAGGCAGCTCCACCTGTGACTGCGATTCCCCGGGGCCGAACCGGCCGCGCCGCGCGGGTCACCGCGCTGTGCACACTGGCCGTGACAGGGGTGGCGGTGCTGGCGGGGTGCGGCGGCGGGGATCCGGACGCGGGGACCAACGGAGTGGGCAAGCTGCCCGCCGCCGAGATCCAGGCGAAGACGCAGGCGGCGGCGTCGTCGGCGTCCGCGGTGCGGCTGTCCGGCACGGTCGTCACCAGCGGCCGTACGTACACGCTGGACATGCAGCTCAAGGCCGACGGCGGCAGCGGGTCGGTGACGTCGAAGGGGGCGACCTTCAAACTGCTGAGGGTCGGCAGGCAGCTGTATCTGAAGGCCGACGCGGACTTCTGGAACCAGGCCGGCGGCAAGGGCGGCGACGGCGCGGCCACCACGCTCGACGGCAAGTACGTCAAGGTGCCGCAGCAGGACCCCGCGTACAAGAAGTTCAGCGGCTTCACGGACAAGGACGTCCTCCTCGACGGACTGCTCACACTGCACGGCACGCTGGCGACGGACGGCCACCACGACGACGCGGGTACCCGCACCATCCGCATCACCGGCGACAAGGGCTCCGGCGGCAGCCTCGACGTGTCCCTGGAGGGCACGCCGTACCCCCTCCGCCTGGTCCGCGGCGGCGGGGCGGGGACGCTCAGCTTCTCCGACTGGGGCAAGGACTTCGCCGTGACCGAGCCCGCGAAGGACGAGACCGTCGACTACGGCAAGCAGCTGCCGACGTCGTGACCGTCCGCCGGCGCTGTTCGGCGCCGACGGTGGCGCACCTGAGTGAGCTGCCGGGTTCTACTTCTTCTTCCGTCGCCTGGCAAGCAGCTTGGGGAGCCCCGCCGGGATCGGCCTCCGTGTGGTCGCCGGTGTCGGCACAGGGGTCTCGGCCAGGCTGCCGGACGGCAACGGCGCCACGGACCCGGCCGGAGCCAGGCGCAGCACCCGGCACTCACGCCCCCAGCGGGCCGGCATCTCCTCGCCGTCGGGGGCGTTCAGGCGCTTGCCCTTCAGCTCGGCGACGGCTGCCTCCCACTCCGCGGAGCCGGCGGGCAGCTCGGACACGGTCACCGGGAACGTCACCAGCCGCCCGCCCTTGTCCTTGCTGCGCACGGTGACCTCGGCGGTGCCCCCGTCGACCAGCCCCTCAAGCGGCTGCTCACCGGGCCCGCCGCCGACCAGGCACACCGCGCCCTCGTGCCACACGTGCCACAGCGCACGCGCGGCGGACGCCCCGGCGCCCCTGACCCAGATGAGGCCGGACTTCTTGCAGGCCTCCTCGATGAGGGCCCGGTCGAGCAGCTCGCTTGTCATGGGCCCAGCCTATCCAGCGCCCGCTCACAGCCAGCCGTTGCGCTTCAGCACGCGGTGGATGCCCACGCACGCGGCGACGGTGACGCTCAGGACCAGCGGGTAGCCGTACTTCCAGTGCAGCTCCGGCATGTGGTCGAAGTTCATCCCGTACACGCCGGTCACCATGGTCGGCACGGCGATGATCGCGGCCCAGGCGGTGATCTTGCGCATGTCCTCGTTCTGCGCGACGGAGGCCTGCGCCAGGTTGGCCTGGAGGATGGAGTTGAGGAGTTCGTCGAAGCCCAGCACCTGCTCCTGGACCCGGGCGAGGTGGTCGGCGACGTCCCGGAAGTACTTCTGGATGTCCGGGTCGACCAGCCGCATCGGCCGCTCGCTCAGCAGCTGCATGGGCCGCAGCAGCGGTGCCACCGCGCGCTTGAACTCCAGCACCTCGCGCTTGAGTTGGTAGATCCGAGCGGAGTCCACGCCCCGGGACACCCCGCCCTTGCGGCCCGGCGAGAAGACCTCGGTCTCCACCTCGTCGATGTCGTCCTGCACCGCGTCGGCGACCGCGATGTAGCCGTCCACCACATGGTCGGCGATCCCGTGCAGCACCGCCGAGGGGCCCTTGGCCAGCAGCTCCGGGTCGTCCTGCAGGCGGTGCCGCAGCGCCCGCAGCGAGCCCTGGCCGCCGTGCCGCACGGTGATGAAGAAGTCCCGCCCGGTGAAGCACATGACCTCACCCGTCTCGACGACCTCGCTGGTGGCGGTGAGCCGGTCGTGCTCGACGTAGTGGATGGTCTTGAAGACGGTGAACAGCGAGTCGTCGTACCGCTCCAGCTTGGGCCGCTGGTGCGCCTGCACCGCGTCCTCCACGGCCAGCGGGTGCAGCCCGAACTCGCTCGCGATACCCGCGAATTCGGCCTCGGTCGGCTCGTGCAGGCCGATCCACACGAAGCCGCCGTCGCGCCGCACCTGCCGCATCGCCTCGTGCGGGCCCAGCGGCTTGTCGCTGCGCACCCGCACGCCGTCGCGGTAGACCGCACAGTCGACCACGGCGGACGGCGTGGCGGGGTCGCGGGTGGTGTCGTACGACGCGTTCGAGGTGCCCGTGGGCTTGCGCAGCGAGACGCGGGACGGACGGACCGCGGCGCGCAGGTCGCGGATCATCGACATGGGCAGGCTCCTTCGCGACAGGCAGCGAACGACCGCGGGCGACGGGTGGAACCACCCGGAACGAGGACGTCCTGAGTGCGGATGTTTGGCACGTCCACAAAGCGGGCAGCACCGCACCGTCGCGGTGGAGACTTCGCTGCTGATGCAGAACTGATGCGATCAGGCAAAGCAAGACGAAGTGCTCTTCCGAAGGGCGGAGCCGCACGGGAAGGCGTCGAACAGCCAGAAACCAGCCAGTGAGCAGATTCAGCGGGCGGAAGAGCGAGTGGTACTGCACGGTCGACTTCGATCCATGACAGCCCCACCTCCTCCGGCCGGTCCCTCGTAAGGGAGTCTCCGTGTCGGGGCTTGACGGCACGCTCTGCGGGCTGCCCCGAACCACCGGCTCAGCGTAGCAGTCGGCCGATGTGTCAAGGCGCCGCTTTGCCCGCTGCTGACGAGTTCTATGCTCGCCGCATGGTTGATGTTCTTCCTCTGGTCGAGGCACGGTTGACCACCGCGCTGGGCGAGCCGGACGCGCGCGCCGCCGTCACCTTCCTCGGCACGGACCGCATCGAGGTGCTCCGGTTCCAGGAGGGGGACGTCCTGCGGTACGCCACCCTCGGCATGTCCGCGCACCCCATGAGCGACCCCACCGCGATGCTCGCCGACCCGGTCGCAGGACCCCGCGCCGAGCTGGTGCTCTCCGTCCGCGCGGGCCTCGCCGACACCGACAAGGTGCTCCGTCCGCTCGCCGTGCTGGCCGCGTCCCCGCAGGTGGAGGGCCTGATCGTGACGCCTGGCGCGTCCCTGGACACCGGTGAGCCGCTGTGGCCCGGCGCCCCCTTCACCTCGGTCCTGGTGGGCGAGCCCGGCGGCCTGGTGGAGGACCTGGAGCTGGACGACCCGATGGAACCCGTGCGGTTCCTGCCGCTGCTGCCGATGACGGCGAACGAGGCCGCCTGGAAGCGGGTGCACGGCGCCCAGGCCCTGCAGGAGCGATGGCTCGCGAACGGGACGGACCTGAGGGACCCCGGCCGCAGGTCCGTCCCGCTCGACTGATTCCGGAAGTGACCCTTCTCACCAACGCAAGGCGAAATCCGGCCAGTTGGTCCAGCCGGTGACGTCGCCGGGGGTGCAGCGGGGCGCGCACGTTAGCTCGCCTAATAACTGTGGGTTGCATCGAGTCTGCCGGACGGGTGATCGTCCTTGACGTGGGCGGGCCGGGGTAGGACCGTGGAGCCCTATGAGGGGCGAACCCAGTTGCCCGAGGTGCGGTGGCCGGGTCAGGGCGCCCGGTCTCTTCGCCGATGCGTGGCAGTGCGATGTGCACGGCACGGTATATCCGCTGCAGCCCGTGATCCCGCCCAGCGTCGAAGCCCTCAGTGCCGTCGTGCACCGCACGCACGTTCCGTTGTGGATGCCCTGGCCGCTGCCGGTCGGCTGGCTCTTCACCGGTGCGGCCTATGCGGGCGACGACCGCAGCGGCGGTCGCGCGACCGCCGTCGCCTGCTCCGGACCCGGCCCGCTGGGCGGCCCGGGTGAACTCATCCTGGTCGCCGAGGAACTGGGCGTCGGCCTCGGCGCGCGGTACGCGGGCATCGACGGCCCGGACCCGGGGTCGTACATGAACGTCGAGAAGCCGCCCCAGGCCAAGGTGCTGGCCGCCGGCCGCCCGACCCCGCTCTGGCACGTCTACCGCACCCCCGACGACCGCGCCGTCTTCGCCGGTGAGGCCCTCGGCATGTGGCTGTGGGCGGTGATCTGGCCCGAGCAGGCGGGTCTGCTCATGTACGACGAGCTGGTGCTGACGGATCTGCGGGACGCGGGGGCGGAGCTGGACCTGGTGCCGTTCGGGGCGTTGTCGCCGCGCTTGCTCAAGCCGTAGCGCCCACTGGGGTGCCGGGTTCTGTTTCGTCGGCGGGTGCGGGTGCGGGTGCGGGTGCGGGTGCGTTGTGGTTGCTCGCGCCCACGCGGCGGAGCCGCATATCGATACGGCCCCGCGCCCCTTCGAGGTTGGCTGCGTAGGGGGTGCTGATCGGTTGCGGGTGTGACAGGGGGCCTTGAAAATCCGGCTATCCTTAGGTGTCCCTTTCCGTGACCGTCCCCCGTCTGGAGTCACCGTGCGCATCGATCTGCACTGTCACTCCACGGCCTCCGACGGTACGGACACCCCGGCTGAGCTGGTGCGGAACGCCGCTGCCGCCGGGCTGGACGTCGTCGCGCTGACCGACCACGACACCACCCGTGGGCACGCCGAGGCGATCGCCGCGCTGCCCGAGGGGCTCACCCTGGTCACCGGGGCCGAGCTGTCCTGCCGGATCGACGGCATCTCGATGCACATGCTGGCCTACCTCTTCGACCCCGAGGAGCCCGCCCTGCTCGCCGAGCGCGAGCTGGTGCGGGACGACCGGGTGCCGCGGGCCAAGGGCATGGTCGCCAAGCTCGACGCGCTGGGCGTGCCGGTCACCTGGGAGCAGGTCGAGCGGATCGCGGCCGGGGGTTCGGTCGGGCGGCCTCATGTCGCCACCGCGCTCGTCGAGCTCGGCGTCGTACCGACGGTGGGTGACGCATTCACCGAGGAGTGGCTGGCCGACGGCGGCCGGGCCTTCGTGGAGAAGCACGAGACCGACCCCTTCGAGGCGATCCGGCTGGTCAAGAACGCGGGCGGGGTCTGTGTGTTCGCGCACCCGGCCGCCGCCAAGCGTGGCCGTACGGTCCCCGAGGCGCGGATCGCGGAGCTGGCCGAGGCCGGTCTGGACGGCATCGAGGTCGATCACATGGACCACGACGCCGATGCGCGCGACCGGCTGCGGGGCCTGGCGAAGGACCTGGATCTGCTGGTCACGGGCTCCTCGGACTACCACGGCAGCCGCAAGACCGTGACGCTGGGCGCGTACACGACCGACCCCGAGGTGTACGGGGAGATCACGCGGCGGGCCACCGGGGCCTTCCCGGTGCCGGGCACCGGCGGAGCCTGAGGCCGTCAGCGGCCCTCGCACGCCCCCAGTTCACCCTCTTTCCAGCAAGGCCAGTACTTCCCCATGTTCGACGTCGCCGTCTTCGGCTCCCTGTTCCTGACCCTTTTTGTCATCATGGATCCCCCAGGGATCACCCCGATCTTCCTCGCCCTGACCGCCGGACGCCCGGCCAAGGTGCAGAAGCGGATGGCCTTCCAGGCCGTCTGCGTGGCCGGCGGGGTCATCGCCACCTTCGGTGTCCTGGGCCACCAGATCCTCAACTACCTGCACGTCTCCGTCCCCGCGCTGATGATCGCGGGCGGTCTGCTGCTTCTGCTGATCGCGCTGGACCTGCTCACCGGCAAGACCGACGAGCCGAAGCAGACCAAGGACGTGAACGTGGCGCTCGTACCGCTGGGCATGCCGCTGCTGGCCGGGCCCGGTGCGATCGTGTCCGTGATCCTGGCCGTGCAGAAGGCCGGCAGTGTGGCCACGCAGATCTCGGTGTGGTCCGCGATCCTGGCGATCCATGTCGTGCTGTGGCTGGTGATGCGTTACTCGCTGTTGATCATCCGGGTCATCAAGGACGGCGGTGTCGTCCTGGTGACGCGGCTCGCGGGCATGATGCTCTCGGCGATCGCCGTGCAGCAGATCATCAACGGGGTCACTCAGGTGATCCGGGGGAGCTGAGCCCTCGTCGGCTCGGCTCCCCCGGAAAGCTTGAGTGGCGCGCAGCGCGTGAGCGTTACGAGGCCTGGGTCTCGGCCGGGCGGATCCACAGGCGCTGTCCGATGGCGGCGGCCTGCTGCACGATCCGGTTGACGGAGGCGGCGTCCACGACGGTGCTGTCCACGGTGGTGCCGTCGACCTCGTCGAGTCGCATGATCTCGAAGCGCACGGGCTTCTCCCTTCGTCTGGTCATCCTCCTGAGGAGAACTACTCGATGCACCGGGTGTGTATCCGGTGTCGTACGTAGTCAACGAGCCGCTTGTTACAAACATTCCCTACGCTAAATAAATTTTTCGAACGGCTAATTACTGACCGGTAAGCGTCCGCTTGTGTTCGCAGCGTGACCACCGGGACAATGGAGGTAATGAACGACGACCTGGCGGCCCTGGCCGCCCGCATCGACCGCACGAACGAGCTGCTGGAACGCATGCTCGCCGAGGTGGCGAAGACGCCCTCCACCCACGCGATCTTCGTCGACGCGGGCTATCTGTACGCCGCCGCGGGCCGGCTGGTCGCCGGGACCGAGGACCGCCGGGCCTTCGACCTCGACGCCGAGGGCCTGATCGAGGCCCTCATCGACCGGGCCCGCCAGGTCTTCGCGGACAGCCGCCTGCTGCGCGTGTACTGGTACGACGGCGCCCGCCGCCGCATCCACACCGCCGAGCAGCAGTCCATCGCCGAACTGCCCGACGTCAAGGTCCGCCTCGGCAACCTCAACGCCAACAACCAGCAGAAGGGCGTCGATTCCCTGATCCGCGGCGACCTCGAATCACTGGCCAGGCACCGCGCGATCAGCGACGCGGCCCTCCTGGGCGGCGACGAGGACCTGGTCTCGGCGGTCGAGGCGGCGCAGGGCTACGGCGCCCGCGTCCACCTGTGGGGCATCGAGGCCCCCGAGGGCCGCAACCAGGCGGAACCCCTCCTCTGGGAGGTCGACAGCCAGCGCACCCTCGACCTCGAGTTCTTCAAGCCGTACGTCTCCCGCCGCACGGCCGCCGCCTACGACGCCACGGCCGGCTCCCGCCCCACCCGCGAGGACGTCCGCTTCGTCGGCGCCCAGATCGCCGCGAAGTGGCTGGTCTCCCGGGGCCGCGAGGCCCTGGTCGAACTGCTCCCCGGTCATCCCTACCTCCCCGGCTCCGTCGACCAGGACCTGCTGGTCGAGGCCGAGGGCCTGCTCCAGTACTCCCTGCGCGGCCAGGCAGACCTGCGCCGCGCCCTGCGGGACGGCTTCTGGGAGCATCTGCAGACGCAGTACTAGCCCCGCTCGGCCGCGGCGTCCCAGAAGTCGGCGAGCGCGCGGGCCGTGGCGAGGGGCTGGTCGGTGTTGGGGGAGTGCTCGGCGTTCTCGATCACCGTGCGCCGGGCGTTCAGCCGTACCGCCATCTCGTCCAGCAGGGACAGCGGCCAGGTGTCGTCCTGCGCGCCGGACAGGACGTGGAACGGCAGCGGCAGCGCGGCCAGTTCCGTGACCCGGTCCGGTTCCGTGCACAACTGGCGTCCGGTGGCGATGAGTTGGGCGGGCTTGGTGCCCAGCCAGCGGCGCTGCAGGTCGTCGCGGTCGTCGAGGCCGCCGTCGAGCGCCGCCGTCTCGGTCTCCTCGGGCGTCTCCATCGCCCGCATCGCGTCCCACACCTGGCCCATGGTCATCACCGCGAGCGCGTCCCGCAGCAGCTTCACGCGCTGCTGCTGGGATTCCGAGATCTGCGCGGGGCCGGAGGCCATGAGGGTGAGCGACCGGAAGGGTGCGTGGTCGAGCAGTACGGCCGCGCGCGAGATCTGCCCGCCGAGGGAGTGCCCCAGCAGGTGCACCGGCTCCCCGAGCGCCTCGGCCTGTGCCAGCACGTCCCGCGCCAACTCCTGCTGCGCGTAAGCCGATTCGTCGGTCTCGGGCCCGTCCGTCTCGTACTGGCCGCGCCCGTCGACGGCCACGGTCCGGTACCCGCGCCGCGCGAGCGGCACGTGCAGCGGATTGAAGTCCTCCTTGCTCCCGGTGAACCCCGGCAGCAACAGCGCCAGCCCTCGGGGCTCGACCCCGTCGGCCACGGGAGCGTCGACGACGGCGAACTCCCCGCGCGCGGTGCGCAGCGAGTACGCACGGGCACCGGGCGGCGGAACGAAGGTGTCGGGCCTGCTCATGGGGAGAGGCTATCGGGCGGGGCAGGACGGTGCGGGTACGGGGAGGGTACGGGGAGGGAAACGCGACGGCCCGGTCCACCTGGGTGGACCGGGCCGTGTCGCCTGTGACCTGCCGACTCAGCCTTCGGCTGCCTCGACGGCCGCCGCGGCCTTACGGGTACGGCGGCGCGGCGTGGCCTGCGGCTCCTCGGTGGCCTGCGCCGGAATCTCGGCGGCGACCGCCTTGGCGACGGCCTTACGGGTCCGCCGGACCTTCGGCGCGGCCACCTCGGCGTCCCCGTCCGCCCCGACGACGGCAGCGGCCGACTTCCGGGTGCGGCGCGGCTTGGCCTCAGCCTCGGGCGCCTCGGTGGTCTCCGGGGCGGCGGTGGCCTTCTTGCGGGTGCGGCGGGGCTTGGGCTCCGCCTCCGCGTCCGCGGGTGCTGCCTCGGTGACGGTGGCGGCCGTCTTCCGGGTGCGGCGGGGCTTGGCTTCCGCAGCCTCGGCCGTGTCCACGGCGGCCTCGGTGGTCTCCGGGGCGGCGGCGGCCTTCTTGCGCGTCCGCCGGGGCTTGGCCTCGGCCTCGGGTGCCTCGGTCGTCTCCGGGGCGGTGGCGGCCTTCTTGCGGGTGCGGCGCGGCTTGGTCTCCGTGCCCTCGGCCGTGTCCACCGCGGCCTCGGCCGTGTCCACCGCGGCCTCGGTGGTCTCCGGGGCGGCGGTGGCCTTCTTGCGGGTGCGGCGGGGCTTGGGCTCCGCCTCCGGCTCCGCGGGTGCTGCCTCGGTGACGGTGGCGGCCGTCTTCCGGGTGCGGCGGGGCTTGGTCTCCGTGCCCTCGGCCGTGGCGACAGCCGTCTCGGCGGCGGGCTCGGCCGTCTTGCGGGTACGGCGGCGCGGCTTCGCCTCCGGGGCCTCCACGGGCGCGGCTTCGGCCTGCGGCTCGGCGGCCACAGGTGCCGGCTCCGGCGCGGCGGCCTCGGGTGCCGTCTCGGTCACGGCCGGTTCCGCCGACGTGCGGGTGCGGCGGCGGCGCGGCTTCTCCGCGGCCTGCGGAGTCTCCACCTGCGCCGGGCCCTCCGCCGTGTCGACCGACTCGACGGCGGCCTCGGCGGCCGTCACCGGCTGCGCCGGCGCCCCGCCGCGCGTACGGCGACGGCGCCGCAGGGTACGGGAAGCTCCGGACTCCTCCACGCCGGTGGCCTCGGCGGCGCCCGACTCGGAGGCCGGCACCGCGGTCGTCGCGGCGGCGTCGACCGGTGCCCCGCCACGGGTACGGCGGCGACGGCGCGGCGTACGAGCCGTACGCTCGCGCTCGGCGGTGCCGGACTCGGGACGGCTGTCACGCTCGCCCCGGCCACCACGGCCGCGGCCGCGCGCGCCACGCCCGCCGGTCTCGCCGAGGTCCTCCAGCTCCTCCGCGTCCAGACCGGCACGGGTCCGCTCCGAGCGCGGCAGGACACCCTTGGTCCCGGCGGGGATACCGAGGTCGGTGAACAGGTGCGGGGACGAGGAGTACGTCTCCACCGGGTCGTTGAAGTCCAGCTCCAGCGCCTTGTTGATCAGCTGCCAGCGCGGGATCTCGTCCCAGTCGACGAACGTGATCGCCGTACCCTTGGCGCCCGCGCGGCCCGTACGGCCGACGCGGTGCAGGTACGTCTTCTCGTCCTCGGGGGTCTGGTAGTTGATGACGTGGGTCACGCCCTCGACGTCGATGCCGCGCGCGGCCACGTCGGTGCAGACGAGGACGTCGACCTTGCCGTTGCGGAAGGCGCGCAGCGCCTGCTCGCGGGCGCCCTGGCCGAGGTCGCCGTGGACCGCGCCGGAGGCGAAACCGCGGCGCTGGAGCTGCTCGGCGATGTCGGCGGCGGTGCGCTTGGTGCGGCAGAAGATCATCGCCAGTCCGCGACCCTCGGCCTGCAGGATGCGGGCGACCATCTCCGGCTTGTCCATGGAGTGACCGCGGTACACGAACTGCTTGATGTTCGCGACCGTCGCGCCCTCGTCGTCCGGCGCGGTGGCACGGATGTGCGTGGGCCGGGACATGTAGCGGCGCGCGAGGCCGATGACCGCGCCCGGCATGGTCGCCGAGAACAGCATGGTCTGGCGCTTGACCGGCAGCATGTCGATGATCTTCTCGACGTCGGGCAGGAAGCCCAGGTCGAGCATCTCGTCGGCCTCGTCGAGCACCAGGCACTTGACGTGCTTCAGGTTGAGCTTCTTCTGGCCCGCGAGGTCGAGGAGGCGGCCCGGGGTGCCGACGACCACGTCGACGCCCTTCTTCAGGGCCTCCACCTGGGGCTCGTAGGCCCGGCCGCCGTAGATCGCGGCCACGCGCACGTTACGGACCTTGCCCGCGGTCAGCAGGTCGTTGGTGACCTGGGTGCACAGCTCGCGCGTGGGGACGACTACGAGGGCCTGCGGGGCGTCCGTGAGGGCCTCGGGGGCGGCGCGTCCGGCCTCGACGTCGGCGGGGACGGTGACGCGCTCGAGGAGCGGGAGACCGAAGCCCAGCGTCTTGCCGGTGCCGGTCTTGGCCTGGCCGATGACATCCGTGCCGGAAAGGGCGACGGGGAGCGTCATCTCCTGGATGGGGAAGGGAGTGATGATGCCGACGGCCTCCAGGGCCTCGGCGGTCTCGGGAAGGATTCCGAGTTCTCGAAACGTCGTAGTCAGGGTCATGCCTCTTCTGTGTGCGCGGTGCGAGGCGAGCGCGGGGGTCATGTGCGACCGTGCCCGGGGACGTCGGCTGCCGTACGGGCGAACCAGTCAAGGCAAGCCGTAAGACACGGGACCTCTGCCGACGCTCTAGCGCTCGTACCGCTGAGGGGTGTCCCTCCGGTCGTCGTACGTACTGTGCCGTACGGCCAGGGAGGGCTGTCGGGTCGGAGCCGATCGGGCCACCGACCGGGCATCCTCATGCGTGCGGCCTGTTCGGAGACGTCGAACACCGTCGACGCACTCTGGCAGGCGCATTACCACCATACCCCGGATTCGCGCACATGCGATGGCCGATTTGGTCACGTCATGGTCGTCACACTGATCGGCCGGGCCCCTCCGACGCCGCGCAAGCGGGCTATTGTGCGCCTCATGACTAGCTCTGACAAGCCTGAGAACGCGTCCGCCGCCTCCGCCGAACCCACCGGTGTCGCCGCCCAGGACTGGGCGCAGGCCGCCGCCGATCCGCAGTACCGCGCCGCCGTCGTGGACCTGCTCGGCGCGCTCGCGTACGGGGAGCTGGCGGCTTTCGAGCGCCTCGCCGAGGACGCGAAGCTGGCGCCGACCCTCGCGGACAAGGCGGAGCTGGCGAAGATGGCCTCGGCCGAGTTCCACCACTTCGAGCGGCTGCGGGACCGGCTGGCCGAGATCGGCGAGGAGCCGACGGCCGCGATGGACCCGTTCGTCGCCGCGCTCGACGGTTTCCACAAGCAGACCGCGCCCTCGGACTGGCTGGAGGGCCTGGTCAAGGCGTACGTCGGCGACTCGATCGCGAGCGACTTCTACCGGGAGGTCGCGGCGCGCCTCGACTCCGACACCCGCGAGCTGGTGCTGGCGGTGCTGGACGACACCGGGCACGCCGAGTTCGCGGTGGAGAAGGTGCGGGCCGCCATCGACGCCGACCCGCGTGTGGGTGGCCGACTGGCGCTGTGGGCGCGGCGGTTGATGGGGGAGGCGCTGTCGCAGTCCCAGCGGGTCGTCGCCGACCGGGACGCGCTGTCGACGATGCTCGTGGGCGGGGTCGCCGACGGGTTCGATCTCGCGGAGGTCGGGAGGATGTTCTCGCGGATCACTGAGGCGCACACCAAGCGGATGGCGGCGCTCGGCTTGGCCGCGTAGCGCCTACTGGGGTGCCGGGTTCTCGTCGTCGGCGGGTGCGGGTTCGTTGTGGTCGTTCGCGCCCCCGCGGCGGAGCCGCATATCAGATACAGCCCCGCGCCCCTGACGGCTCGGCTTCGCCTTCGCCGTCGCTTACGCCGTCGCTTACGCCGTCGCTGATCGGCGCAACCCGCCTGCCGGGCGCAGGAGCAGGGACAGGGAGGCCGCCGAGACGATCGCGGCGCCCAGGAGGCTCAGCCAGGCGATGCCGGGGTCGAGGGCGGTGTGGGTGACGAAGTCGCCGAAGAGGGCGCCGGCGATGCCCGTGCAGAGGACCAGGGGGCGGGCCGGCAGGCGGTGGGGCAGGCGGTAGGCCGCCGCCCAGGCGAGGACGAGACCGAGCACGGCGGATCCGAGTGCTTCCAGGATCATCAGCAGGTCCCTCCCACGGCACGTCTGCCCTTGACGGTCGTAGCCCGTCATACCCGTGACCTGCGGAGTGCAATCCTCCACTGTGGAGGAGTTGTGCTCCACCCGTGTGCATCGCTCATACGGAAGGGCCCGGCGGCTCGCGGCCGCCGGGCCCTTGTGCATGTCGTCCGCCTACAGCGCGCCGAAGCCCACCTTGCGCACGGTCGGCTCGCCGATGTCCACGTACGCGAGGCGGTCGGTCGGGACCAGGACCTTGCGGCCCTTCTCGTCCTGAAGGCTCAGCAGCCCCGTCTTCCCGGCCAGCGCCTCGGCCACCACGCGCTCGACTTCCTCGACGCTCTGACCGCTCTCCAGAACGATCTCGCGGGGCGCGTGCTGCACGCCGATCTTGACCTCCACGGCTATGTCCCTCCGACGGTCAGTGATGTGCGCGATCTTCCGCGCCGTACGCAGCACACATTAGTCCGGTCACGGGACCTGCACGCTCCGGGCCGGAACGCCGTCAGCGAACAGTGCACGGGAACAAACGGCCGCCAGTGGTGCGTCAGCGGTACGTCAGTGGTGCTCGGTGCCGTGCAGCGGGAAGCCGGCGATGCCCCGCCAGGCCAGCGAGGTCAGCAGCTGCACCGCCTGGTCGCGCGGCACGCTGCGGTCGCTGTGCAGCCAGGAACGGGCCACCACCTGGGCGAGACCGCCGAGGCCGGAGGCGAGCAGCATCGACTCCGCGCGCGACAGGCCGGTGTCCTCGGCGATGACGTCGCAGATCGCCTCGGCGCAGTCGTTGGTGACCTTGTCGACGCGCTCGCGCACCGCGGGCTCGTTCGTCAGGTCCGACTCGAAGACCAGCCGGAAGGCGCCGCCGTCGTCCTCGACGTAGGCGAAATAGGCGTCCATGGTCGCCCGGACGCGCTGCTTGTTGTCCGTCGTCGAGGCCAGTGCGTTGCGCACGGCCTGGATCAGCGACTCGCAGTGCTGGTCCAGCAGGGCGAGGTAGAGGTCGAGCTTGCCGGGGAAGTGCTGGTAGAGCACCGGCTTGCTCACGCCGGCCCGCTCGGCGATGTCGTCCATCGCGGCCGCGTGGTACCCCTGCGCGACGAAAACCTCCTGGGCGGCGCCCAGCAGCTGGTTCCGTCGGGCTCGGCGCGGCAGACGGGTGCCACGCGGGCGTGCCGCCTCAGTTTGCTCGATGGCTGTCACGCCGCCTCCCAAAGTCGTCCATTTCGCGGTATCGGCCGCGCGGCCATCGTACTTTTCGGTAACCGTGGTGTGCGCGGTGCGAGCGCAGAATTTCACGTACCGGACGTCGGCGAAAGCCGCAGTGGGCCCCTCGTGCCGCAGCGGGAGTCGGGCGAGGTCAGCGGTAGTCGTCCTCGTCGAGCGCGACCACACGGGCCTGTTCGGCCAGATCGGCCTCGTTCGCGCGGGCCGGATCCACGTTCTCCAGGGGCTCGTCACGGTCCGGCGTGACGTCGGCGTGCTGCTCGGCGGCGTCCACCTCGGGGGCTTCGACGTCGACCTCCGGGGCCGTCTCGTCCTCCAGGTCCTCGATCGTGTCGGGTTCGGTGGGGTCATAGGCCATGGTGGGGCTCCCTTCCTACGAACGTCCCTGGAAGCAGCAGGGGCCACATACGGGTGCCCTTTTTACGAGCCTAGGAGACAGCAGAACCAGACGCCATGCCGTCGCGCCCGTTCGTAGCGGGCCCGGTCCGGTTCCGGTTGACGCGTCGGTTCACCCGTCCCTCGGGGTTCATTCTGTGACGGCGAACACACGAGCCACGACGTGATCACCTCGTAACATTGCCGCATGTCTTCGACCGAGTCGCCCTCCGTGCCGGCCGCCAGTGTGCTTCCGAAGGTGGCACCCGTCCGGGTCGGTGAGGGCGAGCGGCTGCGGTCGGTGGGGCTGCCCGGAGTCACCCTGTCGATCCGGTCCCGCCCGGCCGCCCGCGAGGGCCTGCCGCCCGCGCTGTACGTCCACGGGCTCGGCGGTTCCTCGCAGAACTGGTCGTCGCTGATGACCGAGCTGGACGGCGTCGTCGACAGCGAGGCGGTCGATCTGCCGGGCTTCGGCGACTCCCCGCCCCCGGACGACGGGAACTACTCCGTCACCGGGCACGCGCGCGCGGTGATCCGCTATCTCGACGCGGCCGGCCGCGGCCCGGTCCACCTGTTCGGCAACTCGCTCGGCGGCGCGGTCACCACGCGCGTGGCCGCCGTACGTCCGGACCTCGTCCGTACGCTCACGCTCGTCTCGCCGGCCCTGCCGGAGCTGCGCATCCAGCGCACCGCGGCGCCGACCGCACTGCTCGGCCTGCCCGGTGTCGCCGCCCTGTTCACCCGGCTCACCAGGGAGTGGACGGCCGAACAGCGGGTGCGCGGCGTCCTGGCGCTCTGCTACGGCGACCCGGGGCGGGTGTCCCCGGAGGCGTTCCAGCACGCCGTGGAGGAGCTGGAGCGGCGACTGCAGCTGCCGTACTTCTGGGACGCGATGGCCCGCTCCGCGCGCGGGATCGTCAACGCGTACACGCTCGGCGGACAGCACGGGCTGTGGCGTCAGGCCGAGCGCGTGCTCGCGCCGACCCTGCTGATCTACGGCGGCCGCGACCAACTGGTCGGTTTCCGCATGGCCCACCGGGCCGCCCGCGCCTTCCGCCACTCGCGCCTGCTGTCCCTGCCGGACGCCGGGCACGTGGCGATGATGGAGTACCCGGACGTGGTCGCCACGGCCTTCCGGGAACTCCTCGCGGAGACCGGGGGCGCCGGTACCGACTCGGGCACGGGGAGCTGAGGCCGGCGTGGGACGCCACAGCCGCCGGGGCCCGTCCCCGAAGGGCGACTCCGCGGACATAGCCGCCGGCAGGCGGACGAGCGGTACCCGAGGCGAGCAGCCGCTGCTGCCCGGGCAGCGACAGGCCCCACCGGGCGGCACCGCCGTGGCTCCCGGCGCCGCTCCTGGTACCGGTACCGGTGCCGCTCCTGGCACCGGCGCTGGGTACCCGCCGCGCGGCCGGCAAGTACCGCCGACGTTCCCGGCGGGGACGCCCTCGCACGGTACGCCGGGTTTCCCGGCCGGCACGCCCGCGCAGGGCACGCCGGGCTTCCCTGCGGGTACGGCCGCGCACGGTGTGCCCCGCCTGCCTGACGGCACTCCTGCACATGGTGTCGCGAGGTTTCCGGACGGTACGCCGGATCAGGGTGTCCCGAGGGCCGGTGGTAGCGCGCCGGGCGGAGGTGTGCCGCGTTTCGGCGAGGGGACCCCGGCGCGCGGTATGCCCCGGCTCCCTGACGGCACTCCTGCGCATGGTGTCCCGAGGCTTCCGGACGGCACGCCGGCGCGCGGTGTCCCGAGGCTTCCCGACGGCACCCCGGTGCACGGCATGCCCCGGATTCCGGACGGCGGCACCCCGGCACACGGCGGTCCCCGTCCTCGTGAGGGTGCTCCCACGCGTGGTGGGCACCCCGAGCAGCGGGAAGCCGGCGGTGGCTGGGGCGAGTTCGCGGGGGCGGCGGGTCCCGGTGTGGTGCTGCCGCGGCAGCGGCCGGCCGGGCCGGGGACCGGTCCCCGGCCCCGGCAGGACTACCTCGACGCGTTCGCCGACGGGCGCGGCGGCGTCGGCCTCGACGGCGACATCGGCCACATTGACGACACCGACGACATCGACGTCTTCTCGCCCCGCAAGGGACAGCCTCGCCCCGCCGAGGAGCACCCGGCCGACGCGCCGGAGACGGACGACGGTGACGCACCCTCGGCCGGCCGGCCCGGGCAGGGCTCCACCAGTGTGCCCGCGCAGCGCCCCGGCGGCAGGGGACGGGCCTTCACCGGAATCGCGGCGGCCGCCGTCACCACCGTGCTCGCGGTGGTCGTCGCCGGCCAGGTGACCGGGGCGCACCACGGCGGCGGACAGCCGAGCTCCGCCACCGACCAGGCCCGGGACGCAGGCACCCCCGCCGATGGGAACCCGTCCGCCTCACCCGGCACGGTCACGCTGTCGTACGAGCAGAAGATGGACCGGAAGTACCCGCTCAGCGCCACGCTGAAGGGCCCAGGGAAGTTCGACACCGTGCCCGGTTTCGACAAGGCGCCCGGCACGGGGCAGAAGTACACCTACCGCGTCGACGTGGAGCAGGGGCTCGGGCTGGACGGCGGGCTGTTCGCCGAGGCCGTGCAGAAGACCCTGAACGACGACCGCAGTTGGGGCCACGGCGGCACCCGCACCTTCGAGCGGATCTCCTCCGGCAAACCCGACTTCGTGATCACACTGGCGAGCCCCGGTACGACCGCCCAGTGGTGCGCCAAGTCCGGGCTCGACACCACGGAGGACAACGTCTCCTGCGACTCCGCTGCTACCGAACGAGTGATGATCAATGCATACAGGTGGGCCGAAGGCAGCACGACATATGGGGACAAGATCCACGCCTACCGGCAAATGTTGATCAACCATGAGGTCGGTCACCGGCTCGGCCACGGCCATGTGACGTGCCAGAAGGACGGCGAACTCGCCCCCGTCATGCAGCAGCAGACCAAGTTCCTCGACCATGACGGAATCCACTGTCTGCCCAACCCTTGGCCCTATCCCGGGAGTTGACGGGCGCCGCTCATGTCACATTGACATGAGCCCTGGGTTCGTTCATATTTCTGCGCATGTGGTCTAGTCATGCCGTCCGTGAGAGCGCAGCCATCGAGCTGGCGCTCTTCGGCGTGACCGCGCTCTGCGTGGCCGACATCGACTGTCGCTGACGCCGCCCCCTTGGCGTTCGCGTCGCGACCCTTTTCTCTCTTTCTGCCTCCGTGACCGTGTCACGGACTTTTCGACGACCCGACGCCGGGGCTGACGTCTGCCCGCAATCGTCTCACTCCTCGTCCATCAGTCTCAGTATTCGAGAGGTCGTCATTCCGATGCGTCAACCGTCCCTCACAGCGCGCCGCGTGGCAGCGGCATCCGTCGGCCTGGTCGTGGCAGCGGGCGCCGCCGCCTGCGGCCCGAAGGGCAACGATGCCAAGGGCTCCGGTGGCGACTCCACGCCGCACAAGGGCGGCACCCTCACGGTGCTGAACTCCCAGCCGCAGACCGACTTCGACCCCGCCCGCCTCTACACCTCCGGCGGCGGAAACGTCCCTTCGCTGGTCTTCCGCACCCTCACCACCCGCAACCGCGAGAGCGGCGCGGCCGGCGCCAAGGTCGTCCCCGACCTCGCCACCGACACCGGGCGCCCCAGCAAGGACGCGACCGTGTGGACGTACACCCTGAAGAAGGGCCTCAAGTACGAGGACGGCACCTCGATCACCTCGGCCGACATCAAGTACGGCATCGAGCGCTCCTTCGCCCCCGAACTCTCCGGCGGCGCCCCCTACTTGAGGGACTGGCTGGTCGGCGCGGCCGACTACCAGGGGCCCTACAAGGACAAGAAGGGGCTCTCGGCGATCGAGACGCCGGACGCGCGGACCATCGTCTTCCACCTCGACAAGCCCGAGGGCGAGTTCCCGTACCTCGCCACGCAGACGCAGTTCACCCCGGTGCCCAGGAGCAAGGACAACGGCACCAAGTACGAGGAGCACCCGATCTCGTCCGGCCCCTACAGGGTCGTCAAGAACGAGAACGACGGCGAGCACCTGGTCCTTGCGCGCAACCCGTACTGGTCGGCATCCGTCGACGACCAGCGCAAGGCCTACCCGGACACCATCGACGTCCGTTCCGGTCTGGACTCCTCGGTGATCAACCAGCGACTGTCTGCGTCTCAGGGTGCGGACGCCGCCGCGGTCACCACGGACACCAACCTCGGCCCGGCCGAACTCGCGAAGGTGAGCGGCGACAAGGAACTGGCCGCGCGCGTGGGCACCGGTCACTTCGGCTACACCAACTACATCGCGTTCAACCCGACCGTGAAGCCGTTCGACAACCCGAAGGTGCGGGAGGCGATCGCCTACGCCGTCGACCGGTCCTCGGTGGTCAACGCGGCTGGCGGCAGCGCGCTCGCCGAGCCCGCCACCACCTTCCTGCCCCACCAGAAGTCCTTCGGCTACACGCCGTACGACCCGTTCCCGGCCGGCGCCTCCGGCAACCCGGCCAAGGCCCGGGAACTGCTCGCGCAGGCCGGCTACAAGAACGGGCTCACCGTGACGCTGACCCACTCCAACGCCAAGGACTTCGAGACCAGCCCGGAGATCGCGACCGCCCTCCAGGACGCGCTCAAGAAGGCCGGCATCACGGTCAGGCTGCAGGGCCTGGAGGACAACGACTACCGGGACAAGATCCACGGCGTGAAGACCGAGCCCGGCTTCTTCCTCGCCCACTGGGGTGCCGACTGGCCCTCCGGCGGTCCCTTCCTGGCCCCGATCTTCGACGGCCGGCAGATCGTCAAGGACGGCGCGAACTTCAACACGGGCCTGCTCAATGACAAGTCGGTCAATGCCGAGATTGACGCGATCAACAAGTTGACCGACCTTGACGCGGCCGCCAAGCGCTGGGGCGCACTGGACAAGAAGATCGGCGAGAAGGCCCTCGTCGTGCCGCTGTTCCACCCGGTCTACAAGCGTCTGTACGGCCAGGACGTCAAGAACATCGTCATCAGCGACTGGACCGGCGTGCTGGACATCTCCCAGGTCGCGGTGAAGTAGCGCCGTGAGCGAGGCACTTGTCGCCGTCGAGGCCGCCGGGACGGACGCTTCCGTCCCGGCGGCCGCGGGGGGCCGTCATGTTTTGGGGGGGGGGGGTGGTGGGGCGGGTGGGGGGGGTGGAGGGGGACGCTGCGGTGGGGGATGCGTCGGGCGGGGCGGTCTGACCCGCACCGCAACCGGCGGC
>NZ_JBSFIH010000041.1:0-81735 GCF_053597455.1 Streptomyces sp. NPDC001393
GGCGGGTGGGCATAGGCCGGGGGTCCAGGGGGCGGAGCCCCCTGGAAGGCCGACTGCAGCACCGGGCACAAGGAAGCGGAGTTGTCCACAGCCTCCGACGCCACCCTCGACGGAGTCGTAGGCTGGACACCCCCGGCTGCTCACCGCACCGGGTTGCTTGCGTTGCCCACCTCCGGACGGAAACTGCCCCCATGAGCCTGCACGGTCTGCTCGACGCCGTCGTCAAGGACCCCGCCCTCGCGGAAGCGATCAAGGCGGCCGCGGACGGCAACCGCATGCACATCGACCTCGTCGGCCCCCCGGCCGCCCGCCCCCTCGCCCTCGCCGCCCTCGCCCGCGAGTCGGGCCGCCCGGTGCTCGCGGTCACGGCGACGGGCCGCGAGGCCGAGGACCTGGCGGCGGCCCTGCGCTCCCTGCTGCCCGCCGAGGGCGTCGTGGAGTACCCCTCCTGGGAGACCCTCCCGCACGAGCGGCTCAGCCCCCGCAGCGACACCGTCGGCCGCCGCCTCGCCGTCCTGCGGCGCCTGGCCCACCCCAGCCCCGACGACCCCGGGACCGGCCCCGTCTCCGTCGTCGTCGCGCCCGTGCGCTCCGTGCTGCAGCCGCAGGTCAAAGGCCTCGGCGACCTGGAGCCGGTGTCCCTGAGGACCGGCCAGACCGCCGACCTGAACGCCGTGGTGGAAGCCCTCGCGGCCGCCGCCTACGCGCGCGTGGAGCTCGTCGAGAAGCGCGGCGAGTTCGCCGTGCGCGGCGGCATCCTGGACGTGTTCCCGCCCACCGAGGAACACCCGCTGCGCGTGGAGTTCTGGGGCGACGACGTCGAGGAGATCCGCTACTTCAAGGTCGCCGACCAGCGCTCCCTCGAGGTCGCCGAGCACGGCCTGTGGGCCCCGCCGTGCCGCGAGCTGCTGCTCACCGACGACGTCCGCGCACGCGCGCGTGCCCTCGCCGAGGAGCACCCGGAGCTGGGCGAACTGCTGAACAAGATCGCCGAGGGCATCGCGGTCGAGGGCATGGAGTCCCTGGCCCCCGTCCTGGTGGACGACATGGAACTGCTCCTCGACGTCCTGCCCAAGGGCGCGATGGCCGTCGTCTGCGACCCGGAGCGGGTCCGCACGCGTGCCGCCGACCTGGTGGCCACCTCCCAGGAGTTCCTGCAGGCCTCCTGGGCGGCCACCGCCGGCGGCGGCGAGGCCCCGATCGACGTCGGCGCCGCCTCCCTGTGGTCCATCGCCGACGTCCGCGACCGCGCCCGCGAGCTGGACATGATGTGGTGGTCGGTGTCGCCGTTCGCCGCCGATCTCGAACTCGACGCCGACACCCTCAAGCTCGGCATGCACGCGCCCGAGACCTACCGCGGCGACACCGCGCGGGCCCTCGCCGACACCAAGGGCTGGCTTGCCGACGGATGGCGCGTGGTCTTCGTCACCGAGGGCCACGGCACGGCCGCCCGCACGGTGGAGGTGCTCGGCAACGAGGGCATCGCCGCCCGCCTGACCGTGTCCGATGCCCAGACGGGCGACCTCGGCGAGCTCAGCCCGTCCGTCGTCCACGTCTCCTGCGGCTCGATCGAGTACGGCTTCGTGGACCCGGCCCTGGGGCTCGCCGTGCTCACCGAGACCGACCTGTCCGGCCAGCGCGCGACCGGCCGCGAGGGCGCCCGGATGCCGGCCCGCCGCCGCAAGACCATCGACCCGCTCACCCTGGAGTCGGGCGACTACATCGTCCACGAACAGCACGGCGTCGGCCGCTACATCGAGATGGTGCAGCGCACCGTGCAGGGCGCCACCCGCGAGTACCTGGTGGTCGAGTACGCGCCCGCCAAGCGCGGCCAGCCCGGCGACCGCCTCTACATCCCGACCGACCAGCTGGAGCAGATCACCAAGTACGTCGGCGGCGAGGCACCCACCCTGCACCGGCTCGGCGGCGCCGACTGGACGAAGACCAAGGCGCGCGCGAAGAAGGCCGTCAAGGAGATCGCCGCCGACCTGATCAAGCTCTACAGCGCGCGCATGGCCGCCCCCGGCCACACCTTCGGCGCCGACACGCCCTGGCAGCGCGAACTGGAGGACGCCTTCCCCTACGCCGAGACCCCGGACCAGCTCACCACCATCGCCGAGGTCAAGGAGGACATGGAGAAGTCCGTCCCCATGGACCGCCTGATCTGCGGCGACGTCGGCTACGGCAAGACCGAGATCGCGGTGCGGGCCGCCTTCAAGGCCGTACAGGACGGCAAGCAGGTCGCCGTCCTCGTGCCGACGACGCTGCTGGTGCAGCAGCACTTCGGGACGTTCTCCGAGCGGTACGCGCAGTTCCCGGTGAACGTGAAGGCGCTGTCCAGGTTCCAGACCGACACCGAGGCCAAGGCGGTCCTGGAGGGCCTGCGCGAGGGCGCGGTGGACGTCGTGATCGGCACCCACCGCCTGTTCTCCTCCGAGACGAAGTTCAAGGACCTCGGCCTGGTCATCGTCGACGAGGAGCAGCGCTTCGGCGTCGAGCACAAGGAGCAGCTGAAGAAGCTCCGCGCCAACGTCGACGTGCTGACCATGTCCGCGACCCCGATCCCGCGCACCCTGGAGATGGCGGTCACCGGCATCCGTGAGATGTCCACGATCACCACGCCCCCGGAGGAGCGCCACCCGGTGCTCACCTTCGTCGGGCCGTACGAGGAGAAGCAGATCGGCGCCGCCATCCGCCGCGAACTGCTGCGCGAGGGCCAGGTCTTCTACATCCACAACCGCGTCGAGTCCATCGACCGCGCGGCGGCGAGACTGCGCGAGATCGTCCCCGAGGCACGCATCGCCACCGCCCACGGCCAGATGTCGGAGTCGGCGCTGGAGCAGGTCGTCGTCGACTTCTGGGAGAAGAAGTTCGACGTCCTCGTCTCGACCACGATCGTCGAGTCCGGCATCGACATCTCCAACGCCAACACCCTCATCGTGGAGCGCGGCGACACCTTCGGCCTGTCCCAGCTGCACCAGCTGCGCGGCCGGGTCGGCCGGGGCCGCGAACGCGGGTACGCCTACTTCCTCTACCCGCCGGAGAAGCCGCTCACGGAGACCGCGCACGAGCGGCTGGCCACCATCGCCCAGCACACCGAGATGGGCGCGGGCATGTACGTGGCGATGAAGGACCTGGAGATCCGCGGCGCCGGAAACCTGCTCGGCGGCGAGCAGTCCGGGCACATCGCGGGCGTCGGCTTCGACCTGTACGTCCGCATGGTCGGCGAGGCCGTCGCCGACTACCGGCGCCAGCTGGAGACAGGGGAGCCTTCGGCGGGAGGTGTGGAGGAGCCGCCCCTCGAGGTCAAGATCGAGCTGCCCGTCGACGCGCACGTCCCGCACGACTACGCCCCCGGCGAGCGCCTGCGCCTGCAGGCGTACCGGTCCATCGCCTCCGCCAACTCGGAGGAGGACATCAAGGCCGTCCGCGAGGAACTCACCGACCGCTACGGCAAGCTGCCCGAGCCGGTGGAGAACCTGCTGCTGGTGGCCGGGCTGCGGATGCTCGCGCGCGCGTGCGGCGTCGGCGAGATCGTCCTCCAGGGCACCAACATCCGCTTCGCGCCGGTGGAGTTGCGCGAGTCGCAGGAACTGCGGGTCAAGCGCCTCTACCCGGGCACGGTCATCAAACCGGCCCTCCACCAGGTGCTGGTCCCGCGCCCGAAGACCGCGAAGGTCGGCGGCAAGCCACTGGTCGGGCGTGAACTGCTGGGCTGGGTCGGCGAGTTCCTCGCCTCGATTCTCGGGTCGTAGGAACGTCTGTCGGGGGGCGCCGCGCTCCCTCGACGGGCTCCTCATGCTCCAACTCGCCTGAGGATTGCCCCCAAACGCCCCTTCGGTCCTCGTCTGCAGTCGCTCGCTGGGCAGTTAACGTAAGGGAAGGAACGATTCCGCCTGTGGCCGGGGACGCCGGGCGCGGGCCAGGGTCCGCGAGCGAGGGGGACGTACCCGTGACACGTCTGAGGGGCGGGGCGATCGCCGCCATGGTGGTGCTGGCCGCCGTGACCGGCTGCAGCAAGGACAAGACCAAGGGGACCTCCGGACCCGAACCGTCCGGAGGCGGGGGCACGCTCATGGCCGCCGTCGACTCCCTGACCGTCAAGGGCCGGGCACCGAAGACCGGTTACTCCCGGGCCCGGTTCGGCACCGCCTGGGCGGACACCGACTCCAACTCCTGCGACACCCGCGTTATCTCTATGGTTCGCGCTGTGGTGGGCCTGTTCTCGCAGCGTATGCAGGGTGTGGTCGGCTGTGCGTAGTGAGAGGTACATGAGCCACAGGCCGCTGTGTACGAACGGGAAGAGGGTCGTCCTTACGGTCACCGTTGCCGTCGCGCTCGTCGCAGGCTGTGATGGCCTGGAGCCGGGCGGAAGCTCTGCGGGATCCGGACCGGACGCCGCTGCCGGGCGGGCGGCGAGCCCGCTGACGAATCCGGACGGAACGAAGCCGGGGCTCGGCGCGCTCACGTCGGAGGCGGACAAGGCGAACGCGCGCAAGCTCGTCGAAGAACTTACAGTCAAGGGGCGTGGGCCGAAGACGGGCTACGAACGGGACAAGTTCGGCTATGCGTGGATGGACACGGCGGATGGGGTGCCGCTGGCGAGGAACGGTTGTGACACGCGGAACGACTTGCTGAAACTCCATGGACAGGACGTCGAGTTCCGTAGGGGTTCCGACTGCGTGGTCGTGTCGTTGGACCTGTACGACCCGTACACCGGCAAGGACATCGCCTGGAAGAAGGCCAAGGCCACCGAGGTACAGATCGACCACGTGGTGCCGTTGTCGTACGCCTGGCAGATGGGTGCCTCGCGTTGGAGCAAGGGAAAGCGGGAGCAACTGGCCAACGACGTGCTGAACCTTCTGCCGGTCTCGGGCTCCACGAACTCCGCCAAGCGGGACTCGGGCCCGGCGTCCTGGCTGCCGCCGAACAAGTCGATCCGCTGCTCGTACGCTGTGCGGTTCGCGCAGGTGGCGCTCAAGTACGACCTAGCCGTGACGGCGGCGGACAGGGCAACGATGTTGAAGCAGTGCCAGGGCTGACAGCACCCCATGACCGTCCTGGCCACCGGCTGCAGGGCCCATGTCGGACGCGGTGGCTAAGGTGCGCTGTCATGGACGCTGCCGATCTCGACCGTCAGGCCCGGACATTGTCCGGCTGCATTCCTCCATTCCTGGTCTCCCGGCTTCTTGAGCTCGGCCACAGCGAGGAGGTGGAGGTCCGGTCCCGTGACGGGGAATGGTTCTGCGCGCGGGCCTGGGCGCAGCTGCTCAGTGACCAGGGCCGGCAAGCCGAGGCGCTGGAGGCGCTTTCTCCGTACGTTGCCACTGGCTGGTGGCCGGCAGCCCGGGCCCAGGCGGAGCTGCTGGAGAGCTGGGGGCGGGCAGAGGAAGCGATCGCGCTGGCCCTGCCGTACGCGAGCACGGGAGGGCTCCCGTTGGAGTATTCCGCGCGCCTGCTGGCGCGGCACGGGCGTACGGACGAGGCGGTTACCCGGCTGAGCGCCGGAATCGAGGACCGGCTTCTTGCCACCGCTCTGGTCGACATCGCCGAGGGAGCAGGCCGGGATGAAGACATCGCCGCGCTGCTGGCTGCCCGTATCCTGGACCAGCACCGGTGTGACAGTCCATGGTGCTGCCGCGGTCTTGACCCCGACGACGCAATCGGGCTGCTTGCCACGATCCGCGAACGCCAGGGCCGCGTCGACGAAGCGATCGCCCTGCTGCGCACCCGGCACATCACCTCGGTCAACAACCGGGATCAGCTGGCCGACCTGCTGGCGAGACACGATCGGATCGAGGAACTGCGCGCGTACGCGGTGACTGATCGCCTCGGTCACGCTGCGCAGCGTCTGGCTGAGGCACTGGAGGAGCGCGGTGACGTGGAAGGCGCGATCGCCGTGTACCGGCAGTCGGGCAACTCGCACGACTGCGGGGGCCACGGCACGGTGCGACTGGCGGAGCTCCTGGCACGGCATGGCCGAGGGGGCGAAGCCGTCGATGTGATGCGCGTTCTGGCCGAGGCCCATAACGGGGACGACTGGGTCCTGCATACGTGGTCCAACCTGTGCCTCGAACAGGGCCGCCCCGAGGACGGCCTGGCGCACCTCGACGCCCTCGCCGCCGCCCGCGAGGGCGAGGAGGACTGGGACCTGTACTGGATACGGCTGCCGCTGATCGCCGCCCGCGATGGCGTCGACGAAGCGATCGCGCGCGCCCGCTCCCACCCCGAGGGCGCCACCTCGTACGCGGCGCCGCACATCGCTGAGCTGCTCGCCGGCGCCGGACGCATCGAGGAGGCTGTTGCCGTTCTCGAACAGCACGCCCCCGCGAACAGCAACGACCTTGCCGGCCACCTCATCGACCTGGGGCGCGTCAACGACGCCGTCGTACTCCTTCAGCAGCGCGATTCCGAGCCGGTCTCACCTGTCTGGACCGGCTCGTTCTTCAACGATCCCCCATTCTGATTCCGCCTCTCACGGCTGTCCGGCAGACGACACTTGAGCCGGACAGCCGCGGGTGGCAGTAGAACGCGAGCTACGGGGACGGAACGGACCGCATGGCACGGCGGAGGCCGGCTCGTGCGGCGGTGAGGTCGTCCTCCGTCTCACGCAGTTGGCCCTCCAGGGCGGCGATCTGATCTCTGGCCTCTGACAACGCTTGCTCCAGCGCGGTATTCCGCTGCTCGATCTGCTGTACCCGCTCGATCAGCTCGTGCTGGTTCACGCCCTCCAATTCGGCGCCGAGTGACAGCCTGACCCGGTTACGGAGCCGATCGCGCTCCTTCTTGAGGTCCTTGATCTCTTCGCGGGCCAGTGCAAGGTCCGTCCGCAACCCGGCCGGGGACACCTGAGGCGCCTCCGGAGTGTGGGAGTTCTGGCGACCCCGCGTTCGCTGGGCGGTGATGCCGTCCTGAACGGCCTGGTGCACCTGAGGCTGGTTGTAGACGAACCACGTGGATACCGAGGCTTCCCGGGCTACTTGAGCGACGGTGATCCGTCGTCCCGAGCGGAGAAGGCCGTCCACGGCGTCGAGCGCGCGCCTCGTCTTGTCTTCGCTGTCCTTGGAGCGGCTGACGCGCAGCCGCTCGATCCGGGCGTTCCGGTCGTTGCCGCCGGAAGCAGCAGGGATTTTCATTTGGAGCTCCGTGTAGTCAGCGTCTGCAGAGGGATGAAGGCCGCTGCCGAACGTGCCTTGCGCAGCTCGCGTGAGGCGGATTCGACGGCGGCACGCTCCTCGGCGGGCAGAGCGTCAAGTTTCCGCCGCATCTCGTCGGCCGACTTCGAGTAGGCGCGGATCTGGTCATCGAGATTGCGCACGACCCAGTCGGCGGCCTCCATCGCGAGGGCGGCTTCCTTGTCGGCTCGCAGGTCCGCGATCTGCTGTTCCAGGGCGGGGAGGTAGGAGGGGTCGGGGCGGTAGAAGTCGCATCCGGCGCACTGGAAGCGGATGCGGCAGTGCCCGCCGCCGGCCTTGACGTTGCTCGGCTCGGTGCAGCCGCCGTAGGGAACCCCGACGCTTTCCACCTCGTAGGCGAGGGGATCGCCGAATCCGCGGGCTGCTCCGTGCCGGTCGACGGCGAGTGCCGCGACCGTTCGCACGGCCTCTTGCTTTCGGCTGAGGGAGACTTTGTAGTACCCCATGGTCACGTCCAGTGAACGGTGGTCCATGAGTTCCCGCAGGATGTCGGGGCGAGTGCCCGCGTCCGCATGGCGCTGGGCGTAAGCGTGGCGGAAGCCGTACGGGACGACCTGGGTGCGGTCGTAGGCGAGAGGGGCGCCGTCCTCATCGAGCTGGTCGTCCACAAGGTCTGGGATCAGTTCGTCGACCCAGTTCCGGAAGATCCGGTTGCAGAAGTGCGAAGTGTTCAGATGCCCGCGGCGCGGACGGTTGCGCTGTCCCGGCGAGGGAAACAGCCACTGGGCGCAGGCCGGTACGGCCGGTAGCGCATCGAGCTCTTTCTGCCAGGTTTCGATCAGTTGGGCGGTGCTCTCCGAGATGGGCAGCCGACGGCCGTGGCGTCGCCGCTTGTGGTTGTCGTAGATCAGCGTCGGTTTGCCGTCGACCCGCTCCAGGCAGTCGCGGTGCAGGCTGGTGACCTCGCCCGGACGGCGGCCGGTGTCCCGGAGGACCGCGTAGACCACCTGGTACATCCGTGCGAAGTCGGCGGCCGTCCAGCCGCCGCTCGCGTACCCCGTCGAGGTGCCCAGTAGACCGAGGTGCACGTCGAGCTGGGCGATGATGTGTTCGGGGATCGCACGGCCGAGATCGTCTTCGGTCACTTCCACGGCGGCGATGCTGTGGAAGCGGGGGTTGAGCGCGAACCCGCCGGGCACGTGGTCCATCATCCCGGCCTGACGGGCGTAGTCCAGGAACGTGCGCCAGTGGCGGAGCAGGGCTCTGCGGTGGCTGGTGGAGTAGTCGTGACCGTCCTCGGGACGCTTGGTGATCCGGAACAGGTCCACTACGGCATTCATGTCGGCCATGGCGAGGAGCCCCGGCTCATCCCCGTGGGGGCGGCCTGCCAGCGCGGAGGACGCGATGGTCGCCGCGTAGACGGTCTGCCGTAGGTCCATGACGTTGGGGCGTGCCGTGCGGCCGTACTCCTTGACCAGTTCCCGCAGCCAACGCTGCCGTACCGGACGGAAGTCGATGTCGCCGTGGACAGCGGCGTACTTGCGACCGCGCCCTGCCGTCAGCCCGATGAGAGCGCACTCCCATACGTCGCCCGAGGTCGGATCGGTGCCCTCGAACTCGACGCGTGCGCGTCGGACGTGCAGGAGAACACCGTTCAGGACGCCGGAGGCCGCAGCCGGAAGCCCGGAGGAGAAGGAGGCGTCCAGGTCGAGGAGCGAGCCGAGTCCGGCGGGGAGGCCGGCCACAATGCGGCGTACCCGCTGGGGGACCAGGCTGATTCCGGCGTCGTCGCGCTGCTGGAGCCCGTACAAGAGCTCCTGGCGGACCGCGGGGCTCACACCCGCGAGCGAGAACTGGGAGATGCCCGGCATGGCCCCGTTCGCGGAGGTGTTGGGCCGGCGGCGGGACGGGTCCGGGATGTGCGTGGCGTCGAAGTCCGCGGGATTGCCCAGAAGGTAGCGGGCTTTACGGCAGGCGTCGCAGCGGGATCCGTTACTCGCTACATGGGTGCAACAGGCGCCTACGGAGCATACGAACACGCTGGTCGTAGGGTTGCCGGGATCGGCGGTGAAGAGCGCCTGAACGGGGTCCCACTCACCCGTGCGCCAGCCCGACGGCAGGCGTGCCGCGAGCCACGACGGCCACTCCGGGGCACCGGGGACGGCAGGAAGGGCAGGGGAGCGGAGGAGCGCAATGGTCATCGCAGCAGCTCCGACGCGAGACTTTCGACGGCCTCAACGGCCGCGCGGAGATCCTCGTCCTGGGCGTGCACGTAGACGGCCGTGCTCGCCGAGGAGGCGTGCCCCAGCAGGGCCTGTACGACGTCCGGGGTGACCCCGTTACGGATCCAGCGAGTGGCGGCTGTGTGCCGCATCATGTGCGGTCGGGCGGTGAATCCGCAGCGCTTCCCGATACGTTCGATCACCTGCTTGGTGTTGGAGTAGGAGAGCGGGCGCCCCGCGTGGACGCCGACGAGATTGAGGAAGACATAGTCACAGTCGGTGGATCCGACTACCTGTTCACGCTCGGCGAGATGATCGCGATATCGGTGCACCACTTCCGGCGTGAGCGGAACCATGCGAGGGCGCCCGGCCTTGGCCCGCGCCCCGTTCACGTTGTCCTGACGGGGCCTGACGTGCAGGTGCGCGCCACCGGTTCGGCAGCCCAGGTGTGTGGAGTCCGGGAGCAGATGCATGTCCTCACGCCGCAGTCCGAGGGCTTCGCCGATGCGGAGGCCTGCTTCCACCAGGACCGTCAGGAGCAGCCGGTCACGCGCGGTGCGAGCGGCGCCGATGACCTGCTCCGTCTGGACGCCGGTGAGCGTCTGCGGTGCGCACTCGATCTCCGGCGCCTTCAGGACGCGGGCTTTGACCATCAGGTGCTGGCCGCCCTCGCCGGGATCGAAGCCGGCCGGGGCGTGGGCCAGGAAGCGGGGCTCGCTGAGACGCTCGGCGACTTCGTGAGCCACATGTCCCTGCACCGCGCAGAAGCGGAGGAACTCACACACCGCAGTGAGCGTGGCGTTGACCGTCTTGCCGGACGGAGGGCGCCCGTACTGGGTCGGTGTCCGCTCGACGTGGAACTTGAACAGACTCATGTCCCCGAGCCGGACGGTCCTCCAGTCGGTACCCCGCTCTGCGCACCAATTGAGGAAGCGGCCGATTCTGGGGATGTACGCGCGCTGTGTCTGCGGTGACCGCCCGGCCCCGCGCAGGTACAGGGAGAACTCACGGGCTTCGGGGTGAGGCGCGTACGTCTCTTCGTCGACCAGGAGCCAGGTGGTCTCGCCGGTGGTGGGCGAGATGGCCTTCTCTGTGCATAACGTCATGGATCTGCTTCCTGTCTCCGAAGTCGCTCATGTGCCTCACGGCATGACCGATAACGGTGAGGGACGGGAGTGGGTTACGGCTGTGCCTCATGTGCATCGCATCGATGAAGGAGCTGCAGATAACCCGCGACGACATACTCAAACGCGACCTGAAGGCCGTGAGGTTCACCGGCGGCACCTGCAAGGTCACGTACGGCCTGCTCGAGCCTGACCCCTACTCCGGCAAGGACATCACCTACCGGCGCGGCAGCAGCCAGGTCGACATCGACCACGTCGTCCCCCTCTCCGACGCCTGGCAGAAGGGCGCCGAGTACTGGGACGCGAGCAAGCGCATAGCGCTGGCCAACGACCCCCTCAACCTCATCGCCGTCGACGCGAGCACCAACCGCGGCAAGGGCGACGGCGACGCGGCCACCTGGCTCCCGCCCAACACCGGGTACCGCTGCACCTACGTGGCCGCCCAGGTCGCCGTCAAGAAGAAGTACGGCCTGTGGGTCACCGCCGCCGAGAAGGCCGCCATGAAGAAGGTCCTCGCCGGCTGCCCGGACCAGAAACTGCTTACGGGCGGCAACCCCACCAAGGCGCCGGAGCGCTTCAGCGCCCGCTGAGCCGCGGCCGGCCCGGGGGCGCACGCAACCGGCGAAAACCGTTGTCCGGGCCGGGTGCGCGCCGCCTACCGTGAGCGTCATGGACGTCAAGGTGAGCAGCATCGCCGAGCGGCCCGACCGGCTGCCGGCGTTGTTCGAGATGGCCGACACATGGCCCGAGTTCGTGACCAACGACCCCGTGGGCATCGCCCATTACGGCCGTATCCCCACCGAACTGCCGCAGTACGCGCTGTTCGCCGAGGACGAGCGCGGCGAGATCGTCGCGCACGCCTTCAGTGTGCCCTTCGCCCTCGACGTCGACGGCCGGCGCACCCTGCCCGCGCGCGGCTGGGACCAGATCCTGCTGTGGGCCTTCGCCGACCTGCGCCAGGGCACCCGCCCCGACACGGTGAGCGCCGTCTCGGTCACCGTCGCCCCGCACGCCCAGGGCCACGGCCCGTCCACCGTCATGCTCTCGGCGATGCGGGCGGGCGCCCGCGCGCTCGGCTTCCGCGAGGTCGTCGCCCCCGTACGCCCCAGCGCCAAGCACCGCGAACCGCACACCCCCATCACCGAGTACGCCCACCGGGTCCGCCCCGACGGCCTGCCCGAGGACCCGTGGCTGCGCGTCCACGCGCGTGCCGGGGCCACCATCGACTCCGTCGCGCCGGCCTCGATGACCGTGGGCGCCTCGCTGGAGGAGTGGCGCCGCTGGACCGGGCTGCCCTTCGACACCCCCGCGGACGTCGAGGTGCCCGGCGCCCTGGTCCCGGTCCGCTGCGAACCGGAACGCGGATACGCCGTCTACGTCGAGCCCAACGTGTGGATGCGGCACTCGTTGTAGGTGCCCGGTCAGGCCGTCACCGGCAACCCCGCCACCAGTCGCGGCCCGTCCCCCCGGTGTTGCACCGGAAAGGTGACCTTCAGGCCCTTCTCCTGGCCCGCCACCGTCAGGTGGGTGACGTACTGCAAACCCAGGAACGCCTTCTTCGAGCCGCCCGCCGAGACGTACGGGCGGGGCAGGTTCAGCACGAGCTGGCCCGGTTTTCCACCGCGGTTGCCGTCGAAGAAGAGGACGCGCTGGTCGGTCAGGACGATGTACAGCGGGCGCGGCCGGACCGTGGCGATGACCGTGCCCGCCGAGAGCACGCCGACGACCGCCGCGGTGACGGCCTGCCTGCGCACCGAGACCGAGCCGACGCCGGCCAGGCTGGCGAGTTCCACCCGCTCGCCCTGGAGCAGCAACGGGGCGACCGCCTCCTGGAGTTGGCGGTTGCGGCGGGCGTTCAGGGCCATGGGGACTCCGGAGACTGAGCGGGCCGTACGGCCGTAGGGGGGCGTAGGGCCGTCGTAGGCGATTTCCGGACACCTTAAGCGGTGTGCCGGTCAGGATGTGCGGACGGTAGGGAGGGGTGGTGAACGGGAGTTGGCCGCCAGGTATGCCAACGGTCAAGCCGCGGTCGTGTCTGTGCCCGGTGACGTGTGGGTTCGCCCGACGGCCGCGTTGTCACAGGCCTCGCTTAATATCCGCGGCATGTCGCTTCCGTCTCCCCTGCCGCCCCCGGACTTCGAGTTGGCCTCCGCCTTCCCAGAGGCCGGTTGGTTGCGACAGGCCGCCGCCGCGTCGGACTGGGCGGCCGTGCGCCAGTACGTCGACGGGCTCCCGTACGGCACCGACCGGGCGTTCGTCGTCCGGGTGCTGGCCAAGGCGCCCGGCGTCGAGCACCCGTTGCGGGCGCAGGTCGCCGCCGCCCCCTACGACGTGTTCGCCCTGACCGTGCTCGGCGCCCGCCTGGTCGACATCGGCTGGGAGATCAGGACCGGGGCGCGCGCCAAGGACGTGAGCCGGGAACAGTTCGCCCGGTTCCACGCGCACCTGCGGGAGGCGGAGCAACTGCTCATCCGCGCCACCGCCCTCGACCCGTCCTACGACGCCGCCTGGGCCGAGCGCCTCAACACCGCCCGGGGGCTGCAGCTGGGCAGGAACGAGGCACGGCGACGGTACGACCGGCTGGCCAGACACCACCCCAGCCATTTCACCGGACAGGCCCGCCTGCTCCAGCAGCTGTGCCCCAAGTGGGGCGGAAGCTGGGAGGAGGCGCACGGATTCGCCCGCGAGTGCATGCTCGGCGCCCCGGACGGCGCCCTGAACGCCGGACTCGTGGCCGAAGCGCACATCGAGCACTGGCTGGACCTGAAGTCCGAGGCCCGCACCGAGTATCTGCGCCGGCCGAACGTCCATGCCGAACTCACCGAGGCGGCCGCCCGGTCCGTGCTCCACCCGCAGTTTCGCCGCCCCTACGGATGGGTCATGGTGCAAGGAGCCTTCGCGGCACTGTTCTCCCTGATGGGGGACCTCGCGAGCGCCGCCGTGCACTTCCGGGCGCTGGGCGGTCTGGCGTCGCAGTACCCGTGGAACTACCTCGGCAAGCCCGCCGAGGCCTACGTCCGGCACCGTGACGCCGCCCTCGCCCGAGGCTGACCGCCCCGATACCGATGGGACATCGATGAACAGAGACCGAAGATGAACCCCCAGGCCGCCGTCCACCACACCGAGGTCGACGGCATACCCACCCTCTTCGCGTACGCCGCGGGGCCGATGCGGGCCGGACTCGTCTTCCGCGTCGGCGTCGCCGACGAGACGCTCGCCGGGGCCGGCGTCACGCACCTGGTGGAGCATCTCGCGCTGCACCGCCAGGGACTGGCCGAGTACCACTTCAACGGCGCGACCAAGGCCGCGTTCACACATTTCCACGTGGAGGGCGTCGAACACGAGATCGCCGCCTATCTCACCGGTGTGTGCGACTCCCTCGCCGGCCTGCCGATGGAACGGCTGGAGACCGAGAAGGAGATCCTGCGCACCGAGGAGTCCCGGCGCGAGGCGGGCCGGCTCCCGATGTGGCGCTACGGCGCACAGGGGTACGGCCTGGTCGGCTGCCCGGAATGGGGCGTGCGCAACCTGCGCCCGGACGACGTACGGCAGTGGGCGCAGACGTGGTTCACCCACGACAACGCCGTCCTCTGGATCGCCGGCGAGCGACTGCCCCACGGCCTGTCGCTGAAGCTGCCCGCGGGGCAGCGCCGCGCCATGCCGGCGGTGACCTCCGCCCTGCCGGTCACCCCCGCCTACTTCTCCGACGGCAAGGGCGGAGTCCTGCTGGACGCCGTCGTCACCGACACGACCGCCGCCCGGCTGTACGCGGGCGTCCTGGACCGCGAACTGTCCCGCGCCCTGCGCCAGGAGGGCGGCTACTCCTACACGGCGACGGCCGACTACCGGGCGCGCCGGGACGGCTTCGCGACCGTGACCGCGTTCGCCGACGCGCTGGAGGACCGTCAGGACGCGGTGCTCGGCGGTTTCGTCGACGTCCTCGCCGCGCTCCAGGCGGGCCGCATCGAGCAGGCCGACCTGGACGCGGTGCGCGGCCGCACCGACTCGGGTCTGACCGCGCCCGAGGCGGCCGCCCGGCGGCTGCCGGGCCTCGCGGAGGACCTGCTCGCCGGACGGCCGCCGCGCGGCCTCGACGAGCTGCGCGCCGAGCTGTGGGCGGTGACGCCGCAGCAGGTGTACGCGGTGGCCGTGGAGGCCGCGGGAACGGCCCTGATGCAGGTGCCCTCGGGACACACCGCCGACTGGGCGGGCTACACCGAGGCCCCGACGAGTTCCGCGTACGCCGTCACCGGACGGCGCTTCGAGCCGGCGCGCGGCGGTGGCGCCGCCCTGGTCGTGGGCGACGAGGGCGTCAGCCTGACGTGCACGGAGCGGGACGGCACCCAGCGGGCGGCGACCGTGCTCTACCGGGCCTGCGCGGCCGTGCTGAACTGGCCCGACGGCGGGCGCCGGCTCATCGGCACCGACGGCATCTGCGTCGACCTGGAGCCGGGGCTGTACGGCGTGGACGCGCACACCCTGGCGGTCGTCGACGCGGCGGTGCCGCCGACGGCCGTGGTGCGGCTGCCCCCTCGGCAGAACCGGCCCGGGCCCGAAACAGCGGCAGCGGCATCTGCCGGGAACGGCGGGGCGTCCCCGCGTCCCGCACCCGTCCGCCGCACCGCCGGGCAGACGGCGGCGCTGGTCGTCCTGGGTCTGCTCACCGTCGTCTGTGCCTTCGTCGCCCTCGCGGTCACCGCGTTCGGCGACGATCCGCAGACCGGTGTCGGCGTGTGGATCGCGCTCTCGGCCTTCTTCTGGGGCGTGACGGGCCTCCTCGCCTGGCCCGCGGTACGCATCGTGCGCCGTACCAGGAGGACGTGAGAACCAGGGCGACGTGAGAACCAGGGCGACGTGAGACCGGCCGGGCCGCCGGCCTCGCCGGTCGGTGACGGCCGCCTTCGTCAACGCCCGTAGGGGTGGTACCCGTACGGCTGTCCGGGCGGTGCCGGATGGATCTGCTGACCCGGCACCGGCCTCGGCGTGCGCTTGTCGAACACGGCGAACAGCAGCATGGCCGTGGCGATCAGCCAGGTCAGCAGCGCGGCCGCGCCGAGGACCGGGTCCCCGCTCCCGCTGCCGCGGACGGCCGCCCACGGCAGGGTCACCACCTCGTAGAGCGTGAACGCCGCGAACGCGCCCCAGTCCGAGGGCCGGCGGCGGCGAATCGCCACGTACAGGAACGGAACCCAGGCCAGCAGGCCGAAGGAGATCCAGACCAAGGCGGACCAGGCGATGCGCTGGATCCAGCCGGCTTCGAGTCGTCTTTCCATCCCACCCCTCCACGTTCTCCGTGACAGAGATCCGTGACAGAGAGGCGGAGAACGTGGAGGAAGCGTAAAGGAGCACGGCGTCCCGGCGGCGGGCGGCGGGAAAGGCACCGAAGATGCGAACACCGGTCAAAGGTTCCGCCCCACGCCGAACCTTTGCCGTGCCTTGAGTGGATCTTGTGAATTCCGAGGGCCGGGTTTTTCCGGGCCTGGTGACGGCGTCGGTTACGGTGCGATCCGCTCCGGGCGTCGTGCGCGCGTCAAGCGCCCGCCCGAGTGCACAGCGTCTCTCGACGACCGCGCCTGTCGCGCGCATGCGTCGTCATCACGAATGGGGTGGGGATGTCCAGCCATCGGCTGTCCAAGAAGCGTCGTTACATCGCCTGGGCGACGGCGGGTGCCGCCGTGCTCGCCGGTGCCGGGATCGCGGCGCAGACCTCCATGGCGGCCACGTCCTGGCCGGCGCAGAAGACCTTCACGGGCCACGCGTTCGACACGTGTGCCGCGCCCTCCCTGAGCGCGATGAAGGCCTGGCACACCGGCTTCTACGGGGCGGCGGCCGTCTACATCGGCGGCAGGAACCGAGGCTGCAGCCAGCCCAACCTCACCGCCTCCTGGGTGAAGTCGGTCAACTCGGTCGGCTACCAGCTCATCCCGATCTACGTCGGCGCCCAGCCGCCCTGCCAGACCGGCTCCAACCCGGAGAAGCTCACCGCCACCACGGCCGCCTCCCTCGGCACGACCGATGCGGACGACGCGGTGGCCAAGGCGTCCGGGCTCGACATGAAGGCCGGCAGCCCGGTCTACCTCGACATGGAGCCGTACGACACCACCAACACGTCGTGCAACAACGCCGTGCTGACGTATGTGCGGGCCTTCGACAAGGAACTGCGCGCCAAGACCTACCGCACCGGCTTCTACGGTTTCACCAGCTCCAGCGCCAAGGCGATCGCCACCGCCACCGACAAGACGGATCTGCCGGGCAACCTCTGGTACGCGCTGTGGGACAAGCAGTACACCACGACCACGGACTGGCCGTGGGGCTCCACCCAGTTCACGGACCACAGCCGTGGCCACCAGTACCTCGTCAACAGCACGGAAACGCGCAACGGTTACACGATCACCGTGGACCGTGACGCCTGGGACGGGCCCGTCGCCATCGTCGGCTGAGGCCGGTCACCGCGCGGGAGAGGGGCGTTCCCTGGTGCGGCGGTGCCCGAAGTGGCGGTGAATCGTTGGTCGAATGGCTTGGCCGGAGCAGTGCCACTGCCTACCATCGATCACCGCAAGACTTTGTGCACCGTCGCACAATCTCCCCTTGGAGGTTTCCTTGCACCGCCGCCGTCGCACCGCGCTCGTCCTCACCGCCGCGATCGCCGCCGCGGCACCCCTGCTGACCGCCTGCGGAAACGATGCGCACCCGGGCGCCGCGGCCGTCGTCGGAGGGCAGCGGATCACCGTCGCCCAGCTGGAGAGCCGGGTCGACGAGGTCCGCAGGGCACAGCGGGCCGCGGTGCCGGACGAGACCCAGTACCAGCAGGTCCTCGCCTCCACCAGCAGCCTGACCCGGGACACCCTGCACAACATGGTCCTCGACCGGGTGCTGCACCGCGCCGCGCAGGACGCCGGCATCTCGGTCAGCCGCAAGGAGGTCCAGCAGATGCGCGCCGGGCTGGAGCAGCAGGCCGGCGGTGCCAAGGGGCTGCAGACCGCCTGGCTGCAGAAGTACGGCATCGCACCCGCCCACCTCGACGACAACCTCCGGCTCCAGCTGGAGGCGCAGAAGCTGGCCGGGCAACTCGGCACCGACACCTCCCAGCCCGCCTTCTGGAAGGCGCTGTCCAAGGCCTCCCAGGAACTCCACATCGCCCTCAACCCGCGCTACGGCACCTGGGACGTGCAGAAGAGCAGCCGGGTGGACGCGAAGACGCCGTGGGTACGGGAGGTCACGACGGCGTCGGGCGGACAGCCGGTGACGGCGTAGCGGCACGGCAGGGCCGGGCGCCGGAACGGTACGGCAGCATGGCGAGCTGCGGTCATACGATCACACGATCGTCCCTGCCCTGTGGATAACCGAATCCGCTCCCTGCGGCCGTGGGTTACGTTCGGATGGTGAACGCATCCCGCCCCGACCTCGCCTCCGCCGCCGGCCCCGGTCGCATCGTCCTGCTCACCACCAGCCACCGTGTCGCCCCCGGCCTGCTGTCCTGGCCTGCCTGGCAGGCCCTGCGCACCGCAGACGCCGTGCTGTGCGCGGACGGGGCGCATCCGCAGCTGCCGTATCTGAGAGAAGCCGGGATAGCGGTGCAGGCGGCGTCGCCCACCGCGCAGGAGCTCGTCGACGCCTGCGCCGGCGGGCGGACGGTGGTGGTCGTGGCCACCGGTGAGGGGGAGCCCGCGCTCACCGACGGCCTGGCCCGGCTGGCCGGCTCCGGCCGCGTCTCCATGCCCGAGCTGGAACTGCTCCCTGCCTCCTACGACCTGCCCGGCGCCCGCCTGCTGGACCTCGTGCAGGTCATGGACCGCATCCGCGCCGAGTGCCCCTGGTCGTCCCGGCAGACCCACCAGGGCCTCGCCAAGTACGGCATCGAGGAGGCGTACGAGCTGGTGGAGGCCATCGAGGCCGGCGACCGCGAGGAACTGCGCGAGGAGCTGGGCGACGTCCTGCTCCAGGTCGTCTTCCACTCCCGCATCGCCGAGGAGCACCCGGACGCGCCGTTCTCCATCGACGACGTGGCCGGCGGCATCGTGGCCAAGCTCGTCCACCGGCACCCGCATGTCTTCGGCGACGAGAAGGCCGAGACACCGGAGGACGTCAAGGAGCACTGGCTGCGCACCAAGGCCGAGGAGAAGCGGCGCACCTCGGTCACGGAGGGCGTGCCGCTCGGCCAGCCCGGCCTGGCCCTCGCCGCCAAACTCGCCTCCCGCGCGCGTACGGCGGGCCTCGACGTGCCGCTCCCGCAGGGCGAGGACATCGGCTATCGGCTGCTGGCCCTGGCGGCCCGCGCCGAGGCGGAGGGCGTGGACCCCGAGGCGGCTCTGCGCGGGGCGGCCCGTGCCTACCGGGACGCCATCCGGGAGGCGGAGGGAGTCACCCCCGAGCCGATGACCACGGCCCCCGACACCCACCAGGACGCGGAGGCCCACCGCGACCCGGCGGAGGAGGACACGCCTTAGGCGATATGCGGGGCTCCCGGCGACCAGGCCCACCAGGACCCCGAGCAGGAGGACGCGCCGGAGGCAATACGCACGGCCCCCGGTGACCACCGGGACAGGGAGGCCCACCCGGATCCGGATACCGTCGAGGAGTGACCGACCAGCCCCACCCCCAGCCCGCCCCCGACCCCGTCCCCGACTCGGCACCGGACGCCGCCGTCTCCGCTCCCGACCTGTTCACCTGGGAGTTCGCCGCCGATCCCTACCCCGCCTACGCCTGGCTGCGCGAGCACGCGCCGGTGCGCCGGACGCGGTTGCCCAGCGGTGTCGAGGCCTGGCTGGTCACCCGGTACGCCGATGCCCGGCAGGCCCTCGCCGACCAGCGGCTGAGCAAGAACCCGGCGCATCACGACGAGCCCGCGCACGCCAAGGGCAAGACCGGCATCCCCGGCGAGCGCAAGGCCGAGCTGATGACGCATCTGCTGAACATCGACCCGCCGGACCACACCCGGCTGCGGCGGCTCGTCAGCAAGGCGTTCACCCCGCGGCGGGTCGCCGAGTTCGCGCCCCGGGTGCAGGAGCTGACCGACCACCTCATCGACGCCTTCGCGGCGAGGGGCTCCGCCGACCTCATCCACGAGTTCGCCTTCCCGCTGCCCATCTACGCCATCTGCGACCTGCTCGGCGTTCCGCCCGAGGACCAGGACGACTTCCGGGACTGGGCGGGCATGATGATCCGCCACGGGGGAGGGCCGCGGGGCGGGGTCGCCCGGTCGGTCAAGAAGATGCGCGGCTACCTCGCCGAGCTGATCCACAGGAAGCGCGAGGCGCTGCCCGCCGAGCCCGCGCCCGGCGAGGACCTCATCTCCGGCCTCATCCGCGCCTCCGACCACGGTGAGCACCTCACCGAGAACGAGGCCGCCGCGATGGCCTTCATCCTGCTGTTCGCCGGTTTCGAGACCGCCGTGAACCTGATCGGCAACGGCACCTACGCCCTGCTCACCCACCCCGCCCAGCGCGAGCACCTCCAGGACTCCCTGGCCAGGAAGGAAAAGGACCTCCTGGAGACCGCAGTGGAGGAACTCCTGCGCTACGACGGCCCGGTGGAGCTCGCCACCTGGCGGTTCGCCACGGAACCGCTCACCATCGGCGGGCAGGACATCGCGCCGGGGGATCCGGTGCTGGTGGTGCTCGCGGCGGCGGACCGGGACCCGCAGCGGTTCGCCGATCCGGACGTGCTGGACCTCGCCCGCCGCGACAACCAGCACCTCGGATACGGCCACGGCATCCACTACTGCCTCGGCGCGCCGCTCGCCCGGCTGGAGGGCCAGACCGCGCTCGCCACCCTGCTCACCCGCCTGCCCGACCTGCGGCTCGCCGCCGATCCGGCCGACCTGAGGTGGCGGGGCGGGCTCATCATGCGGGGCCTGCGCACCCTGCCGGTGGAGTTCACCCCGGTCCCGGCGGGCACCGGCGGTCAGTAGTCCAGGCCCGCGAACCAGTCGCCGCGGCCGCCCGGCGTCAGGTCGAGAAGGTGCCAGACGGGGTTGAGCAGGTCGATGCCGCGCTGGTCGATGTCCTCGGCCATGCGCGGGTGGGCGGAGTAGAAGTGGCGGACCGTGCCGTCCGGGTCCCGGGTGAAGACGGAGACGGTGGAGTCCTGCACCCCGTCCTCGTCCTCGCTGCCCAGGTCGTACTTGAAGGTGCTGTCCCCGGCACTCAGCAGCCGCAGCCGGGTCCAGCCGCGGCCTCGGGCGTGCCGGCGCAGGACGGGCGGGTCGGCGGCCGCGAGGACGACGAGGTCGGCGTTCTGGGCGACGTGGTGGGCGACGCCGTTGAAGCCGTCGATCCACAGGGTGCACATCGGACACGGGTCGGTCTGCCGCTTGCCGTACATGAAGTGGTAGACGATCAACGGCCGGCCGGGGCCGGAGAACAGCTCGCTCAGCCTGACCTCGCGGACGGGCGTGTCGCCCGCGTCGAGGTCGGCGGGGCCTTCGAGGAAGACGTAGTCGTCGACGGCGGCGCCCTGCGGAAGCGCCCTGCGCAGGGCCGCGACCTGCTCGCGGTGGCGCATGAGTTCGATCTCGGCGTTGCGGAGCTCCTCGCGTGCGGCGAGGTACTCCGCGGACTCGCCGGGCAGCCGGGTGTGCCGCGCCATCGTGTCCTCCTGGACGTCAAGCCCCCCGGGGTCATGTCGGGTCCATGGTTGCGGCCGCGCCGCGCGCCGGGCGTGAGGCACCGCCGTTCCCGTCGGGTGACAAAGCGGGCAGGAGGGGAGGATCGGGTGCCGGGCAGGGGGAGATGACAAACCTTCAACTCCGTGATCTTCACGTGATCTGCGCGGCATTAACTTGTGACAAGTGATCGTCTGCCGATACGTTCACCCATCAGCGTGGCGAGGAGTACCAGTTCGCCTCGCCGGCCCTGCTGTCGCACGAAAGGCTTCCGCATGCTCTCCGGGAACGGTCGTCACCGTCGCCCCCGTCAGGCTCCTGCCCTCCTCGTCGCGGCCGGCGTGACCGGCTCCGCCATCGCCATCCCGCTGCTCGGCGCCGCCAGTGCCAATGCGGCCGACGGCACCACATGGGACAAGGTCGCCGAGTGCGAGAGCGGCGGTTCCTGGAGTGCGGACACCGGGAACGGCTACTACGGCGGTCTGCAGATCTCGCTGGCCGACTGGGACAAGTACGGCGGCACGCAGTACGCCGAGAGCGCCGACCAGGCCAGCCGCTCCCAGCAGATAGCCGTCGCCGAGAAGATCCTCGCGGACCAGGGCACCAAGCCGTGGGCCATGTGCGCGCTGACCGCCGGACTGACCTCCGGCTCCGCCTCGGTCGACGTCGACACCGGCGTCGGCGGCTCCGGCAACGGCGACGGGTCGAGCGGCACGTCCGGCTCGGCCGGCGGTTCCGACTCGTCCGGTCTGCCGGATTCGTCCGCGCCCAACTCCGGTTCGGGTTCGGGTTCCGGTTCCCAGCCCGCCTCCGGTTCGGACTCCTCCGGCTCCCCCTCGGACGCAAGTGACTCGAGCGCCACGCCGGCCCCGAGCCCGAGCAAGGACACCTCCGGGACTCCGGGTACGGCCGACGGCTCCACCGGAACCAGCACCCCCAAGCCCGACAAGACCGACAAGTCCGGCTCAGGCGACAGCGGAAGCCCCCAGGGAAGCGACAGCTCTCCCACGGCGGAACCCGGTACCGACAACTCGGACAATTACCAGCAGAGTGCCGGTTCTTGGAGCCTGATCGACACCGGAGCGCTCAGCAGTGGCGGACGTCACCGCGGCGGCAGCGCGGACGAAAGCGCGACAAACGGTCAGAACTCCGCCTCTTCCGGCCGTCATGCCGACCGCGGACCGGCCACCTACACCGTCCACGAGGGCGACTCCCTCGCCTCCATCGCCGACTCCCTTGGCGTCGGCGGCGGGTGGCATGCGCTCTATGAGGCCAACAAGAAGGTCATCGGCGCCGACCCCGACCACATCACCGCCGGTCAGACCCTGAAAATCCATGCCGAAAACGGCGACGACTAGCGGGAGTTGACGCCCCACTTCGCGGCTGATGTCCGGTTTGGCGAAAGTGTGGGATGAGTCTCAGAAGCCCTGATCGTCTTTGAAATTCCGCCGATCGCATGTCTACGGTCAGGACCGCTCGTCACCACGAGCCCCGGGACTCGCAACGCCGAATCCTGCCAGCGGGTTGCCCGGGAACAGTCGTCGCGTCAAGCGCCGTAGGCAGGAGCGGGGGACCCAAGGTAAGCGCCGGGCCCAGCGGTTGACGCTGGACCGGCTAGGGGTGAAGCCGCGCCTCGCGAGAGCGAGTGTGCGGCCGGGCAACTCAACCGGCCCGAACCCGACAGCTCACCTCGCAGGCGTCGGTGAGGGGATCGATCCATGCTGTTTTCCGGCAAGGGCAAGCACCGTCGTCCGTCCAAGGCCGTCCGCGCCATCACGCTCGCCGGTGTCACCGGCGCCGCCGTCGCCGCCCCGCTGATGGCGGCCGGCAACGCCTCCGCCGCCACCGCCTCCGAGTGGGACGCGGTCGCCCAGTGCGAGTCGGGCGGCAACTGGTCCATCAACACCGGCAACGGCTTCTACGGCGGTCTGCAGTTCACCAACTCCACCTGGGCCGCGTACGGCGGCACCGCCTACGCCGCGCGTGCCGACCTCGCCACCAAGTCGCAGCAGATAGCCGTCGCCGAGAAGGTCCTCGCGGGCCAGGGCAAGGGCGCCTGGCCGGTGTGCGGCACGGGCCTGTCCTCCGCCGCGTACAACGGCTCCGCCCCGGCCGCCTCGACGAAGTCCGCGCCGAGCACGAGCACCCGCTCCACCGACCAGCAGGCCGCCACCCGCTCCACCACGCGCACGGCCCCGAAGGCGAGCAAGACCGTCACCACCCCGACCGGCAAGAAGGTCAAGAAGGGCGACGGCGAGTACAAGGTCGTCACGGGCGACACCCTCAGCGCCATCGCCGAGAAGCACCACGTGGCCGGCGGCTGGCAGAAGCTGTTCCAGCTGAACAAGGACATCGTCGAGGACGCGAACCTCATCTACCCGGGCCAGCAGCTGCACCTGAAGTGACACCTGGCTCCGAACGGACCCACAGCGCCCTCACATCCCCGGCCCGCACACTGAAGGCCTCGTGAGGGCCACCCCGTCCCCACGGGCTCCCCGCCCCGGCGCGTGTTCCCCCGTACGCGCCGGGGCGGGGTCTTTTTCCGCCCCCACTCCTGGACGCCTCGGCCTCCTTTCCCGAGTGCCTCCGGCCCCTTTTCTTCGTGCCCCGTACACCCACCCTTTGTTCCGCTAGTGAACAATGGGTACCGTCTGCGTGTCCTCCCCGTCCACGGGACGGTCGGTCGGTGGCCGGCGCCCCCGGGACGGTTAGGCTCTAGGCGCAAGGCACAGCCGTAAGGCACACAGCCCCGCACTTCCAGCGTCACATCCAAGAAGGAGATGCTCGTGCCGTCCATCGACGTCGTCGTAGCCCGGGAAATCCTGGACTCCCGAGGCAACCCCACGGTCGAGGTCGAGGTCGGCCTCGACGACGGCAGCACGGGTCGTGCCGCCGTCCCGTCCGGCGCCTCCACCGGCGCCTTCGAGGCCATCGAGCTGCGCGACGGTGACCCCAACCGCTACCTGGGCAAGGGCGTCGAGAAGGCCGTCCTCGCCGTCATCGAGCAGATCGGCCCGGAGCTGGTCGGCTACGACGCGACCGAGCAGCGCCTGATCGACCAGGCCATGTTCGACCTGGACGCCACCGACAACAAGGGCTCCCTCGGCGCCAACGCCATCCTCGGCGTCTCCCTCGCCGTCGCCCACGCCGCCTCCGAGGCGTCCGACCTCCCCCTCTTCCGCTACCTGGGCGGCCCGAACGCGCACCTGCTGCCGGTGCCGATGATGAACATCCTCAACGGCGGCTCGCACGCGGACTCCAACGTGGACATCCAGGAGTTCATGATCGCCCCGATCGGCGCGGAGTCCTTCTCCGAGGCCCTGCGCTGGGGCGCCGAGGTCTACCACACCCTGAAGAAGGTCCTGAAGTCCAAGGGCCTGGCGACCGGCCTCGGCGACGAGGGCGGCTTCGCCCCGAACCTGGGCTCCAACCGTGACGCCCTGGACCTGATCCTCGAAGCGATCAAGCAGGCCGGGTACGTCCCCGGTGAGCAGATCGCCCTCGCGCTCGACGTGGCCGCCTCCGAGTTCTACAAGGACGGCAAGTACCTCTTCGAGGGCAAGGAGCGCTCCGCCGCCGAGATGACGGAGTACTACGAGGAGCTCGTGGCGGCCTACCCGCTCGTCTCCATCGAGGACCCGCTGTTCGAGGACGACTGGGCCGGCTGGAAGGTCATCACCGACCGTCTTGGCGACAAGGTCCAGCTGGTCGGCGACGACCTGTTCGTCACCAACCCCGAGCGCCTCGCCCGCGGCATCGAGGAGGGCACCGCCAACGCCCTGCTGGTCAAGGTCAACCAGATCGGCTCGCTGACCGAGACCCTGGACGCCGTCGAGCTGGCCCAGCGCAACGGCTTCAAGTGCATGATGTCCCACCGCTCCGGCGAGACCGAGGACGTCACCATCGCCGACCTGGCCGTCGCCACCAACTGCGGCCAGATCAAGACCGGCGCCCCGGCCCGCTCCGAGCGTGTCGCCAAGTACAACCAGCTGCTGCGCATCGAGGAGATCCTCGACGACGCCGCGGTGTACGCGGGCCGCAGCGCGTTCCCGCGCTTCAAGGGCTGACCCAACCTGGGGTAAGGCCTAGCCAGTCGTACGTACGTCCCCGGACTCGGTCCCGTACCGTGTCCGGGGACGTACGCACGTGTGGAATCCACACCGGCAAGGGGAGGCGGGAGAAGCCAGATGGCCGTGAAGGACCGGGACCGTTTCTCCACCGCGACCAGGCTGCGGCTGCTCGGCGAGCAGACGGCGGCCCGGGTCTACCGCTCCCAGAGCAGGCGGCAGGCCCGCCGCTCCCGGCTCACCGGCCGTGCGGCGCTGCTCGCCCTGGTGCTGTGCTCGATGATCGTCGCGCTCGCCTACCCGATGCGGCAGTACGTCACCCAGCGCGCGCAGATCTCCGACCTGCAGCGGCAGCGGGAGCAGGCCCGCGAGCGGGTGGAGCAGCTGCGCGACCTCAAGGCGCGCTGGCAGGACGACTCCTACGCCGAGCAGCAGATCCGGCGCCGGCTGCACTATGTGATGCCCGGCGAGACCGGGTACGTGGTGGTCGACCCCGGCGGCACGGCCAGGCAGTCCCGCGCCGACCTGAAGGCCGCCCGGCGGCCCTGGTACGCCAATGTCTGGGACGGCGTCGACAAGGCCGACGCCTCCGACCAGTAGTCGATGCAGCCATCGACCCAGTGACCGACAGAAAGCCGATCCGAAAGCAGTCATGGAAACGCCCGCCCGTCGCCCGGCCACCACCCCTCAAGGGCAGCGCTCCGCGCTGTCGCTTTTTGATCTGCCGCCCACCCCGCGCACCGAGCCCACCGACGCGGACGTCGAGGCCTTCAAGCAGCAGCTGGGCCGCCCGCCGCGGGGCCTGCGGGCCATCGCGCACCGCTGCCCGTGCGGTCAGCCGGACGTCGTGGAGACGGCACCCCGGCTGCCCGACGGCACGCCCTTCCCGACGACGTACTACCTGACGTGCCCGCGCGCCGCCTCGGCGATCGGGACGCTGGAGGCGAACGGCGTCATGAAGGAGATGACCGAACGCCTGCAGAGCGACCCCGAGCTGGCCGCGGCCTACCGTGCCGCGCACGATGACTACATCGCGCGCCGGGACGCCATCGAGGTCCTGAAGGGCTTCCCCAGCGCGGGTGGCATGCCGGACCGTGTGAAGTGCCTGCACGTCCTGGTCGCGCACTCGCTGGCCGCCGGCCCCGGGGTGAACCCGCTCGGCGACGAGGCGCTCGCGATGCTGCCGGAGTGGTGGCGCAAGGGGCCGTGTGTGCAGCCGCTCGAGGCGCCCGACCCGGCGGACGAGCACCCCGGTGAGGAGGGCGCGGTCTTCGACCCCGCCGAGGTCCGCAGCGGCTTCTTCGCCGAGAAGCCCATGGTCCCGGAGGGCTTCTCCCGGGTCGCCGCCGTCGACTGCGGCACGAACTCCATCCGGCTGCTCGTCGCCGACGTCAGCCCCGCCACCGGTGAGCTGCTGGAGCTGGACCGGCGCATGACGATCGTGCGGCTCGGTCAGGACGTGGACCGCACCGGCCGGCTGGCGCCCGAGGCGCTGGAGCGGACCTTCGCCGCGTGCCGGGAGTACGCCGGGGTGATCCGTGAACTCGGCGCCGCCAGGGTGCGGTTCGTCGCCACCTCCGCCTCCCGCGACGCCGAGAACCGGGACGACTTCGTGCGCGGGGTGCTGGACATCCTCGGCGTCGAGCCGGAGGTGATCAGCGGCGAGCAGGAGGCCGAGTTCTCCTTCACCGGCGCCACCAGGGAGCTGACCGGCCGGGACGACCTGACCAGGCCCTACCTGGTGGTGGACATCGGCGGCGGCTCCACCGAGTTCGTCGTCGGCGACGACCACGTGCGGGCGGCGCGGTCCGTGGACATGGGCTGCGTACGGATGACGGAACGTCATCTGGTGCACGGCGGCAAGGTCTCCGACCCGCCCACCGAGGAGCAGATCGCCGCCATGCGGGCCGACATCGAGGCGGCACTGGACCTCGCCGAGGAGACGGTGCCGCTGCGCGAGGCGCACACCCTGGTGGGCCTGGCCGGGTCCGTCACCACCGTCTCGGCCATCGCGCAGGAGCTGGACGCGTACGACTCCGCGCGCATCCACCACTCCCGCGTCTCCCGCGACCGGGTCCGCGAGATCACCGAGTGGCTGCTGCGCTCCACGCACGCCGAGCGCGCCGCGATCCCGTCCATGCACCCGGGCCGGGTCGACGTGATCGGCGCGGGCTCCCTCGTGCTGCTCGCGATCATGGAACGGACCGGCGCCGAGGAGGTCGTGGTGAGCGAGCACGACATCCTCGACGGCATCGCCTTCGGCGCGGCCGGGGCGGCGGCATCGGGCCAGGAGGCCGCCGGCCCGCGATGACGTGGAGCGGCCCCGGTTCCTCGGATGCGGGAACCGGGGCCGTCGCCTCAGCCCTGGGCCGGCCGGCCGTCAGACGCAGAGGAGAACGATGAGACCGTTGCACTCCTCGTCCTCGTCATGGCCGCCGCCCTCCTCATGGCCGCGGCCCTCGTGGTGGCCGCGGCCTTCGTCACGGCCCCCGCCCTGGTCATGTCCGCCGCCGGCAGGGGCGGCCGTCCTGGCAGTGAGGTGAGTGGCGGGCGTCGCGGCCACGGCGTATGCGGCCGTCGCCGTCCCCGTGCCGAGAAGGACGCCCAGGACCGCGCTGACCGCGGCTATTCGCGAGATGGCCTTCTTGGAGGCCTTCTGTGTAGTGGTCATGGCGTCAAGCTATGTGCACATGTGCCCGAATATCGCGCGGTATATGGCTGAGCGGGTGAACGACGCGCCGCCCAACGGCCCGAGTGGGTGAACCCCGTTGCCCCAAGCCTTTTGTTACCGATGGGTAGTCAACTGCTGAGCAGGTCGGATAACGTTTGAGCGGCTTCCGGGCTGCCTGTCGGGCTCCTTCCGGGCCCCTCGGTGACACGGCGTCGGAAAACTTCGTGAAGTTCTTCACAAGGATTTCGGGCCGGTCGGCGTACAGAAGGCCCCCGGTTGGCCCTTTCGGGGGCCGAAGAGCCCTTTGAACATGTTCAGATGGGGCTCGTGCGCCACCTTCGGGTCGGGTGCCGACGGGGGTGTTTCGAGCGGCTCACATCCCGGCCCGCCACCGAGAGAGGCAGCTCACGCGGCATTGACAACGGGTGCGGGGGCACTGCGGTTCCCCTCGCCCGTCATGATCTGCGTCACGCGGGCCGCGGAGTGTAGCACAGGGCATGTCGAACCTTGTGAAGGGGCGCACGAGCACCCCCCCAGGAGCGGGTGGATACTCGATGGCATGAGCACCACGGAGCGTCCCAGGATCCTCGTAGTAGGCGGTGGGTACGTAGGCCTGTACGCAGCTCGGCGCATTCTCAAGAAGATGCGCTACGGAGAGGCGACCGTCACGGTCGTCGACCCCCGGTCGTACATGACCTACCAGCCCTTCCTCCCCGAAGCCGCCGCCGGCAACATCTCCCCTCGCCACGTCGTCGTCCCGCTGCGGCGCGTGCTGCCGAAGGCGGAGGTCCTCACCGGTCGGGTCACCACCATCGACCAGGACCGCAAGGTCGCCACGATCGCCCCGCTGGTGGGCGAGGCATACGAGCTGCCCTTCGACTACCTCGTCATCGCGATGGGCGCGGTCTCCCGCACCTTCCCGATCCCCGGCCTCGCCGAGCAGGGCATCGGCATGAAGGGCATCGAGGAGTCCATCGGCCTGCGCAACCACGTGCTGGAGCAGCTGGACAAGGCCGACTCCACGACCGACGAGGAGATCCGCCGCAAGGCGCTCACCTTCGTCTTCATCGGCGGTGGCTTCGCGGGCGCGGAGACCATCGGCGAGGTCGAGGACATGGCCCGGGACGCGGCCAAGTACTACAAGAACGTGTCCCGTGAGGACATGCGCTTCATCCTGGTCGACGCCGCCGACAAGATCCTGCCGGAGGTCGGCCCGAAGCTCGGCCAGTACGGCAAGGAGCACCTCGAGGGCCGCGGTGTGGAGATCTACCTCTCCACCTCCATGGACTCCTGCGTCGACGGCCACGTGGTGCTGAAGAACGGGCTCGAGGTCGACTCCAACACGATCGTGTGGACCGCCGGCGTCAAGCCGAACCCGGCCCTGGCCCGTTTCGGTCTGCCGCTCGGCCCGCGCGGCCACGTCGACTGCGAGCCGACGCTCCAGGTCAAGGGCACGGACTACATCTGGGCCGCCGGTGACAACGCACAGGTCCCGGACCTCGTCGGCCGCAAGGCGGGCAACGAGAACGCCTGGTGCCCGCCGAACGCCCAGCACGCGCTGCGCCAGGCCCGCGTCCTCGGCGACAACGTGGTCTCCGGCATGCGGGGCTTCCCGCAGAAGGAGTACGAGCACGCCAACAAGGGTGCGGTCGCCGGTCTCGGCCTGCACAAGGGCGTGGCGATGATCGTCATGGGCAAGATGAAGATCAAGCTCAAGGGCCGCCTCGCCTGGTACATGCACCGTGGCTACCACGGCATGGCGATGCCGACCTGGAACCGCAAGATCCGCGTCTTCGCCGACTGGACGCTCGGCATGTTCCTCAAGCGCGAGGTCGTCTCCCTGGGCGCCATGGAGAACCCGCGCGAGGAGTTCTACGAGGCCGCGAAGCCGGCGCCGGTCGCCGCCGCCAAGACCGAGGAGAAGGCCAAGGCCTCCTGACCCCGGTCAGCCGAACACGCCCGAAGGGGCCGCCTGCCATCCGTGGTGCGGGCGGCCCCTTCGGCGTGTGTCCCACGGTTCGGCCGGATCGGAACCGGGCTCGTCGAAGACCGAGAAGCCCATGGCCCCGTAGCCGGTGGTCGCCACGTGGCCGGAACAGCTGCTTTGCCCAGTTGTAACTCCTTTGCGGGACTGCGCGGAGCGACCGACGGTGTTTACGTGGTTACCGGCATCCGGGATCTCGTCTTGGAGGTGTGCGCCATGGCCGACGCCGCGTCGCGGCTGAGGAGTCTTGCCGAGCAGGTGCTGGGGGCCCCGCTCCCGGTGCGGGTACGGGCCTGGGACGGATCGCAGGCCGGGCCGCCCGACGCACCCGCGCTGGTCCTTCACAACCGCCGCGCCCTGCGCCGCATCCTGTTCAAACCGGGCGAGCTGGGCATCGTCCGCGCCTGGGTCTCCGGGGACCTGGACGTCGAGGGCGACCTGTACGCCGTGCTCGAGGCACTGGCGGGCCTCGTCTGGGAGCGCGCCGAGGACGCCCCCGGTCCCCTCCAGGCCCTGCGCGACCCCGCCGTACGGGCCGCCGTCGCCGAGCTGCTGAGGCTCGCCGGGCCGCCGCTGCCGCCCGCCCCGCCGCGTGAGGAGGTCCGCAGGCCGCGCCGGCATCTGCACACCCGGCGCACCGACCGGCGGGCGATCAGCCACCACTACGACGTCGGCAACGACTTCTACGAGCTTGTCCTCGGCCCGTCCATGGTCTACTCCTGCGCCTACTGGGAGGACGCCGGAACCCTGGAGGGCGCCCAGCGGGACAAGCTCGAACTCGTCTGCGCCAAACTGGGCCTGACGCCCGGTCAGCGGCTGCTGGACGTCGGCTGCGGCTGGGGCTCGATGGCCATCCACGCGGCCCGCGAGCACGGCGTGAGCGTCGTGGGGATCACCCTGTCGCAGGAGCAGGCGGCGTACGCCCGTAAGCGCGTCGCCGACGAGGGGCTGACCGACCGGGTGGAGATCAGGGTCCAGGACTACCGGGACGTGGCGGACGGGCCCTTCGACGCCATCTCCTCCATCGGCATGGCGGAGCACGTCGGCGCCGAACGCTATCTGGAGTACGCCCGCCGGCTGCACGGCCTGCTGGGGCCCGGCGGGCGGCTGCTCAACCACCAGATCGCCCGCCGCCCGCAGCACGACGAGTCGGCGTACACCGTGGACGAGTTCATCGACGCCTACGTCTTCCCGGACGGCGAACTCGCCCCCATCGGCACCACCGTGACCCAGCTGGAGCGCGCCGGGTTCGAGGTGCGGGACGTGGAGTCCCTCCGCGAGCACTACGCCCGCACCCTGCGCCGGTGGGTCGCCAACCTGGAGGGGGAGTGGGGCCGCGCGGTCCGCCTCACCGGCCCCGGCCGGGCCCGCGTCTGGCGGCTGTACATGGCCGCCTCGGCCCTCGCCTTCGAACGCAACCGGATCGGCGTCAACCAGGTCCTGGCGGTCCGCACCCCCGAGTCGGGCGCGTCCCGGCTGCCGCTGCGCCCGCGCACCTGGCACGGCTGACCCGGCTGACAGGGCAAGGGCCCCCGTTCCGCGACCGGAACGGGGGCCCTTGCCGTCGTACGGGGCCCTTGCCGTCGTACGGCTACTCGGCCTTGATCGCCGCCAGCATGTTCAGCCTGGCCGCGCGCCGGGCCGGCCACAGCGCGGCGAGGACGCCGACCGTGCCCGCCAGCAGCAGGAAGACCGCCATCCGGCCCCAGGGCAGGACCAGTTCGTACGTCGGCATCTTGGTGCCCAGCAGCTGACCGGCCGCCCAGCCGAAGAACACGCCGAGGCCGATGCCGAGCACTCCGCCGAACAGGGAGATCACCAGGGACTCCAGGCGGACCATCCGCTTGACCGCCTTGCGGTCCAGGCCGATCGCGCGGAGCATGCCGATCTCCTGGGCGCGCTCGAAGACGGACATGGCCAGGGTGTTGATGACGCCGAGGACCGCGACGATCACCGCCATGCCGAGCAGGCCGTAGAGCATGTTCAGCATCGTGGTGAAGATCTGCGCGATGCTGTTGGAGATGTCCTGCTTGTCCTGGATCTTGATCGCCGGGTTGGTGCCGAGGACCTTCGTCAGCTCGGCCTTGGCCGCGTCGGAGGCGCCGTTCGCCGTCTTGACCATGACCTGCATATCGGCCGGGTCCTTCAGGTGCGGGGTGAGGACCTTGTCGTCGAGCATGATCCCGTTGATCATGTCGTTGCCCTCGTAGACGCCGGCGACCGTGAGTGTCGTCGCCCTGCCGTCCTCGAAGTGCGCGGTGAAGTGCGAACCGGGCGTCCAGCCGTACTCCTTGGCCCGGTCCTTGTCGACGACGACCTGCGTGCCGCTCACCGTGAAGGTGCCGTTGTCCACCTTCAGGTCCGTCAGCTTCCCGATGGACGCACCGTCGACCCCGGTCAGGAACTCCGTCTTGCCGTCGATGCGGGACTCGGCGTTGCGCAGCGGGCTGCTGGCGGTGACGCCGTCGGCGGCGGCCAGCCTGGTCGCCACGTCCGGGGAGAGCGGGGAGCGGTTGGCCATCGAGACGACGTAGTCCGCGCGGATCGCCGAGGAGGCCATCTTGTCGATGGCGGTCTGCAGGCTGCCCGCCGTCACCGTCATGCCGGTGATCAGGGTCAGGCCGATCATCAGCGCGGAGGCGGTGGCCGCCGTACGGCGCGGGTTGCGCACCGAGTTCTGGCGGGCCAGCTTGCCCGAGACGCCGAAGGCACGCAGCACCGGCGCGGCGGCCGCGATCAGCGGGCGGGACAGCAGCGGGGTCAGGATGAACACCCCGATGATCAGCAGGACCGCGCCGATGCCCATCGGGCCCTGGGCGGAGTCGGCGTTCATCGACGTGGCCGCGAGGACCACCGCGACACCGGCCGCCGCGAACAGCGCGCCGATGGTGTTCCGCAGCACCAGCGACTTGGTGGTCGCCTTGGCGTGCACGCTGCTCATCGCCGCCACCGGCGGGATCTTCGCGGCCCGGCGGCCGGGCAGCCAGGCGGCCAGCATGGTGACGAGGACGCCGACCGCGAGGGCGGCGACCACGGTGCCGGGGCTGATCACCAGCGGCCCGTCGGGCACGCTCGCGCCGAAGGAGCCCAGCAGCGAGCGCAGGCCCGCGCCGATGCCGACACCAGCGGCGAGCCCCGCCACACCGGCGACCGCGCCGACCGCGAACGCCTCGATCAGCACCGAGCGGGTCACCTGGCGGCGGGAGGCGCCGACCGCGCGCAGCAGGGCCAGTTCCCGGGTGCGCTGGGCGACCAGCATGGTGAAGGTGTTGGCGATGATGAACGTGCCGACGAACAGCGCGATACCCGCGAACACCAGCAGCGCCTGCTTCAGTCCGCTCATCGAGTCGGCGATCTGCTTCGCCTGGTCGTCGGCGAGCTGCTTGCCGGTGGTGGTCTCCACCAGGTGGGACGGCAGGGCCTTGTCCAGCTCGGCCTTCAGCGCGCTCTGGCTGGTGCCGGCCGCGGCCTTGACGTCGATCTCGTCGTAGGTGCCCTGCTTGCCGAACAGCTTCTGCGCGGTCGGCGTGTCGAACAGGGCGAGGCTGCCGCCGGCGGAGACGTTGCCGTCGTCGGTGGTGAAGATACCGGCGAGGGTCGGGGTGAGGACCGGGCCGTTCACGGACAGGCGCACGGTGTCACCGACCTGGTAGCCGGCCCGCTTGGCGGTCTTGGAGTCGAGCAGCACCTCGCCCGCGCCGCGCGGGGCGTGGCCGCTGACCAGCGGGTACCGGGCGTCCTTGGCGCCCCAGTAGTTGCCGCCGTTGGACTGCCAGTCGCCGCCGACGAGTTTGCCGTCCTGGCCGGCGACGGCGGTGAAGCCGCTGACGACACCGGTCGCGGAGGCGGCGCCGGGGACCTTCGCGGCCTTGTCCAGCGTGGCCTGCGTGAGGGCGGACAGCTTGCCGACCTTGTCGCCCCGGGATTCCTGGTACTTGGGATGTACGGCGACGTCGACCTGGTCGAAGCCCTTGGCGGAGCTCTTCTGGTAGGCGTCGGAGATGGTGTTGGTGAAGACGAGCGTCCCGGCGACGAAGGCCACGCCGAGCATCACGGCGAGCACGGTCATCAGCAGCCGGGCCTTGTGCGCGAGGACGTTGCGCAGGGCGGTGCGGAACATCAGGAGGTACGGCCCTTCGCGTCGAACTCGGGGGTCTGGGGGTTCCCCCCAGGAAGATGGCGCATCAGGTCGAGGACGGAGTCGGCGGTGGGGCCGTACATCTCGTCGACGATCCGGCCGTCGGCCAGGAAGACCACGCGGTCTGCGTACGCCGCCGCCACCGGGTCGTGCGTCACCATGACGACGGTCTGGCCCAGTTCGCGCACGGAGTTGCGCAGGAAGCCGAGGACTTCGGCGCCGGAGCGGGAGTCGAGGTTTCCGGTCGGCTCGTCGCCGAAGATGATCTCGGGCTTGGAGGCCAGGGCGCGGGCGACGGCCACGCGCTGCTGCTGGCCGCCGGAGAGCTGCGCGGGCCGGTGGCTGAGCCGCCCGGACAGGCCGACCATCGCGATCACCTGGTCCAGCCAGGCCTTGTCCGGCTTCCGCCCGGCGATGTCCATCGGCAGGGTGATGTTCTCCAGGGCGGTCAGCGTCGGCAGCAGGTTGAACGCCTGGAAGATGAAGCCGATCTTGTCCCGGCGGAGCCTGGTGAGCTGCTTGTCCTTCAGGGAGCCCAGTTCGGTGTCGCCGATCCGCACGGATCCGGAGGAGAAGGTGTCGAGGCCGGCCACGCAGTGCATCAGCGTGGACTTGCCGGAACCGGAGGGGCCCATGATCGCGGTGAACTCGGCCTGCCGGAAGTCGACGGAGACCTGGTCCAGGGCGACCACCCGGGTCTCACCCTGCCCGTAGATCTTCGACAGCTCCGTGGCGCGTGCGGCCACGGCGGTGGTCCGGCCGGCGGTGGGTGTGGTGGTCACGGGACGGTGCTCCTGTCAGGACGACGTGGGTTCCATGGGACCGTTCCATCGTCCCGGCGCCGGGGGCGCAGGGAGTCAGCCGCTGTTCCGGTTCCGGAGGGCGACTCGGGTCGGACGGGAGAGTGCCGTGTCATACCTGGGGAGGACGGCGGACCCTGAGGGCGGCACCGCGTGATCGCCGTCGAACCTCGGTCGAACCTCGGTCGAACGTTGTCGAGAACGGGTGGAACACCCTCGTTCGGACGGTGAAATTCCGTCATTCCACGTACGCGCGTACCCACGTCAGGCCACGCTGTTGGCAAGTGCGGATGGCGCGTTCCGCGGGCTGATGCACCCTCAGACGTCAATAAAATAAGACAACATCGGTCCGCCCTTCCGCTGTTCGGGGGATGCGTCCCGATAGGCTCGAACCTCGTAGCGGAGCCCATGGCCTGCCCGGATGGTGGAATGCAGACACGGCGAGCTTAAACCTCGCTGCCCCTTCGCGGGCGTGCCGGTTCAAGTCCGGCTCCGGGCACCACCTCGCCCCTTTCCCGGGGCGGATCTCGCGGCTCCTCACCCCTCGTACACCGTCAGTACCGCTCCGTCCACCTCGATGCGTCGGCCCGCCCGGAGGCCGTCCGTGCGCAGGGTGCGCAGGCAGGTGTGGAACAGCTCCAGCTCGTCCGCGTCCAGGATCGCGGCGGCCAGGTCCAGCAGCTCGGTCATCGCGTCCTCGGTGAGCACCTGGGGCAGCTCGCCGGAGAGCAGGACGACCGATTCACCGGCGGGGCCCCGGACCACCGCGGTGGTCGGCCCGCCATGCACGAACAACACGTTCCCCCCAAAGAGCCCGGGTGGTCGTACGGCTCTCGCTCCTCGGGCAGGACGAGAGACTAGCGGGGGACGAAGGCCCATTCGGGCGTAGTTGCATGATTTTTCCGGCGGGGTCCGTGATCGGACCGCCGGCTCACTGCTCCGGCGACGGCTGTGCGGAGCGGCCCAGCAGGGACTCGACCAGGGCGGCGACATGCCGGCGGTCTTCGGCCGACAGCTGCTGCACGCTGGCGATGAGCAGGTCCACCTCGGGGTCGGTGGCCCGGGCGGCCGTACCGCCTGCGTCCTGGTCGGGCGGGGTGCCGTAGACGTGGATGCCGCAGGCCTCGGCGGCGGCGCGGCGCACGGTGTCGAGCGGCAGCTCAAGGCCCTTGGCCAGGCCTTCCAGGGTGGAGGACTGGGGCATGCGGACCACCCGGTCGGTGGTGGCCAGGTGGTGGACGGTGGAGCGGGGCACACCGCCGCGCCGCGCCACGTCGCCGTAGGACCAGCCCTTGCGGTCGAGACGCTCACGGATCAACTGCTGCAGTGCGTTGGCCACCGAAGTCCACTTCCTGCTCGCTGCTCGACCGGACCGTCTCTGTCGGCGCCGATTCTACGGTCGGTTGACCGGGCCGCCGAAAGGGTGATTCACGGAACGGGTTGCGCGGGGGTGCCGCGAGGCCCTAGTGTCCAATCTCGTTGGACAGCTCGTCCGACCAAGTTGGACAGAGTCCGGGGGGAACCTGACTCTCTCCGACCGGAACCGCCTGTTTCCCGAGGGGGAATCGATCATGTTGAACGCCCATGAGCTCGACGCCGAGTCCGCGGAGCTGCTGCCGGGCCGTGAGGCCCTGGGCCGGCTGAAGTTCAGCTTCGGCAAGACGGTCAACGTCACCAAGCACGTCGCGAACATCAACGCCCACAACGAGTCGGCCGCCCTGAACGACCACTCCTCGTGGTCGGTGGCCGACTCCGGCGCCTGCCAGAGCATCAGCGTCAGCCAGTAACCCTCGCGCTCCACCCGACCGAACCACGAAAGGAACCACCACCATGAGCATGGACATGCGCGAGCTGGACGGCGAGTCCGCGGAGCTGCTGCCGGGCCGTGAGGCCCTGGGCCGGCTGAAGTTCAGCTTCGGCAAGACGGTCAACGTCACCAAGCACGTCGCGAACATCAACGCCCACAACGAGTCGGCCGCCGTGAACGACCACTCCGCGTGGTCGGACGCCGAGTCCTCGGCCCAGCAGACGATCACCGTCAAGCAGTAGTACGACGGCTGCGGGGGCGGACCGCACGCCAAAGGGGCGCACTGAGCGCCCCGGAGGGCAAGGAAAGCACGGGCGTGCGGGGCGGTCCGCCCCCTCGGTCCTGCCGGGGGGACACGGCAGTACGTGGGGGGAGACCACATATGACGGTGCTCGGGGACGGGCCCGCGCTCTACGACACCGGCCCGGTGCCCGGGCCCGGGGGCTGGCCGGTGACGTACGAGCAGGTGACGACCGGCAGCCTGCCGGCCGTCGGAACGCCGGCCGGTCCGGTACCGCGGCTCAGCGCGGGGCTGCGGCTGCACGGCGAGTACCAGGGCTCGGGCTTCACCGACCCGAAGTACATCGCCCGTCGGGGGGACGGGCAGGTCGTCCAGCTGTCGAGACTGCTGTACCTGGTGGCGTCGTCCGTCGACGGCATGCGCGACGTCGACACGATCGCCCACCGGGTCAGCGCCCGCTACGGCCGCGAGGTCAGCGGCGACAACATCCGCTACCTGGTCGAGAACAAGCTCGAACCGCTCGGCGTGTGCGTGCCCGAGGGGCAGGAGGACGACGAGGTCGACGCCCCGCGCTCCGACCTGCTGCTCGCCCTCAAGGGCCACCGGGTGATCTTCGACGAGCGCCGTACGGGCCGGATCGCGCGGGCCCTGGCCTGGCTGCACCGCCCGGCCGTGGTCGCCGCCGTGCTGCTCGCGGCCGTCGCCCTGGACGTCTGGCTGTTCGGCTTCTTCGGGGCGATCGAACCGGTGCTGGAGGTCCTGGACCAGCCGGTGCTGATCCTCATCGTCTTCGGCCTCACCGTGGCCTCCCTCGTCTTCCACGAGTTCGGCCACGCCTCCGCCTGCCGGTACGGCGGCGCCCGGCCCGGCTGCATCGGCTGCGGGCTCTTCCTCATCTGGCCGTCGATGTACACCGACGTCACCGACGTCTACCGGATCTCCCGCGCCGGCCGGCTGCGCACGGACCTCGGCGGGGTGTACTTCAACGTCGTCTTCATGCTGGCCATGGCCGGGGCCTACTTCGCCACCGGGGCGCAGTTCTTCCTGGCCGCCGTCTATCTCGGGCACTTCGAGATCCTGGAACAGCTGATGCCGGCCGTCCGCCTGGACGGCTACTACATCCTCGGCGACCTCGCCGGGGTGCCGGATCTGTACGGCAGGATCAAGCCGATCCTGCTGGCGCTCGTGCCGGGCGCGAAGGGGCGGGCGGCGCGCGCGGAGGTCGCCGGGCTGAAGAAGTCCGCGCGCACCGTCGTGGCCGCCTGGGTGCTGACCATGGTGCCGCTGATCGCCGGCGAGATGGGCTACGCGCTGTGGAACCTGCCCAGGATCCTCAGCACGATGGTCCGCTCGCTGACCGAGCAACTCCTCGGCACGGGCGGCGCGTTCGCGCACGGGCAGATCGCCGCCGGGCTCGTCGGGGTGATCGGAAGCGTGATGCTGCTCTGCCCGATGGCCGGTGTCGTCTATCTCTCCGTGAAGATCGGCGGTCGGCTCCTGCGGGCCGCGAACCGCTCCACCGCCGGCCGCCCTCGGCTGCGCCTCGCCCTGTGCGTGCTCGCCCTCGCCGGACTGACCGGGCTGGCTTGCGCCTGGGTGTCCGGGGTGACCCCGAAGCCGCTGCCGAAGAAGCCCCCGATCGCACCGATCCTGCAGCCCGGGGTGCCGACCGAGGAGCCCTCGCCGCGGGACGCCTCGACCCCGGGCCACGGCGGGCACGACGGGCACGGCAGCGGGGGCGCGGCCTCCCTGTCGCCGTCCGCGGTGCCGGGGACCTCCGCGCCGGCGCCGGGGAACGGGCCGTCGCCGGGGGCCTCGGGGACCGCGTCCGCCGCCGCGCCGCAGTCCTCGACGTCGGCCCCGGCCCCGGCCACGGCGACCGGCTCGCGCTCTCACCAGCCGCAGTCCTCCGGTACCGGTTCCGCCACGAGTCCGGCCCCGCCCGCCAGTCCGCCTCCGGGGCCGCCGACCTCACCGACCCCGTCGGAGAGCGTTCCCGCATCGCCGACCCAGAGCCCCACGCCCGCGCCGTCCGGCGGCTCACCCGCCCCGGCGTCGTCCTGACCCGCACCACCGGCGCCGACCGGGGCGCGGTCCCACCGGCCGCGGTCCTGCGGTGCCGGTCCGGCCACGAGTCCGGCTCCGCCCGCCAGTCCGGCTCTGCCCGCCAGTCCGCCTCCGGGGCCGCCGTCCTCGCCAACCCCGTCGGAGAGCGTTCCCGCATCGCCGACCCAGAGCCCCACGCCCGCGCCGTCCGGCGGCTCACCCGCCCCGGCGTCGTCCTGACCCGCACCACCGGCGCCGACCGGGGCGCGGTCCCACCGGCCGCGGTCCTGCGGTGCCGGTCCGGCCACGAGTCCGGCTCCGCCCGCCAGTCCGGCTCTGCCCGCCAGTCCGCCTCCGGGGCCGCCGTCCTCGCCGACCCCGTCGGAGAGCGTTCCCGCATCGCCGACCCAGAGCCCCACGCCCGCGCCGTCCGGCGGCTCACCCGCCCCGGCGTCGTCCTGACCCGCATCGTCATGTATCCACAGGAGATCTCATGAGCAGCCATCGCAAGGCACGCTCCGGCACCCGTCCCTTCGCCCGCCGCGCCCTGAGCGTGGGACTGTTCGCGGCCGGAGTCGCCGGTGCGGCCGCCGCCGTACCGGCCCAGGCGGCCACCGGCGCGTCGCACACGGCCTTCGCCTCCGACCACGTCTTCAGCCACACCGACCGGGCCCATCACACCGAGGCCCGGGACTCCTTCACCATCCGCCAGTTCGGCACCGTCAACGCCGCAGGTGTGCGCAACCAGGCCAACGCCGTCTCCGCCGGCTGCTCGGCCGACGACCACTGCCGGTCGGTCGCGCTGTCCTTCCAGATCGTCACGATCGCGGGCGAACACACGCACCTGAACGCCGTGAACCTCAGCGACGCGGCGAACAAGGAGTGCACCGGCTGCCAGACCCTCGCCGGCGCCTACCAGTTCGTCGTCTCCACGCCGGCGCCGCTCACCCTCGACGCCGGCGCCCAGCAGCGGCTCGCCGACATCCACCGCCGGCTGGACGCGCTGACCCGCTCCACGCTGCCCGCCGCCGAGCTGAAGACGCGGGTCGACGGCCTGGCCGGCGAGGTGAGCGCGGTCCTGCGGGACGCGGTCGCCCACGCCCCGAAGGCGGATGCGCAGCCCACCGTCACCCTGCACCGGCACCTGGACGGCTGGCCGGGCCACTGACCGCGCGGGCGCGGCGTGGCCGACCACGCCGCGCCCCACCATTGACATCGGATTCTCCCCGGCGCAGACTCGGCGCGATCAGTGAAGAAAGTTTCACTGCGCGAACACCTCGTGAGTCGACCCGAAGGGACGAACCGATGCGCACCACCGTCGGGATCATCGGAGCCGGACCGGCCGGACTGCTGCTCGCGCGCCTGCTGCACCGCGCCGGCATCGACTCGGTCGTCCTGGAGAGCCGCGACCGCGCCTACGTCGAACATCGGCAGCGCGCCGGAATCCTGGAGCAGGGCACGGTCGACGTGCTGCGTGCGGCCGGCGCCGGGGAGCGGATGGACGCCGAGGGTCTGCGGCACGACGGCATCGAGCTGCGCTTCGACCGGCGCCGCCACCGCGTCGACTTCCCCGGTCTGACCGGCGGCCGGTCGGTGATGGTGTACGCCCAGACCGAGGTCTGCAAGGATCTGATCGCCCTTCAGCTGAAGGAGGGCGGACCTCTGCTGTTCGAGGCGGAGGCGCTCGCGGTGGACGGCGCGGAGGGCGACCGGCCACGCATCCGGTTCCGGCACCACGACCGCGAGGACGTCCTGGAGTGCGAGTACGCCGTCGGCTGCGACGGCTTCTGGGGCGTGTCCCGCAAGGCCTTCCCCGCCGCCCTGTCCCGCGTGTTCGAGCGGACGTACCCCTACGCCTGGCTCGGCATCCTCGCCGACGTCGCGCCCTCCCACGACGAACTCGTCTACGCCCGCCACGAACGCGGCTTCGCCCTCCTGTCCATGCGCTCCCCGTCCGTCTCCCGCCTCTACCTCCAGGTCCCCGCCGGCACCGACGCCGAGCAGTGGACCGACGACGAGATCTGGTCGGAGCTGGAACACCGCTTCGAGACCGAGGACGGCTGGCGGCTGGAACGCGGGCCCATCACCCAGAAGTCGGTCACTCCGATGCGCTCCTTCGTCCACGAGCCGATGCGCCACGGCCGGCTCTTCCTCGCCGGTGACGCCGCCCACATCGTGCCGCCCACCGGAGCCAAGGGGCTGAACCTCGCCGTCGGGGACGTCGTCACCCTCGCCCGTGCCCTCGCCCACGAGAAGGAGACCGGCTCGGCGGAGCTCCTCGACGCCTACTCCGCGACCTGCCTGCGCCGCGTCTGGCAGGCCGAGCGGTTCTCCTACGACATGACGACGATGCTCCATCCGGCCCCGGACGCCACGCCCTTCGACGCCCGCCTGCAGCAGGCCCGGCTGGCCCGGATCGCCTCCTCCCGCGCGGCCCGGACCGACCTGGCCGAGGCGTACACCGGGTTCCCGCTGGGTTAGCGGCACGTCTCGGTGTGGTAGCAGGTTCGTCATGGAAGGCGATCACCCATGGCCGGGAATCACCGGTACGCGTAGCGTGTTGGGCAGCACGGCAGGGGAAAGATCCTCCTCAAGTATCATGTCGATCCTTTGCCAATCCATTACGCTTTGAGCCAAGGCTGCGCACGGCAGCCATGGAGGAGTGAAATGAGGAGCAGTAACCCGGTCTTCTCGCGACGGGGGTTCAGCCGCGACAACGGCTACGCCGGCTTCAACACCGCACCGCAGGCCGGGTACGCACAGGGCAACCCGTACGCGCAGAACCCCTACGCCCAGAACCCGTACGCGCAGGCGGACCTCCAGTACGGCGCCCCGCCGCAGGCCCCCGCCACCACCGACCGGATGACGATGGACGACGTCGTCGTCCGCTCGGCCATCACGCTCGGCACCGTCGCCGTCGGCGCCGTCCTCGCCTGGGCGTTGCTGCCGGTCACGGCGACCAGCTTCGGCCTCGCCTTCGGTGCCGGGCTGGTCGCGTTCGTCCTGGCGATGGTCCAGAGCTTCAAGCGCACCCCGTCGCCCGCGCTGATCCTCGGGTACGCCGCCTTCGAGGGTGTCTTCCTCGGCGTCGTCAGCGAGATGTACAACAGCCGCTGGCAGGGCGCGCCTTTCCAGGCGGTGCTCGGCACCATGGCGGTCGCCGGTGCGACCCTGCTGGTCTACAAGGCCGGCTGGATCCGTGTCACCGCCCGCTACGCCCGTGTCGGCATCGCCATCGCCATGGCCTTCATGGTGGTCATGGCGGTCAACCTGCTGCTGGTCGTCCTCGGTGTCGCCCAGAACGGCGGTCTGCGCAGCTTCGGTCCGCTGGGCGCGCTCGTCGGCATCGTCGCGATCCTGCTCGGTGCGTTCTTCCTGACCCTCGACTTCAAGGAGATCGAGGACGGCATCGCCTACGGCGCCCCGCGCCACGAGTCCTGGCACGCCGCGTTCGGTCTCACCGTGCATCTGGTGTGGATCTACCTGGAGATGCTGCGGCTGGTGGCGATCTTCACCAACAACGACTAGCGCCCGCGCCGGTCATGCGAAGGGCCCCGGGTTCCGACCTGGGGCCCTTCGCCGTCTTCAGAGCAGCTTGCGTGCTGCCCTCCTCAGGTCGTACTCGTGGACGATCGCCTTCGCGTGGCCGTACGCGAGGTCGTACTCGTGCCGGAGCCAGCTGACCTTCTCCTCGAAGCGGAACAGGGCGGGGCCTTCTTCAACGGTGCGCAGCCAGTCGGAAACCTCGCGACCGGTGCAGTGGGGGATGCGGGCGAGCAGATTGCGGTGGGTCTCCTCCGAGAAGAGCTGGGACATCGGCGCCTCCGAACGCAAAGGGGATGTAAGCCGGTCCTTCACGTCACCGTGCCTGAGCGTTCGCGTATTGGCAACAGTGCGGCACGTTACGCTCGGCGCGTGGTTGATACGACGCCCTTGACCAGAGCAGTGGATCACTTCGCCGACCGGTTGCGGGCTGCTCCGCAGAGCCGGCTCCAACGGGGCGCCGCCGCGGAGGCACTGGCGCTGGCCAGGGAGTTGGCCCGGCGGGCCCAGGCGGTCGAGGAGCCGGGGAGCGAGCCCAGGGAGATGCCGGATGCGGGGATGTTCGCCGCGGCTGACCAAATCCTCGTGGCCGCACATGACTTGGCGGTGGTGCTGCGCAGTGACGACGAGGTCGCCGAAGCGGTGCGGGTGGTCGAGGAAGCGCGCCAGAGGGCGGGGGTCTGAGGCCGGCCGGGGCTCTCAGAGCGAGGCTATGACCCTGTCCGCCAGGATGTACACCATGTCCTCGCCGCAGGCGAAGGTCAGGGTGTAGGCGCCGGAGATGCCGGAGCCGCCCAGGAGGTAGGGGGCCTCGCCCGCCTGCACCGCCGCCGCCAGGCGTTCGGCGGTCTCGCGGTGGCCCGGGGTCATGCACAGGGTGGTGCCGTCGGCGAAGGCGTAGACGTCGAGGGTGCCGAGCGGGCCCGGGCGGACGTCGGCGAGCTCCACGCGTCCGGCGGCCAGCTGCTCCAGCGTGGTCACGGTGCGCTCGTGGTCGTTCACCGCCGGCGACTGCACCGGGACGAAGTCGGGGTGCGAGGGGTGACGGCGGCGGGCCGCGGCCAGTTCCGGGGACTCCCCGGCGAACTCGTCGGTGTCGGCGGTCGGCTCGGACACCGGCTCCAGGCCGGCGAAGTCGTTCTGCCGGGGCAGGAACAGCTCGGTGTCGGGCAGGCCCAGCAGGGTCGGCGCGTCGGAGGCGTCACGGGCCTCCTGCGCGGCCCAGAAGGCGCGCGCCTCCGCCAGCTCCCGCTCCCGCTCCTCGGCGAGCGCCTCGGCCACGGCGGCGCGTATCTGGTCGGCGTCCGCGCCGGTGCGGGCGTTCGGCAGCAGCGCACGCGTGGCGGCCGACTGGTTCTCGGCGAGCTGGGTCTGCAGCTCCGCCAGCTGGCGGCGCAGCTTCAGTACGGTGCGCAGGACGGCGACGCCCACGGCGCCGGTGGCTGCCGTGGTGAGCAGCAGGGCGATCGGCATGGCGCTCACTGACGTACTCCCGGTTCAAAGTCGACCCCCGACTTCCTACATCAGCTTGAAGGGCGGACTAACCAGCTGTCAGTGCGTAACGTCACGAAACGGACAGGACTTTGGGTTCGGGGGTACGGTGCACGCCGCGCTGACCTGCGCTGACCTGCATCGATGCGTCCGGGGAGCGAGATAGGTCACATCCTGGGGGAAATTGGATCACGAAAAGGCCCAGAACCTTGGAGTTTCCTCGGTTCCGGGCCCTTTCCTGACGTGATGTGCCGGTGCCGCTACGGACGGTGGGTCAGCTGAGGCGCTCGATGACCATCGCCATGCCCTGGCCGCCGCCGACGCACATCGTCTCCAGGCCGAACTGCTTGTCGTGCCACTGCAGGGAGTTGATGAGCGTGCCGGTGATCCGGGCGCCGGTCATGCCGAAGGGGTGCCCGACGGCGATGGCGCCGCCGTTGACGTTCAGCCTGTCGATGTCGATGCCGAGCTCCTGGTAGGAGGGGATCACCTGGGCGGCGAACGCCTCGTTGATCTCGACCAGGTCGATGTCGCCGATGGTGAGACCGGCGCGCTGCAGCGCCTGCTTGCTCGCCTCGACCGGGCCGAGGCCCATGATCTCGGGGGAGAGGCCGGAGACGCCGGTGGACACGATCCGGGCGAGCGGGGTGAGGCCCAGCTCGCGGGCCTTGGTGTCGCTCATGATGACGACGGCGGCGGCGCCGTCGTTGAGCGGGCAGCAGTTGCCGGCGGTGACGAGTCCGTCCGGGCGGAAGACCGGCTTGAGGCCCGAGACGCCCTCCAGGGTGACGCCGGGGCGCGGGCCGTCGTCCTTGCTGACGACCGTGCCGTCCGGGAGCGTCACCGGGGTGATCTCGCGCTCCCAGAAGCCGTTCTTGATGGCCTGCTCGGCCAGGTTCTGCGAGCGGACGCCGAACTCGTCCATCTCCTGTCGGGTGATGCCCTTGGCGCGGGCCAGGTTCTCGGCGGTCTGGCCCATCGCGATGTACGGGTCGGGCAGCAGGCCGTCCTCGCGCGGGTCGTGCCAGGTCGTGCCCTCCTGCTGGGCGACCGCCTCGGTGCGGGCCTGCGCCTCGGCGAACAGCGGGTTGTAGGTGCCCGGCATGTCGGAGCTGCCGTGGGCGTAGCGGGAGACCGTCTCGACACCGGCCGAGATGAAGACATCGCCCTCGCCGGCCTTGATGGCGTGCAGGGCCATGCGGGAGGTCTGCAGGGAGGACGAGCAGTACCGGGTGATGGTGCAGCCGGGCAGGTGGTCCATGCCCATCTGTACGGCGACGATCCGGCCGGGGTTGTGGCCCTGCTCGCCGCCGGGGAGGCCGCAGCCGAGCATCAGGTCGTCGATGTCCTTCGGGTCCAGCTCGGGGATCTTGGCGAGGGCCGCCTGGATGATCGTGGCGGTCAGGTCGTCGGGGCGCAGGTCCTTCAGGGAGCCCTTGACGGCGCGGCCGATGGGGGAGCGGGCGGTCGAGACGATGACGGCTTCGGGCATCACGGCTCCATCTGAACGGGGGTTGCTTTTCGGGCAGGGCCGGTTGGGAAGTTACCGCTCCGTATGGTCCAGGTCACCGGTATTGGTGTGTGACACTGACCGCAATTTACTAAGCGCTTGCTTTGGCCTCTGGCGGCTTGGCCGACGACGTGCGGGTGAGCCGAGCCCCCAGGTGGGTCACAACGAGGGGCGGGCCGGCTCGGCCTCCGGCACCCGGCGCCGTCGCCTCCGCTTGAGCAGCGCCCACGGCCCCCGCGGCCCCGTCGGCATCGCCGCCGTGACCTCCGTACCGGCCTCGGACGCAGCCTCGGCAGCCGCGCGAGCGACCGGCAGGAACCCCTCGCGCCGCGACACGTCCGGCCGCTCCTCCTCCGGCCACAGTCCCAGCGCCGCGCACACCGTCGGCAGCACCGCCATCGCCGCCGTCGCGTACCCCTCCGCCGAGGGGTGGTAGTTGTCGGGGCCGAAGAGTTCCCGCGGGTTCGCCTCGAACTCCGGGCCCAGCAGATCGCCGAGGGACACGGTGCGGCCCCCCTGCTCCACCACCCCGATCGTCTGCGCCGCCGCCAGCTGCCGCGAGGCCCGCCGGGCCAGCCAGCGCAGCGGTTGCTGCACCGGCTCGATGGTGCCGAGATCGGGGCAGGTGCCGACCACCACCTCCGCACCGGCCGTGCGCAGCCGTCGTACCGCCGCCGACAGGTGCCGTACCGAACGGGTCGGCGGCATCCGGTGGGTGACGTCGTTCGCACCGATCATGATCACGCAGATGTCGGGGACGGGCGCCGCTCCCGACAGCACCGACGCCACCTGGCGGTCCAGGTCGTCGGACCGGGCGCCGGGCAGCGCCACGTTCCGCAGTTCCACCGGGCGTTCCGCCACCGCCGACAGGCCCGACGCCAGCAGCGCGCCCGGGGTCTGGCCCGCCCGGTGCACTCCCTGACCGGCCGCCGTGGAGTCGCCGAGCATGGTCAGGCGGAGGGGCGGTTCCCCGGTTCCGGGGACGTCGTACGCGTGGCCGTACACACCGTCCGCCACCGGGACGCGGCCGCCGCTGTGGTTGCCCACGTGGCGCCGGGCCAGCCGTACCTCCGCGAGCAGCAGACCGACCGCGGCCGCGCCGACCAGCCCGACCCCGCCACCGCCGTACGCCGCTCCGGCCGCGATGCGCCGGGCCACCCTCGCCCTCGACATGCTCGTCATGCGTCGCCGCCACCTCCTCGTAGCCGTACACCCACTCCTTGCCCCGCACCGACCGTGCGTCAATCTCAACGGGGAGTGAACGGCCGCCCCAGCCACACACCTGGCCTTAGGCTGGCGACACCACTAAGACCACATCTTTTGCAGCAACCGGAGACAACGGTGCAATTCCACGACTCGATGATCAGCCTCGTCGGCAACACCCCGCTGGTGCGGCTCAACAGCGTGACCCAGGGCATCCAGGCGACCGTCCTGGCCAAGGTGGAGTACTTCAATCCGGGCGGCTCCGTGAAGGACCGCATCGCCCTGCGCATGATCGAGGCCGCCGAGCAGAGCGGCGAGCTCAAGCCGGGTGGGACGATCGTCGAGCCGACCAGCGGCAACACCGGTGTGGGCCTTGCCATCGTGGCCCAGCAGAAGGGGTACAAGTGCATCTTCGTGTGCCCCGACAAGGTCTCCACCGACAAGATCAACGTGCTGCGGGCGTACGGGGCCGAGGTCGTCGTGTGCCCGACCGCCGTCGCTCCGGAACACCCGGACTCCTACTACAACGTCTCCGACCGGCTCGTCCGCGAGACCCCGGGCGCGTGGAAGCCCGACCAGTACTCCAACCCCAACAACCCGCTCTCGCACTATCACTCGACCGGTCCCGAGCTGTGGGAGCAGACCGAGGGGAAGATCACCCACTTCGTGGCGGGCGTGGGCACCGGCGGGACCATCTCCGGCACCGGCCGCTACCTGAAGGACGTGAGTGACGGTCGCGTCCAGGTCGTCGGCGCCGACCCCGAGGGCTCGGTGTACTCCGGCGGCTCCGGGCGGCCGTACCTGGTCGAGGGCGTGGGCGAGGACTTCTGGCCGACCGCCTACGACCGCACCGTCGCGGACGAGATCGTCGCCGTGTCCGACAAGGACTCCTTCCAGATGACCCGCCGCCTGGCCAAGGAGGAGGGCCTGCTGGTCGGTGGCTCCTGCGGCATGGCCGTCGTCGCCGCGCTGCGGGTCGCCGAGCGGCTGGGGCCGGACGACGTCGTGGTCGTGCTGCTCCCGGACAGCGGGCGCGGCTACCTCAGCAAGATCTTCAACGACGAGTGGATGGCCGACTACGGCTTCCTGGAGGACGAGGGCCCGAGCGCCCGCGTCGGCGACGTCCTCAACGACAAGGCGGGCGGCACCATCCCCTCCCTGGTGCACATGCACCCGGAGGAGACCGTCGGCCAGGCCATCGAGGTGCTGCGCGAGTACGGCGTCTCGCAGATGCCGGTCGTCAAGCCGGGCGCCGGCCACCCGGACGTGATGGCCGCCGAGGTCGTCGGGTCCGTGGTGGAACGGGAGCTGCTGGACGCCCTGTTCAACAAGCGGGCCTCCCTGGAGGACCCGCTGGAGAAGCACATGTCCGCCCCGCTGCCCCAGGTCGGCTCCGGCGAGCCGGTCGGCGACCTGATGTCCGTGCTCGGCTCGGCCGACGCGGCGATCGTCCTGGTCGAGGGCAAGCCCACCGGCGTGGTCAGCCGACAGGACCTGCTGGCGTTCCTGGCCAAGGGTGGAAAGCAGTAGCGAACACCGGGTGAACTGCGGGTTTATCCGCTCGACTTGAGGTGAGGCGGGGTTCGCGGAAGTGGTACGAGCGTGTCACGTGCGCGCAGCACCCGCTTAACACGCGTCCGGCAGATTAGTCGGTGTCGGCAGGGCGGGAGCGGCTCCCCGCCCCGGCCGGCGCCGAACGGCGCCAAGGACCTCCGGAGCGGCTCCCGGACCTCCATGGACGCCACGGACGCGAGATGCCGGCCCTGACCCGGCCCGCGTCCCTCGCGGGGACCGCCGTCGTCCCGCCCCCCGGAAACGGGGGTGCGGCGGTCCCCGCGCAAGTCTTTCCCAGAGGGAAGGACTACGCCACCAGCCGGCCCCGGCACGTCAACCTCCGCCCGATCATGGCCCTGCCGACCCGCCAGGCGTGAACCGGCGGTCCGCCCGGCCGGTCGGCCCGGCCGGGCTCAGTCCTGCCGGCCGGAGCGGTCGCGGCGGCCGGTGAGCAGCTCCGGGTTGAGCCGTACCGCCTGGGCGAAGTTGACGCCGACGATGCCGACCCAGGCGGCCACCGTCCCGGCCGTCCCGGCGACGCCGCCGGCCACGGCGGTCAGCGGGATCGCCAGGACGAGCGAGATGATCGCGAGCCCGAAGCGCTCCGTCCAGGTGTCGGTGTCCTTCGGGCGCCGGGCGCCGCGCGCGGTCGCCATCTGCTGCTCGGCCAGATGCCGCCGTACCCGGCGGTCCACCGCGTCGTCGATCCGCTGCTCGACCTGCTCCAGGAAGGAGTCGACCAGTGCCGTCTCGTACTCCTCGCTCAGCTCCCGGCGGGTCTGGAGGGTGGCGTCGAGTTCCTTGCGCAGGTCCGGATCCTTCTTCAGGCCGCTGTCCTGCGAGTCCAGTGCGCTCATGGGCCCAACCCTAGGGACCGCCCCGGCCTTCCGCACTGGGGACAACCCCCCTCTTGCCGCCCTTGCATCTTGCCCGCCTGCATAACGTCATGCAGAGTTCTCGCTGTGTGAATAATTGGTCGGTGGGTCGGCGTTGATCTGGTGCAACGGATCGAGGGGAGCTGGGGTGTGATGTCGTCACGCATCGCGGACGCACCGTCCGTGCCGTCCGCGCGCTCCGCGACCGTGGTCCTGGACGGGGCCGGACTCGGCGTCGAGGACGTCGTGCGGCTCGCCGACGGTGCCGCGCATCCCGTCCCCGGGGCCGACGCGATGCGGCGCGCGGAGCACGCCTGGAACGCAGCCCGGCAGATCGCCGCCACCGGGCGCGTCTACGGCCGCTCCACCGGCGTCGGCGCCAACCGGAACGAGGACGTGCCCACCGAGGCCGCCGCCGGCCACGGCCTGCGCCTGCTGCGCAGCCACGCCGGCGCCATCGGCGAGGAACTCCCCGCCCGCCAGGTGCGCGCCATGCTCGCCGTCCGCGCCAACCAGCTGCTGGCCGGCGGCGCGGGCCTCAGGCCCGGCGTGGTCACCGCCCTGTGCGAGGCCCTGAAGAGCGGCGCGTACCCGGTGGTCAACGAGTTCGGCTCCGTCGGCACCGGAGACATCGCGGCCCTGGCCCAGGCCGGGCTCGCGCTCGCCGGGGAACACCCCTGGCGCGGCGCCGCCGCCCCCGCCCCCCAGCCCCTCGACAACAACGACGCCCTCGCCCTGATCAGCAGCAACGCCCTCACCCTCGGCCAGTCGGCGCTCGCCCTGCACGAACTGCGCGGGCTGATCGGCGCCACCCAGGTCGTCGCCGCCCTGTCCCTGCTCGCCGTCGACGGCTCCCACGAGGCGTACGCCGCCCCCGTGCACGCCGCCCGCCCGCACCGGGGCAGCACCGAGGTGGCCCGGCGGATGCGGGAGCTGATCGGCGCCGCCGACCGGCCGACCCCGCCGCTCGGCCGGATCCAGGACCCCTACGGCTTCCGCTGCCTGCCCCAGATCCACGGCCCGGCACACGACGCGGCCGAGGCCCTGGAGCAGGTCCTCACCGTGGAGATCAACGCGGCCGCCGAGAACCCCCTCATCGCCCCCGAGGACCTCGCCGCCTACCACCACGGCGGCTTCTACCAGGCCCAACTGGCCCTCGCCCTCGACCACTTCAGGCTCGCGCTGACCCAGGTGGCCCGGCTGTCCACGTCCCGTCTGTCCACGCTCAACGAGCCCGCGTACACCCGGCTGCGGCCCTTCCTCGCCGACCACGAGCCGGCCTCCTCCGGCGTGATGATCCTGGAGTACGCGGCCGGAGCGGCCCTCGGTGACCTGCGGGCCTTCTCCGCGCCCGCGTCCCTCGGCCACGCTGTACTCTCCCGGGGCGTCGAGGAGCAGGCGAGCTTCGCCTCGCTCGCCGCACGGCAGACCCTGCGCGCGTGCGGTGCGTATCGTCTGGTGGTCGGCTGCGAGCTCGTCGCCGCCGTCCGCGCGCTGCGCCAGCGCGACCTGCGGCCCGACGCCGGGCTGCCGGCCGGCCGGGCGTTCGCGCTCGCCGAGTCGGTCCTCGACCCCGACCCGGCCGACCGGCCGCTCACGGACGACGTGACGCAGGCGGCCGCACTGCTCGACCGGTTCACGGACATCTGGAGGGGGAGCGCGTCATGAGCGTCGACAGTACCGGGGGGACGACCGGTGCGTCGGACAGTCCGGCGAACCGCCTGCAGGCCCTCTTCGAGGGACACCGGCTCACGCCGACCCAGCGCCGGATCGCGCACAGCATGGTCCGGCGGGCGGGCGACGTGCCCTTCCTGTCCAGTGTGGAGCTGGCCGAGCTCGCCGGGGTCAGCCAGCCCTCGGTGACGAGGTTCGCCGTCGCGCTCGGCTTCGACGGCTATCCGGCGCTGCGCAAGCACCTGCGCGAGGTCGTCCCCGCCGAACCGGCCGCCGAGGCGGGCGCCTTCAACGAGTACCAGCAGGCCGTCGAGGCCGAGATCGAGAACCTCAGGCACCTCGCCGACCTGCTCGCCGACCCCCGCCCGGTGCAGCGGGCCGGCCGCATCCTGGCCGCCTCGCGCCCGCTGCCGGTGCTCGGCCTGCGCGCCGCCGCCTCCCAGGCGTACGGCTTCGCCTACTTCGCTGCCAAGGTCCACCCGGACGTCCGGCTGCTCAACGAGGGCGGCACCATGATCCAGGACCGAATCGACGCGGCCGTCCGCGCCGGCGCGACCGCGCTGCTGTGCTTCGCGCTGCCCCGGCACCCGCGCGAGGTCGTGGACACCCTCGCCTACGCCAAGGACGTCGGCCTGACGACGGTCACGGTCGCCGACTCCGCGTTCGCGCCGGTCGCCAAGTACTCCGACCTGCTGCTGCCCGCCGCCGTCGGTACCGGGCTCGCCTTCGACACCGCCTGCGCGCCGATGCTGCTCGGACGGGTGCTGCTGGAGGCGGTCTGCGACGACCTGCCCCAGGCGCAGGCCCGGCTGGAGGAGTTCGACGCGAAGGCCGCCGCCCGGGGGCTCTTCGTCGAATAGGCCTTCTCGTCGAACAGGCCTTCGCGTTCTCAGATTCGTCTCACGTTCGGCCGCTAGCTTCCCGGTGAGACACAGGCGTTGTGCGGACACGTGACACGGGAGGCTGACGTGGCGCGCGGAGGACAGGGGCTGGCCCGGGTGGCCGTCGTCGTACGGGCGGGGGCCGCACCGCTGTGGTGGCTCGGAGTGGCCGCCGCGGCGATCGGCGCGGTGCCGGCGGGGCTGACGGGACGACGGATCGGGGTGCTCGCCGGGGCCGCGCTGTTCCTCGCCGGCGCGGCGGCCGTGGCACTGGTGCGGCGGGGCCGGTACGGAGCGCTCGCCCGCGGCGCGGCCCGCGCGGGCAAGTACGACGTACTGCAGGACCGTGCGGTGACTGTGCGCAACTGGCGCCGGGGCCACCGCTGGTGGCTGCTGCTGGCCTGCGCCGCCGCGCTCGGCTCCGCCTTCGCGGTGCCCGTGGCCGGCGGACTGCTGCTGGCCGGGCTCGGCACCGGGCTCCGACTGAAGGCCGCCTGGATCGGGCGCCGCGAACGCGCCCAGGAGACGCTGCTGTGGGTGCGCGTCGACTGGCTCGACCGGCGCGGCGGGAGCCCGGCGGGCAAGGCCGTGAAGGGCCTGCGCGGTACGGGCATCGCGGCCGGCGACGCGGCCCCCGGCGGCGCCCGCCGCCGTACCGCGGCCCTCGTCTAGATCTCGTCGGGTCCTAGGCCAACTGGCCTCTGTGTCAGGGGAGTTGAGCCAGAGTGGTGAGGGCGGCCGCGTGCGCCCCGCCGGACTCCGCCACCACCTCGGCGACGGTCTGCGGCTGACGTACGGTCGCGAAGGCGACGCCTCCCGAGCCGTCCGGCGCGAAGCCGTAGATGCCCGGCCGGGCGAGGGAGTTGTAGGCGTAGTGGTGGGCGAAGTAGTACGCGCCGGTGTCCAGCGCGGCCGCGTAGTCGCCCTGCTCCAGCAGGGGCAGTGCGCGCCCCTCCGCCAGCAGGTCGCCCGAGAAGCAGGCCGGCCCGGCCACGTCCTGCACCACCTCCGGCCCCGGCTTCGGCCGCCCCTTGGCGTCGTACGCCGCGATCCGCAGCGGCCAAGCCTCTGGCGCGTACACGGTCCGCGTGGCCACCTGCACGCCGGCGTGGGTCACCGCGATCCGCCGCCCGCCCGCGCTCTTGGCGTACTCCACCCGGGCCACCACCGTCCCTTGCTTGGCCAGCAGTGACCGCCCGAACTCGGTCACCAGCCCGTACCGCCCGTCGAACAGCCCCGGCACCCGCTCGGCCAGCAGCCGGGCGTAGGAAGCGTACGAGGGTGCCGTCGCCTCGGCCGCGAAGTTCACCGGCAGTCCGCCGCCGATGTCGAGCGTGTCGATCTGCCGCCGCCCCGCCCGCTCGTTGACCTCCTCCGCGAGCGCGTACGTCTCCGCCACACCCCGCGCCAGCAGTGCCGGCGGGATGCCCTGCGAGCCGGTGTGCGCGTGCAGCCGGGTCAGCCAGGGCCGGTCCAGGTACGCCCGTACGACCCACTCGCGCGCCCCCTCGTCGCGCAGCGCCACCCCGAACTTGGAGGTCTGTGTCGCCGTCGAGGTCGCCCCGATCGTGCCGCCGCCGACCTGCGGGTTGACCCGGAGGCCGAGCGGGGACCTGGTCGGGGCGGACCGCACCAGGGCGTCCAGGCGGTCCAGCTCCTGCGGGTTGTCGGCGTTCACCGCGATGCCCAGGGTCAGCGCCTCGCGCAGCTCCGCCGCGGTCTTGGCGGGCGAGTCCAGCACGGTCCGGGCCGCCGGCACCCCGGCCGCCCGGGCCAGCGCCAGCTCGCCGGGGCTCGCCACCTCCGCGCCGATCCCGGCCGCGTGCAGCAGCCGGAGTACGGGCACGAGCGGGGTCGCCTTCACCGCGAAGGCGTGCAGCACCGGCGTCCCCGGCGGCACCACCGCGTCGAACGCCGCCCGCAGGGCCGCCGCGGACTGCCGGATCCCGGTCACGTCCAGCAGCCCGGCCACGGCCGCGTCCGGTCCCAGCAGTCCCTGCTCCACGGCGGCCCGCACCGCCTCGTCCCGCCGCGCGGAGCGCTCCCGGGCTTCCGTTTCGACGTCCTGCTCCACGGCCTCTCCCCTCATGTCCCCTCGTGTCCGTCTCGCGTACATCCAGCCAAACACCGACGGCGCGCGGACGGGGTCGCCCCGATGTATTGACTAGTTCTATTCAGAACGACAGGATGTGAATAGAGATAGCAACAGGAGGAGGCAGACGATGTCGGGACCCCGCCCCGTACGAGCACCGCGCGGCACGGAACTGAGTGCCCTGGGATGGCAGCAGGAGGCCGCCCTGCGCATGCTGCAGAACAACCTCGACCCGGAGGTCGCGGAGCACCCCGACAAGCTCGTCGTCTACGGCGGCACCGGCAAGGCCGCCCGTGACTGGCGCTCCTTCGACGCCATGGTCCGCACCCTGAAGACCCTCAAGCAGGACGAGACCATGCTGGTCCAGTCCGGCCGCCCGGTCGGCGTGATGCAGACCCACGAGTGGGCCCCGCGCGTCCTCATCGCCAACTCCAACCTGGTCGGCGACTGGGCCAACTGGGAGGAGTTCCGCCGTCTGGAGGCCCTCGGCCTGACCATGTACGGCCAGATGACCGCCGGCTCCTGGATCTACATCGGCACCCAGGGCATCCTCCAGGGCACCTACGAGACCTTCGCCGCCGTCGCCGCGAAGAAGTTTGGCGGCACCCTCGCCGGGACCATCACCCTCACCGCCGGCCTCGGCGGCATGGGCGGCGCCCAGCCCCTCGCCGTGACGATGAACGACGGTGTCGCCATCTGCATCGACTGCGACCCGCGCGCCATCGAGCGCCGCATCGAGCACCGCTACCTGGACGTCAGGGCCGACTCCCTCGACCACGCCCTCCAGCTGGCCGTCGAGGCCCGCGACGCCCGCCGCCCGCTGTCGATCGGCGTCCTCGGCAACGCGGCCGATCTGGTCCCGCAGCTGCTCGCGATGAACGCCCCCATCGACATCGTCACCGACCAGACCTCCGCCCACGACCCGCTGTCGTACCTGCCGGTGGGCGTGGCCTTCGAGGACATGGCCGCCGAGGCGGCCAAGGACCCGGCGGGCTTCACCACCCGCGCACGGGAGTCCATGGCCCGGCACGTGGAGGCCATGGTCGGCTTCATGGACGCCGGCACCGAGGTCTTCGACTACGGCAACTCCATCCGTGGCGAGGCCCAACTGGCGGGCTACGACCGGGCGTTCGCCTTCCCCGGCTTCGTCCCCGCCTACATCCGCCCGCTGTTCTGCGAGGGCAAGGGCCCCTTCCGCTGGGCGGCCCTGTCCGGCGACCCCGCCGACATCGCCAAGACCGACAAGGCGATCCTGGAGCTGTTCCCGGAGAACGAGTCCCTGGCCCGCTGGATCAAGATGGCCGGCGAGCGCGTCCACTTCCAGGGGCTGCCCGCGCGCATCTGCTGGCTCGGCTACGGCGAGCGCGACAAGGCCGGCGAGCGCTTCAACGACATGGTGGCCTCGGGCGAGCTGGCGGCTCCGCTGGCGATCGGCCGCGACCACCTGGACTGCGGGTCGGTGGCCTCGCCGTACCGCGAGACCGAGGCCATGCTCGACGGGTCCGACGCGATCGCCGACTGGCCGCTGCTGAACGCCATGGTGAACGTGGCCTCCGGTGCGTCGTGGGTCTCCATCCACCACGGTGGCGGCGTGGGCATGGGGCGCTCCATCCACGCAGGCCAGGTGACGGTGGCCGACGGTACGAAGCTGGGTGGCGAGAAGATCCGGCGCGTGCTCACCAACGATCCGGGCATGGGCGTCATCCGGCACGTGGACGCCGGGTACGACATCGCGGAGTCGGTCGCGCAGGAGCGCGGTGTCCGGGTGCCCATGCGCGAGGGTGACGGCGCGTGAGTTTCCACAGCATGTGGGCGGAGCTGTTGCCGATCGGCCGCAGCTCCGCCTCCGGCGGCTACCGGCGCTATGCCTGGACCGGTGCCGATGTCGACTGCCGGGCCTGGTTCAAGGAGCAGGCGGAAGCTCGCGGGCTGACGTACGAGGTGGACCGGAACGGCAACCAGTGGGCCTGGCTCGGTGACCCCGCCGCCGGGGACGCCGTCGTCACCGGATCCCACCTGGACTCCGTGCCCGACGGCGGTGCCTTCGACGGGCCTCTCGGCGTGGTGTCCTCCTTCGCGGCCCTCGACGAGCTGCGGAGCAGGAACGCGCGGTTCGCGAAGCCCCTGGCCATCGTCAACTTCGGGGACGAGGAAGGGGCCCGGTTCGGGCTCGCCTGTGTCGGGTCGCGGCTCACCGCCGGGCAGCTGACCGTCGAGCAGGCCCACCGGCTCACCGACGCCGACGGCGTCAGCCTCCCGCAGGCCATGGAGGCCGCCGGGTACGACCCCGAGGGCATCGGGGCCGACCCGGAGCGGCTGGGCCGGATCGGCGCCTTCGTCGAGCTGCACGTCGAGCAGGGACGGGCCCTGGACCTCTCCGGGGACCAGGTCGGCATCGCCAGTGCCATCTGGCCGCACGGCCGCTGGCGGTTCGACTTCCGGGGCGAGGCCAACCACGCCGGCACCACCCGGCTGGTCGACCGCCGCGACCCGATGCTGTCCTACGCCGAGACCGTGCTCGCCGCCCGCCGCGAGGCCGAACTCGCCGGTGCCGTCGCCACCTTCGGGAAGATCGCGGTGGAGCCCAACGGGGTCAACGCGATTCCCTCCCTCGTGCGCGGCTGGCTCGACTCCCGCGCCGCCGACCAGGACACCCTGGACACGGTGGTCGGCGGTATCGAGAAGGCGGCCCGGGAGTACGCGGACGCCCACGGCATCGATCTCGACGTCGTCCGGGAGTCCTTCACGCCCGTCGTGGAGTTCGACCACGCCCTGCGCGACGAACTCGGCCGCATCCTCGGCAAGGACACCGGCCTGACGGTGCCCGTCCTCGGGACCGGGGCCGGACACGACGCCGGAATCCTCTCCGGCAGCATTCCGACCGCCATGCTGTTCGTGCGCAACCCCACCGGTGTCTCGCACTCACCGGCCGAGTCCGCCGCCGAGGACGACTGCGTGGCCGGGGTGCGCGCGCTCGCCGACGTACTGGAAGGGCTGGCCTGCAGGTGACCGAGCGGACCTACTGGTTGGAGCACGCCTGGCTCGGCCGATGCGTCGAGCCGGGGGTCGTCGTCGAGACCGGGGGTGGGCGGATCGGTGCCGTGCGCACCGGGGCGCCCACCCCGCCGCCCGGCGCCGAGGTGCTGCGCGGGCTCACCCTGCCGGGGCTCGCCAACGCCCACAGCCACGCCTTCCACCGGGCGCTGCGCGGCACCGTCCAGGTCGGCTCCGGCACCTTCTGGACCTGGCGCGAGGTGATGTACTCCGTCGCCGACCACCTGACCCCGGACACCTACCACGCCCTGGCGCGCGCGGTGTACGCCGAGATGGCCCTGGCCGGCATCACCTGCGTCGGCGAGTTCCACTACGTCCACCACGCCCCCGGCGGCACCCCCTACGCCGACCCCAACGCCATGGGCGAGGCGCTGATCGCGGCCGCCGCCGACGCCGGTATCCGCATCACCCTCCTCGACACCGCCTACCTCTCCTCCGGCTTCGGACAGGCGCCCAACACCCACCAGCTGCGGTTCTCCGACGGCAGCGCGGAGGCCTGGGCCGAACGCTGTGCAGTTCTCAAGGAGCGGGACCACGCGCGGATCGGGGCGGCGATTCACTCCGTACGGGCCGTGCCGGCCGGTCAGTTGGCGACCGTGGCAGGGTGGGCCCAGCAGCGGCGGGCCCCGCTGCATGTGCACCTGTCGGAGCAGACCGCCGAGAACGACGCCTGCCTCGCCGCGCACGGCTGCACGCCCACCCGGCTGCTCGCCGACCACGGCGTCCTCGGCCGGCACACCACCGGTGTGCACAACACCCACCTCACCGAGGAGGACATCGCCCTGCTCGGCGGCTCCGGCACCGGCACCTGTATGTGCCCGACCACCGAGCGCGACCTGGCCGACGGCATCGGCCCGGCCGTCACCCTGCAGCGGGCCGGCTCCCCGCTCTCTCTCGGCTCCGACAGCCACGCCGTCATCGACCTGCTCGAAGAGGCGCGCGCCATGGAGCTGAACGAGCGGCTGCGCACCCGCACCCGGGGACACTGGACGGCGGACGCCCTGCTGCGGGCCGCCACCGCCGACGGCCACGCCGCCCTCGGCTGGGAGGAGGCCGGCACCCTCGAACCCGGCGCCCTCGCCGACTTCACGACGATCGCCCTGGACTCGGTCAGGACAGCGGGCCCGCTGCCCCGGCTGGGCGCCGAGACGGCCGTATTCGCCGCGACGGCAGCGGACGTACGGCATACGGTCGTCGGCGGCCGGCATGTCGTACGCGACGGGGCGCACACGCTCGTACCCGACGTGCCGCAGGCCCTCGCGCGGGCAGTCGAAGCCCTTCGCTCCTGACCACCACCCACGAGGACACCATGAGCAGCAGCACCGTCATCACCAACATCGCCACGCTGGTCACCAATGACCCCTCCCTCGGTGACGGCTCCCCCCTCGGTCTGATCCAGGACGCGGCCGTCGTCATCGACGGCGACCACGTCGCGTGGACCGGTGAATCCAGCAAAGCACCCGCCACTGACAACCGGGTCGACGCGGGCGGCCGGGCGGTGCTGCCGGGCTTCGTGGACTCCCACTCCCACCTGGTCTTCGCCGGAGACCGCACGCAGGAGTTCAACGCCCGTATGTCCGGCCGCTCCTACACGGCGGGCGGCATCCGCACCACGGTCGCGGCCACCCGTGCGGCGAGCGACGCGGAACTGGAGGCCAACCTCACCCACTACCTCGCCGAGGCCCTCCGCCAGGGCACCACCACCTTCGAGACGAAGTCGGGCTACGGCCTCACCGTCGAGGACGAGTCCCGCGCCCTGCGCCTCGCGGCGAAGCACACCGACGAGGTGACGTACCTCGGCGCACACATCGTCTCCCCGGACTACGCCGACGACCCGGCCGCGTATGTCGCCCTGGTCACCGGCGAGATGCTGGACGCCTGCGCGCCGCACGCCCGCTGGATCGACGTGTTCTGCGAGAAGGGCGCCTTCGACGGCGACCAGGCCCGCGCGATCCTCACCGCGGGCAGGGCGAAGGGCCTGCACCCCCGCATCCACGCCAACCAGCTCTCCTACGGCCCCGGCGTCCAGCTGGCCGTCGAACTGGACGCGGCCAGCGCCGACCACTGCACCCACCTCACGGACGCGGACGTCGACGCGCTCGCCAACAGCCGTACGGTGGCCACCCTCCTCCCCGGCGCCGAGTTCTCCACCCGCGCCGAGTGGCCGAACGCCCGCCGCCTGCTGGACGCGGGGGTCACGGTCGCCCTCTCCACCGACTGCAACCCGGGCTCGTCCTTCACCTCCTCCGTCCCCTTCTGCATCGCCCTGGCCGTCCGCGACATGCGGATGACCCCGGACGAGGCGGTCTGGTCGGCCACGGCGGGCGGCGCGGCGGCCCTGCGCCGCACCGACATCGGCCGCCTCACCCCCGGCGCCCGAGCCGACCTCACCCTCCTGGACGCCCCCAGCCACGTCCACCTCGCCTACCGCCCGGGCGTACCCCTGGTCAGCGGGGTGTGGCGGCGCGGCGTACGGGTGGTCTGAGCGGGGACCGCGCAGGAGCGGCGGCCCGCCTCAGCGCGCCCCCGCCCCCCACCGCTGCTCCCGTCCGCCGTCCAGGGGCTGCAGGGAGACGCCGTAGCGGCCGTCGGGGGTGACCGCGGTCTCGATGGCGATGTCCGGGCGGATCGTGCCGTCGGGGTCGATGGTGAAGCGGAGGTTGTCGCCGTTGTCGCCGTAGACGGAGTCGCACGTCCAGATGCCCAGGCCGCGGTCGGTCGAGCCGCGGCTGTCCAGGCAGAAGGTGTCGTCGGCGCCGGAGCGCAGGACGCCCAGGTAGGTGTCGAACCTCCAGCGCTGGGTGTCGGAGGAGGAGCAGGGGGCCGTGATGACGTCGTTGCCCTGCGACAGGTCGCCGTCGCGGATGTCCAGGCAGCGGCCCGTCGCCAGGTTCACCACCTGGGCGAAGGAGGTGCCGGGCGGTGCGAACGAGGGTGTCGGCGCGGCAGTGGGCTTTTGGGTGTGCGGCGGGTGCGTGGTCGGGGGGCTCGGGCTCGGCGTGGCCGAAGTCGGCCCGGGGGACGGGGACTTCGTGGGGGAGGGCGACGGCGACGGGGTGACGGAGACCGTCGCCGTCACCGTCACCGGTGGCGGCGTGGGCGTCGCGGCCGTCGGCTGCTGGTCGTCGGGGTGTGCCGGGGTGAGGGCGAACACCAGGAGCGGGGTCAGGGCCACGCCCAGGGCCGCCGATGCCAGCAGGATGCGGCGCCCGGGCGGCCAGGACGACGGACGTACGGCGGCAGGGCGGGCGGCGGCCGGGGCATCGTCGGCGCGCAGGTACGCCGTTCCGCTCCACGGCAGCAGGCCCTCGGCCAGGGTCTGCCGGGGCGTGTCCCGCAGGGCCCGCAGGTCCTCGAACGCGGCCGTGCAGTGCGGGCAGCGGGCCATGTGGGCGTCCAGGTCGGCGCTGTGGCGCGGGCCGTCCGGCCGTACCGCCTCCTCGATCAGCCGGCGGAAGTCGGCGCAGTGCGGGTCCTCGGAGGCGGCGAGCCGCTCGCGGAGGCAGGCCTGGGCCAGGGCCTTGAGGGCCTGCGGGGTGCCGTAGGCCACGTCGACGCCGCTGAGGCCGAGGAAGGCGGCGGTCCGCTGCTGCGGCTCCGCCTCCAGCACGCCGTACCAGATCAGGCCCTGGGTACGGGAGGGCAGCGAACGGAACGCCGGGAGCAGGGGCGGGGTGGGGCCCTCGGGCAGTCCGGACGCGTTCAGGACCAGCAGCAGTCCCGGGTCGACGCCGGCGGAGCGCTCGTCGCGCGCCCAGCCGGCCGCGAGCCGAGCGGTGAGCAGCAGCAGCCGGTGGCGCAGCGGGACGGCCGGGTCGACGCCCCGGGCCGTCTCCCGGGCCGCCGTGGTGAACACCTCCGTCGCCAGCCGGCGCGCGGCGGACTCGCCCGCGGCGCACAGCCGGGCGTAGGCCAGGACCGCCGGGTGGTGCCGGCGGCGCAGTTCCTGCAGGGCGGGGTACGCCGTCGCCGTGGGGGAGCGGAGCAGTTCGGTCAGCCGGGCGTCCGGTGCGTCCTCGTACTCCCCGCCCGTCCCGGAGACGCCCGCCCCGGTTCCGCCCATGCCGGTTTCGCCCGCCCCGGTTCCGCCCGTGCCGGCCCCGTCCCCCTCAGCCATGTGTCCAGCCTCCTCGCACCACCGGGGCACCGCGCCGTTGCGGCCCCGGGTCTCACATACCGGCCAGTAGCCAGTTCGGGGGGCCATAGTGGTCGAGGAGAAGGCCCGGGAAAAGGGGTTTCCCCGGGTAACCGCATAACGGTTGGGACCGTGGGGCCAGTTGGGTGCAGGGACGGTCAAGATGCGGGAATGGCGGGCGGATTCGCGGATACCCGTGCGAACCGGAGGGGTGGGTTAGGCGGCGGAGACCCCGCAGCGGCCCGGCACCGTCGGCCGGGCCACTGCGCAGGCGTCACCGCAGCGGACGCGGAGGTCACTCCTCGATCGTCAGCCCCTTGCGCAGCCGCACCAGCGTGCGCGCCAGCAGGCGGGACACGTGCATCTGGGAGATGCCGAGTTCCTCGCCGATCTCCGACTGGGTCATGTTCGCCACGAACCGCAGCGAGAGGATCTTCCGGTCCCGGGACGGGAGCTCGGCGATCAGGGGCTTGAGGGACTCCACGTACTCGATGCCCTCCAGCCCGTGGTCCTCGTACCCGATGCGGTCCGCGAGCGCGCCCTCGGTCTCGTCCTCCTCGGGCTGGGCGTCCAGCGAGGAGGCGGTGTACGCGTTCGAGGCGGCCATGCCCTCCACGACCTCGTCGTTGGAGATGCCGAGCTTCTCGGCCAGCTCCGGGACGGTCGGTGCCCGGTCCAGCCGCTGGGCCAGCTCGTCCCCGGCCTTGGCCAGGTCCAGGCGCAGCTCCTGCAGCCGGCGCGGAACGCGCACGGACCACGAGGTGTCGCGGAAGAACCGCTTGATCTCGCCGATGATGGTCGGCATCGCGAAGGTGGGGAATTCGACGCCGCGGGAGAGTTCGAAGCGGTCGATCGCCTTGATCAGGCCGATGGTGCCGACCTGGATGATGTCCTCCATCGGCTCGCTGCGGGAGCGGAAACGGGAGGCGGCGAACTTCACGAGCGCGAGGTTGAGCTCGACGAGGGTGTTGCGGACGTACGAGTACTCGTGCGTCCCTTCCTCCAGCGACTCCAGGCGCTCGAAGAGGGTCTTGGACAGGGCCCGCGCGTCGACCGGGCCGATCTCGTCGTACGGGGGGATCTCCGGGAGTCCCTCGAAGGCGTCGAGGGCGTCGATGGGATGATCCAGTTGTTCCGGTGGGGGTGTCGACGTCGCGATCGGGGTATGCGATGCGTCGAGCCGGGGTGACATGGGTGTCCTCCATCGTTCTCGGCATATGGCTGCCGAAGCCGGTGCGTGCACTGCGGTGTGCGGCGCCTCCAAAGCCACGTGTAGGTGTAGGTGTCCTACTAGCCCTACCCGGTCCACCGCGCCGATCGCAAGTGCGTTCTGTTGTGGTATGTCCGACTCTGTGAGGTTCTTCGGGTGCCGGAGTGTGCTGGGAGGGCGTAATGTTCGAGAGCAGTCAGCGTCCACGACCTCGGGAGAGAGACGGCATGGACCACGGGACGGTCGGCAGCGCACAGTCGGGCCGGCTTCTGGTGGAGGTGCGGGAAGAGGGCTCCAGCGCCGTTGTGACACCGGCGGGTGAGCTCGATCACCACACCGCCGATCTGCTGCGTGAGCCCCTCGACGACCTCCTGGCCAAGGGCTTCTCGCGCCTCGTCGTGGACTGCGCGCGCCTGGAGTTCTGCGACTCCACGGGCCTGAACGTGCTGCTCGGTGCCCGACTGAAGGCCGAGGCCGCCGGCGGCGGGGTCCATCTGGCGGGGATGCGGCCGGTGGTCGCCCGGGTCTTCGAGATCACCGGGGCCGGGGCGGTCTTCACCGTGCACGACTCCGTGGAGGCCGCCCTGGTCGACGGCGCCGACTGAGTCCGCCCCCGCCCTCCCGCGTGCCGCCGGCCGCGGACGCCCGCGGCCGGTGCGCCGAAATCAGGGGTGTTGTGCCGGATCGGCCGGGCAGGAGAGGGCAGGAGAAGGCGGGGCAGCCCCTGACGACCGCCGGCCCCGGACCGCCCCGGGACCGGCGCAACGACCGGACGGGACGTACGTGCGACGGACGGGCGAGCAGGACACCCCCGCGCCGACAGCGGGCGGACGACGTACGGACCGGCCGGCACGGAGCAGTGCCGGCCCTTTGAATCGTGAACTGGTGAATCGGTGAGGTGAAGCGCTGATGAGCACCACCCGGCCTTGCTCGCCGGGCGACCGCGGCCCGGAGCCCAGCGGCGCTTCCGGGGCGTCCGAGGAGGGTGCGCCGACGGCAGGCGCGCCCACGGGGGCAGCCGCGCCGTCCGTGCCGCCCGGGTCCGCCGGCGGCACTCAGGGCACCGGCGGGCCGCAGGTCCGCAGGATCGGCCTGCAGGGCGAGAGCGGGGTCGTCCCGCTCGCCCGCGACTTCACCCGCCAGGCGCTGTACGCATGGGGCTGGCTGCCCGCCGCCGGCGCCGACCAGCGGGCCGCCGCCGAGGACGTGCTGCTCGTCGTCTCCGAACTGGTCACCAACGCCTGCCTGCACGCCGAGGGCCCCGAGGAACTGCTCCTGGCCTGCGACAACAAGGTGATCCGGATCGAGGTCTCCGACCGCGGCACCGGCCAGCCGGCCCCGCGCACCCCGCACCGCGCCGGCCGCCCCGGCGGCCACGGCATGTTCATCGTGCAGCGGCTGTGCCTGGACTGGGGCGTCGTCCGCGCCGCGGGCCGCCCGGGCAAGACGGTGTGGGCGGAGCTGGGCGCCCCGGCGTAGCGCAGCGGGCCACTTCGGTGTGCGCCGGGTACGGCACCGCCTGCTACCGGGTCACCCGGCCCGCCGCCGGGGACACCAGTGCCGCCCCGGCCAGGACCTACGACGTCGAGGTCTGGCTGCCCGGCGTCGGCACCTACGCCGAGGTCAGCTCGGTGTCGAACGCCCGTGACTACCAGGCCCGGCGCGGCGGCATCCGGTGCCGCCCGGCCGGGGGAGGCAGGGCGGCGTACCCGTGAGGCCCGGCCCACCCTCCACTCCAGCAACGCGTCGCACACGCCGGATCGTCACAACTCCGGCGTGTGATGCGTCTTCCCTCCTCGCGACGCCGGGCGTACCTTGACGGCCGAATCTGATACGTCGTCAGGAAATGTCGTCGCAAGGGATTGGGGTGGACCGATCGTGTCGTACCCGAAACGAACCGCCGCGCTCGCGTCCGCCGCGGCCCTGGCCGGCTCGGCGGTGCTGCTGTGCGCGCCGGCCGCCCACGCCGACGTGGTCGACGTCGACTACCGCTGTCAGACCCCGATCGGCGTCAAGAGCGCCGTCTCGCCCATCGACATCACGGGCGTCAGGAGCGGCAGCGGCTACAAGATCACCATGTCCTGGCAGAAGGGCGTGTCCTCCAGCCCCGTCGAACTGGGCAAGGGTGCGATGACGCCGAGCGCGAGCATCGAGCTGGGCGGCGCCGACAGCGGCACGCTGCCGGTCAGCGGGCCCGCCAACGCGGCCGCGATCCCCGCCAACACCCCGATCAAGATCAGCGACCTGACCGGCACCTACACGCCGAAGAAGACCGGCAAGGTCACCTTCACGCCGGGCACGCTCGTCATCAAGGCACTCGGCACGACGACGACCTGCACGCCGACCAACAGCCCCAAGCCGGGGCTCACGCTGGACGTGACGGCGGCAGGCGGCTCGTCGCAGGCCTCGTCCTCCGGCGGCTCCTCCTCCGGAGGAACGCTTCCCCAGACCGGCCCGGAGGACTCCGTCATCGCCCTCGGCACCCTCGGCGGCACGGTGGTCCTCACCGGCGCGGCGGGCGCCCTCTGGCTGACCCGCCGAAACCAGCCGTACCGCCGCTGACCCGCGCCGACCCGCGCCGGCGACGGCCGAACCCCGGTCCGGCCGTCGAGGCAGAACCGCTGCCGAGCTCCAGGCCGACTGCCGAAGCCGAGCCACGACCGAAGCCGAGCCACGACCGAAGCCGAGCCACGACCGAAGCCGAGCCACGACCGAAGCCGAGCCACGACCGAAGCCGAGCCACCACCGAAGCCGCGCCCCGCCGAACCCCAGGCCGACCGCCGGAGCCGCCCATGCCGTCCGCAGCCCGCACCCCGACCCGCCGTCGGTGCCCGCCCCGGACCCACGCATCGCTTCCGGCCCGCGCCGCCCTGCCCGCGGCCCTGTGCCTGTGCGCCGTGCTGGGCGCCGCGCCCGGGGCCTGGGCCGCGTCCGCGCAGTGGTCCGTCGCGCCCGCGGGTGGCGGTCGTCCGTCCTTCTATGCCGAGGGCCCGCCGGGGACGGTCCTGCAGGACACCGTCGCCGTCACCAATCCCGGGCGGGCGCCGGTCGTCGTACGGCTGTCCGGAACCGGTCTGCGCACGGTCTTCGCCCAGAGCGCCGGGAACGGGATACGCGTCCCGGCCCGGACCCGGGCCGAGGTGCCCTTCACGGTGACCGTGCCGTCGGGGGCCGCGCCCGGCGACCGCTCCGGTGCCGTCGTCGCGCGCGACACGCGGGGGCGTACGGCGAGGGTCCCGATCCGGCTGCGCGTCGGTGGCCCGGCGCTCGCCGCGCTGACCGTCGAGCACCTCGCCGTACACGCCGACCGCATCACGTACGAGCTGGTCAACCGGGGTACGACCGTCCTCGTGCCGAGGCTCGCGGTGCGCGCCGACGGCGTCCTGGGCCGGGTCCTGGACCGTGCGCCGCGCACCCTGCGGGTCCGGATGCGCCCCGGCGCCCGCGTGCGGCTCACCGAACCCTGGCCCGACCGGCCCGCGCTGGACGCGGTCGACGTACGGCTGACGGTCACGGCCCCGGGCGGAGCCCACGACACGGCGACCGCCTCGGCCCGGTTCGTGCCGTGGCCGACGGTGGCGGCCACGGGCGGCGCGCTGCTGCTGGGGACGGGCGCGCTGCTCGCCGTACGGCGGCGTCGGCGCCGTACGCCCGACGGCGGCCGGGCGACCGGCGTTCCGGCGGCCGGCGGAGTGCAGGGCGCTGTGGGCGCCGAAGTCCCTTCTGCGGGCGGTGCATTGACGGAAGGCGCGGTGAAGTGAGCGGACGGGTACGGAATCTGCGGTCGGCGGCGACGGCGTTGGCGGCGGTGCTCGCGCTGCTGCTCGTGCCGCTCGGCGGCCCGGCGGGCGCGGTGGGCGGGCCGGTCGTGACGTTGTCGGCGACGCAGGCCGGTGCCGGCGGTTCCGTCACCGTCAGCGGCAGCGGCTGGAGGTCGCACACGTTGCTGATGCTGCTCGTGTGCGGGCGGGCCACACCGGCCCGAGGGGTCATCGGCGGCACCAACTCCTGCGCCAACGGCGACGGCCGGGCCGTGACCACCGATGCGCAGGGTGCCTTCAGCCGGGGACTCCCGGTCGCCGAACCACCCGTGCCCTGCCCCTGCGTGGTGCACGTGGCCACGGTCACCGGCGCCGCTGCGGAGGCGGACGCCGTCCTCCAGGTCGCCGGGCATCCGGTCGCCCCCCTGCCCGCGGCACCGTCCGACGGCCGTCTGTCCGTCCTGTCCGACGTCCGGCTGACCGGTGCCGGCGGCCTGCTGACCTGGTTCGGCGCCCCGCCGAGCCGCACCCTCGTCCTCACCGTCGGCAACACCGGCACCGGCGCGATCAAGGACCCCGTCTTCCAGGTCGGCAGCGCGCACGGCGTCTTCGCCCCGCAGTGGGACGACCAGCAGTGGCACGGCACCCTCGCGCCGGGCGGGAAGGCCGAGGTCAGGCTGCCGGTCGAGCTGTCCGCCGGGGCGCACGGCGACTACACCGTCTCCCTGAAGTACGACGGCAGGGTGCTGGCCGAACAGCCGTGGGGCGTGGACCGCCCCTGGGGCGTGACGCTGTTCTGGATCCTGCTCGGCCTGGTGGTGCCCGCCGCACTGTTCCGCATCGGCATGGCCGTCGTGGACCGGGTACGGCCGCGCCGCCCGGGTGCCGCCCGCCTCACCCGCACCCTGCGCCTGCCCCGCCTGCCCCGCCTGCCCCGCACCGGCGGCCGCGGCACCGAACCGCCCCCCACGAACCCGACCCTGCCGTGGTTCGCCCCGGACTCCGTCCCGGGCGACCCGGCCGGCCGGCTCTCCGCACCGCATCCCGACAGCCCGACGAGTCCCACGACTCCCACCACGAAAGGACCGACGTGAGCATCCGAAGGAGAGGTACGGCCGCGGGCGCCGCGCTGGCGCTGAGCGGTGCGGGCGTCCTGCTGGGGCTCGCCGCGAGCCCCGCGCAGGCGGCCGAGGTGTCGTACGCCACCCACTGCGTGCCGCCCGCGGGCATCAGCCCGATCGACGGCACCACGAAGGTCGACATCACGGCCCCGGCCACGGCGAAGGTCGGCGACACGGTGGACGTCGTGTGGAAGTTCGTCCAGGCCGCGTCCAAGAACCCCGACATCATCGACCTGCCCGCGAACTCGGTCCAGCCGTCCGGCGTGCTGAAGGCGGCCGGGGCGCAGGTCGCCGACATCGCGATGCAGGGAACCCGCACGAACCCCGCGATTCCCAAGGGCGCCGCCATGGTGCTGTCCGACATGAAGGGCAGCATCAAGCTGACGACGGCCGGCGAGGTGACGCTGACGCCCGACGCGTACACCGTCAACGCGATGTCGACGGACACCAAGTGCACGCCCAAGGAGACCGTGCAGAAGGCGGCGACCATCCAGGTGACGGGTGGGGGCGGCGGGGGCACCGGCACGCCGACGCAGTCGACGACACCGACCCAGACACCGACCCAGTCCAGTACTCCCACCCAGACGGCCAGTCCCACGGCGACCTCGTCCGGCGGCAGCGGGCAGACCGACTTCACCGGCAAGGAGGTGCAGATCCCCTACGCCTGCAAGACCCCGATCGGCGACAAGAACGCGACCTCGCCGGTGCAGATCAACGCGAAGAAGAACGGCGGGAACTTCGACCTCACCGTGCAGTTCAAGAAGTCCGTGATGAACAGCCCCGCCGACATCCCGAAGGGTTCCGTGAAGCCGTCGATGGAGGTGGTGCTGGGCGGCGCCGACAAGGGCACGGTGCATGTGGAGGGGCCGGTGAACGCCAAGGACATCAAGTCCGGCGACCCGATCGAGATCCCCGACCTCACCGGCACCTACAAGCCCGGCGCGAGCGGCACCTCGACGCTGTCCCCGGGCGTCCTCACGGTCAAGGCGCTCGGTACGACCACGACGTGCACACCGACGAAGACGCAGGTCTCGCTGACCCTGGACACCAGCGGGCAGCCGGGCGGCGCGGCCGGAGGCACGTCCACCTCCGGCGGCTCGGCGAGCGGCGGCAGCACCGGCGGCAGCGGCTCCGGAGGCCTCGCCCAGACCGGCGCCGACGACCACGGTGCCCTCAAGGCCCTCGGCCTGGTGGCGGGCACGGCGATCCTGCTCGGCGGCGCGGTGTTCACGTTCATGCCGGGACGAAGGACGCGATAGCCGACCAGGGGCGCGGGGAACTGCGCGACAAGCCACGACGGACCTCCGGCCGTGCACCGGGATCGGCCCCGACGGCGCTTGGCCATGCCCCGGCACACCAAGAGGGCCACCACATCCCGAGGATGCGGTGGCCCTCCGTCGGCCGAGCCCAGCGGCAGCGACTAGTGGACGTCGCCCATGAGCTCGTTGACCTTCCTGCGGTACATCCACACCGCGCCACCGGCGAGCACGGCGAGCACGGCCTCCAGGGCGACGAAGCCCATCTTGTCGAGGTTGACCCCGCCGACGGCCGGGTTCGACATCAGCGCGGTGATCGAGTCACCGGCGGTGACCGCGAGGAACCAGACGCCCATCATCTGCGAGGCGTACTTCTTCGGCGCCATCTTCGTCGTCACCGACAGACCCACCGGCGACAGCGTCAGCTCACCGACGGTCTGCACGAAGTAGATCGCGACCAGCCACATCGCCGCGGCCTTGTGACCGCCCTCGGCGATCGACAGCGGGGCGAGGAAGAGGAAGAAGGACGCGCCGATCAGCACCAGGCCGGAGGCGAACTTCACGATCGTGCTCGGCTCCTTGCCGCGGCGGTTCAGCCAGAGCCACGCCCAGGCGAAGACCGGGGCCAGCGCCATGATCATGACCGGGTTGACCGACTGGTACCAGGAGACCGGGAACGTCCAGCCGGCGATCGAGTTCTTGGCCGAGCTGTCCGCGAACAGCGACAGGGTCGAACCACCCTGGTCGTAGATCATCCAGAAGACGGCGGCGGCGGCGAAGAACCAGATGTACGCGCGCACCTTCGACTTCTCGCCCGAGTCCAGGTCCTTGTCGCGCAGCATGCGGGCGATGACCAGGATCGGCACGATCAGGCCGATGACCGTGAGCGGGATCAGCGCCCAGTTCAGGGTGAAGTGGCCGGTGCCGCCGACGACGCCGTAGAAGACCGCGGCGATGGCCAGCCAGGTCAGGCCCTTGCGCAGGGTCGCGGACTTCTGCTCGGCCGTCAGCGGGGTCGGGACCTCGCTGCTCTTCGGGCTCAGGTGGCGGCCGCCGAGCAGGTACTGGGCCAGACCCAGCGCCATGCCGAGCGCGGCCAGCGCGAAGCCGAGGTGCCAGTTGACGTTCTCACCGACGGTGCCGATGACCAGCGGGGCGGCGAACGCACCGAGGTTGATGCCGATGTAGAAGAGGGTGAAGCCACCGTCGCGGCGCGCGTCGTCCGGGCCCTTGTAGAGGTGGCCGACCATCGTGGAGATGTTGGCCTTCAGCAGACCCGAGCCGATGGCGACGAGGCCCAGGCCGACGAAGAAGCTCGCGGCCACGGGCAGCGCGAGGCACAGGTGGCCGAGCATGATGATCAGACCCGAGACGGCGACCGTCTTGCGGGGTCCGAGCACACGGTCGGCGAACCAGCCGCCGGGCAGGGCGAGCAGGTACACGAGCGACACGTACACGGAGTAGATCGCGGTCGCCGTGCCCGCGCTCATGTGCAGCCCGCCCGGGGCCACCAGGTACAGCGGGAGCAGAGCCCTCATGCCGTAGTAGGAGAAACGCTCCCACATCTCGGTCATGAAGAGAGTGGCCAGGCCGCGGGGGTGGCCGAAGAAGGTCTTCTCGGACCCGGGGGTGCCCGGGCGGACCGAGTCCTTCGTCAGGCTGGACGCCATGGTCGTTCCTTGCTGGTCGGGACGCGCTTTTCGAGCGTTGCGCGCCCGGTGGGGGAGCGGCCGGCACCGGCACGGTCGGTCGTCCGCCCCCAACGCCCGAGGGGAGTCCGCGTCCGGGTCTCGGCAGCGGTGGACGGCGACCACCGGGATCCACGCCCCGTCGCGCGTCGATGCGCTGCGGAGCCCGGCCAGAGGTCATTCCTTTCGAGGCCGACCAAGGTGATCTTGGTCAACCCGCACACAAAAGAGACCTTCAGCGTCGTCTGCCCGCCAAAGGTCCCCGGTGTACTACAGGCGTTCAGGTCACTGTAAGGCAGGACAGTGCCCGATAAGGAAGGACTTGAGACGCGGATCACAGGTGTCGCAGGAACCGCAGGACCGGAATCGAAGGTCTCTCCCACGATCGCATCCCCAGAGCCATGGTTCGTACCAGTGGCGCCACAAGGTAAGAGTTCCTGGAAGCGATCACACCCCAGCACCGCACGCGGGCGGTCTACCATCACCTCATGACCCGTGTACTGCTCGCCGAGGACGACGCGTCCATCTCGGAGCCGCTGGCCCGTGCCCTGCGCCGGGAAGGTTACGAGGTCGAGGTGCGCGAGGACGGACCCACCGCGCTCGACGCCGGGATGCAGGGCGGCGTCGACCTGGTCGTACTGGATCTGGGCCTGCCGGGTATGGACGGCCTGGAGGTCGCCCGCCGGCTGCGGGCCGACGGCCACACCGTGCCGATCCTCATTCTGACCGCGCGGGCCGACGAGGTGGACACCGTCGTCGGCCTGGACGCGGGCGCCGACGACTACGTCACCAAGCCCTTCCGGCTCGCCGAACTGCTCGCCCGGGTACGGGCCCTGCTGCGGCGCGGTGCCGCCGAGCCGCAGCAGCCGCCGGCCACGCACGGGGTACGGATCGACGTCGAGTCGCACCGGGCGTGGATGGGCGACGAGGAACTCCAGCTCACCGCCAAGGAGTTCGACCTGCTGCGGGTGCTGGTGCGGGACGCCGGCCGGGTCGTCACGCGCGACCAGCTGATGCGCGAGGTCTGGGACACCACGTGGTGGTCCTCCACCAAGACCCTCGACATGCACATCTCCTGGCTGCGCAAGAAGCTCGGCGACGACGCGGCGAACCCCCGCTACATCGCCACGGTGCGTGGAGTGGGCTTCCGCTTCGAGAAGAGCTGAGCCCCTCCCCGGGGACCGCTCCCCGGGACCCAGCGATCACCTCAGGTAACGGAACATGCGTCGACGTCTCATCCAGTCCACCCTCGCCGTCGTCCTCGTGGTGATCGCCGTCTTCGGCATCTCCCTGGTGATCGTCGAGACGCGGACGATCAGCAACAGCGCCCAGGAGCGGGTGGACTCCGAGGCCATCCGGCTGGCCAGCATCGTGGACAGCAGGATCCTCGCCGCGGAGAACGTCAACGCGGACGTGCTGCGCAATCCGGTCAGCAAGGACCAGTACGCGGTCATCCGCATGCCCGGGCGGGCGCCGATAGAGATCGGCACCAAGCCGCGGGGCGATGTCATCCACGCCACCCAGCAGGGCGAGGAGGGCGAGAGCGTCACGGTGCAGGAGCCGCGCTCCGCGGTGACCCGCGAGGTCGGCCGGACCCTGCTGGTCATCGGGCTGGTGGCGCTGCTCGCGGTGGTCGCGGCCGTGCTGCTCGCCGTACGGCAGGCCAACCGGCTCACCTCCCCGCTGACCGACCTCGCGGAGACCGCCGAGCGGCTCGGCTCCGGCGACCCCCGCCCGCGGCACAAGCGGTACGGCGTCCCCGAGCTGGACCGGGTCGCCGATGTGCTGGACTCCTCCGCCGAGCGGATCGGGCGCATGCTGACGGCCGAGCGGCGCCTGGCCGCCGACGCCTCCCACCAGCTGCGCACCCCGCTGACCGCGCTGTCCATGCGGCTGGAGGAGATCACCCTCACGGACGACCCGGACATCGTGAAGGAAGAGGCGAACGTCGCGCTCACCCAGGTGGAGCGGCTGACGGACGTGGTGGAACGCCTGCTGACGAACTCCCGCGACCCCCGCACCGGCTCCGCCGTCACCTTCGACCTGGACGAGGTCATCCAGCAGCAGCTCGCCGAGTGGCGGCCCGCCTACCGCAGCGCCGGCCGGGCCATCGTCAGCTCCGGCAAGCGGCATCTGCAGGCCGTCGGCACGCCGGGGGCGGTCGCCCAGGTGCTGGCGGCGCTGATCGAGAACTCGCTGATGCATGGCGGCGGCACGGTCGCCCTGCGCACCCGGGTCACCGGCAACCAGGCTGTGGTCGAGGTCACCGACGAGGGGCCCGGGGTGCCCGCCGACCTCGGCGCGCGGATCTTCGAGCGGACGATCAGCGGGCGGAACTCCACGGGGATCGGCCTGGCCGTCGCCCGCGACCTGGCGGAGGCCGACGGGGGACGGCTGGAGTTGCTCCAGGCCCAGCCGCCGGTGTTCGGGCTGTTCCTCTCGCGCACGCCGCCGGCCCGCAAGCCGGAGGAGGACCGGCCGACCGTGCGCTGAACCGGGTTACGGAACCCGCTAGGGGCTGGGTTACGGAACCCGCTGGGACTTCGGCTCCGGGTGCGGCCGCTTCGACTCGGCCACCAGGATCGACTCCGCCTCCTTGGCCGGCTGCACGCGGAACACCCAGGTGCGGTACGACCAGAAGCGGAACAGCGTCGCGACGCCGATGCCGACGAACTTGAAGACGTTGCTCTGCAGCGGGCTGTCCCAGCCGAACCCGTAGGTCGCCGCGTAGAGCACGCCGTTCTCGATCACCAGGCCGATCGCGCTGAAGAAGAGGAAGAGCGTGAGTTCCTTGGTACGGCCGCCCCTGTCGCGGTCCCGGTACGTCCAGTAGCGGAACCCGACGTAGTTGAAGGCGATGGCGACCACGGTCGCGATGATGCTGGCGCGTACCACCGGCAGGTCGGAGACGTGCCGGACGAGGTTGAAGACGCCGAGGTTCACAAAGATGCCCGCGACGCCGACGGTGCCGAACTTGGCCACCTCGCGTACGAGCCGTTGCAGCCCCGAGGAACGAGGTTCCATGGCTGTGCAGCTCCCGTCGGTAGGTTTCGTCAGCCACGCCATGCTATCCGGGTGAACCCGCCGTCGCCTGTGCACAAGACCAAGACCGGGAAACAGATCGGAAAGAGGGCGGAAAGTGACTGGTAAGAGATCACGCGAGGGACGCGATCCGGTCGCCCCGGCGTGGCCGATACGCTAGGGGTGTGACGTTCCCGGTAGTCGGCATGGTCGGCGGGGGGCAGCTCGCGCGTATGACGCACGAGGCGGGCATCCCGTTGGGCATCAGGTTCAAGCTTCTCAGTGACACCCCTCAGGATTCCGCGGCGCAGGTCGTGAGCGATGTCGTCATCGGCGACTACCGCGATCTGGACACGCTGCGCGAGTTCGCGCGCGGTTGCGATGTGATCACCTTCGATCACGAACATGTACCCACCGAGCACCTCAGGGCCCTGGAGGCGGACGGCATCCCCGTGCGTCCGGGGCCCGACGCGCTGGTGCACGCCCAGGACAAGGGTGTGATGCGCGCGAAGCTCGACCTGATCGGCATCCCGTGCCCGCGGCACCGGATCGTCACCGATCCGGAGGACGTGGTCCGGTTCGCGGCGGAGGGGGACGGCTTCCCGGTCGTCCTGAAGACCGTGCGCGGCGGCTACGACGGCAAGGGCGTGTGGGTCGTGGAGTCCGCCGAGGAGGCCATGGACCCGTTCCGGGCGGGCGTCCCGGTGCTCGCCGAGGAGAAGGTCGACTACGTCCGCGAGCTCGCCGCCAACGTCGTACGCTCCCCGCACGGCCAGGCCGTCGCCTACCCGGTGGTGGAATCGCAGCAGGTGGGCGGCGTGTGCGACACCGTCATAGCCCCGGCCCCCGACCTGGACGAGGCCCTGGCGCTCAAGGCCGAGCAGATGGCGCTGACCATCGCCAAGGAACTCGGCGTCGTCGGCCACCTCGCGGTCGAGCTGTTCCAGACCCGCGACGGCCGCATCCTCGTCAACGAGCTGGCGATGCGCCCGCACAACTCGGGCCACTGGTCCCAGGACGGCGCGATCACCTCGCAGTTCGCCAACCACGTCCGCGCGGTCCTCGACCTCCCGCTCGGCGACCCCCGCCCGCGCGCCAGGTGGACGGTGATGGTCAACGTGCTGGGCGGCGACTACCCGGACATGTACTCCGCGTACCTGCACTGCATGGCCCGCGACCCCAAGCTCAAGATCCACATGTACGGCAAGGACGTGAAGCCCGGCCGCAAGGTCGGGCACGTCAACACCTACGGCGACGACCTGGACGACGTGCTGGAGCGCGCCCGTCACGCAGCCGGCTACTTGAGAGGCACGATCACCGAATGAGCCCTGTTGTTGGCATCGTCATGGGGTCGGACTCCGACTGGCCCGTCATGGAGGCCGCCGCCAAGGCCCTGGACGAGTTCGAGATCGCCTACGAGGTCGACGTCGTCTCCGCGCACCGCATGCCGCGCGAGATGATCACCTACGGCGAGCAGGCCGCCGACCGCGGCCTGAAGGTGATCATCGCCGGTGCGGGCGGCGCCGCCCACCTGCCCGGCATGCTCGCCTCGGTCACCCCGCTGCCGGTCATCGGCGTCCCGGTCCCGCTGAAGTACCTCGACGGCATGGACTCGCTGCTGTCCATCGTGCAGATGCCGGCCGGCGTGCCCGTCGCCACGGTCTCCGTCGCCGGTGCCCGCAACGCCGGTCTCCTCGCGGCCCGCATCCTCGCCGCGCACGACGAGGACCTGCTGCACAAGATGCGCGACTTCCAGCAGGACCTGAACGACCAGGCCACCGAGAAGGGCAAGCGGCTGCGCTCCAAGGTCGAGGGGTCGAGCGGCTTCGGCTTCGGGAAGTAACAGGCAATGACCTCAACTGACGAAGCACGGTCCCTGCTGCGCGAGTTCCCGGTCGTCGACGGCCACAACGACCTGCCGTGGGCGCTGCGCCAGCAGGTCCGCTACGACCTCGCTGCCCGCGACATCGCCGTACGGCAGGACGCCCATCTGCACACCGACATCCCGCGGCTGCGCGCGGGCGGGGTCGGGGCGCAGTACTGGTCGGTCTATGTGCGCTCGGACCTGCCCGGGGCGGTGCCGGCGACCCTCGAGCAGATCGACTGCGTACGGCAGCTCATCGCCCGGCACCCGGCCGATCTGCGGGCCGCGCTGACCGCCGCCGACATGGAGGCGGCGCGCGCGGAGGGCCGTATCGCCTCCCTCATGGGCGCGGAGGGCGGTCACTCGATCGACAACTCCCTCGGCACCCTGCGCGGTCTGTACGAGCTGGGCGTGCGCTACATGACGCTCACCCACAACGACAACAACGACTGGGCGGACTCCGCGACCGACGAGCCGAAGGTCGGCGGCCTTTCGGCCTTCGGCCGCGAGGTGGTCCGCGAGATGAACCGCCTCGGGATGCTGGTCGACCTCTCCCACGTGGCCCCCACGACCATGCGGGCCGCGCTGGACACCACGTCCGCGCCGGTGATCTTCTCGCACTCCTCCGCGCGGGCCGTGTGCGACCACCCGCGCAACATCCCCGACGACGTCCTGGAGCGGCTGCCTGCCAACGGCGGTGTGGCGATGGTGACGTTCGTGCCGAAGTTCGTGCTCCAGGCGGCCGTCGACTGGACGGCGGCGGCCGACGACAATATGCGCGCCCACGGTCTGCACCACCTCGACGCCGGCCCCGAGGCGATGAAGATCCACGCCGCTTTCGAGGAGCGCAACCCGCGCCCCGTCGCCACGGTGTCGACGGTCGCGGACCATCTGGACCACATGCGTGAGGTCGCCGGCATCGACCACCTGGGCATCGGCGGCGACTACGACGGCACCGCCTTCACCCCGGACGGCCTCGGCGACGTCTCCGGCTACCCGAACCTGCTCGCCGAGCTGCTGGACCGCGGCTGGTCCAGGTCCGACCTGGCCAAGCTGACCTGGCAGAACGCGGTACGGGTCCTCGGCGCGGCGGAGGACGTGGCCCGCGACCTCCAGGCCACCCGCACCCCGTCCAACGCCACCATCGAGTCGCTGGACGGCTGAGGGGTGGGCAGGCATGGCCACGGGCGCCAGCTTGGCGATGATCAGAACGAGGTCGTCCGCACGGCCCGGGGCGCCTGACCGGCCGTACCCCCGAACGCCCCACTCACCAGGAAGGCATCGTTCCCTCCGTGCGACCGTGGCGGTGACGCCCCAGCCCGACGTAGCTCACGACCGACGTAGGCAACGACGACGTACGGAGCCCGCCATGGCCGACCTCGAGGACGACATCCCCATCCCGACCGAGGTCGGCGGGGACGACGGCCTGCCGGACGACCCCTTCCCCGCGGAGCCCACGTCCCTGCGGCAGGCCCACGCCCTGCTCGCCGCCCACCCGGTCGCCGACGGCTACAGCGGACTGCCCCGGGCCCTGCGCCATCTGCCCTGGTACGACCTGGAGCTGGGCGAGGCGGCCCTCGACACCGACATACCCCGGATGCGCGAGGGGCACGTGGGCGCGCTGTTCTGGTCACTGCACCTGCCCGAGGGCCCCGGCGGCGACCGTGCGACGGCGGCGACCCTGGAACAACTGGACCAGGCGCGCTCGGTGGTCGACGCCCATCCGGAGGGGCTGCGCCTGGTGCGCACCGCCGGACAGATCATCGACGCCCACCACTGCGGCCGGATCGCCGTGGTGCTGGGCCCCGCCCACGCCGCCGCGCTCGACGACTCCCTCGGCATCCTGCGTGTCCTGCACGCCCTCGGCCTGCGCGTGCTCACGCTCGACGGCACCGCCTGGGCGGGGGAGCGGGGGCTGACCCGGTTCGGCGAGGAGGTGGTGCGCGAGATGAACCGGCTCGGCGTGCTCGCCGATGTCTCCGGCGCCCCCCGGGCCACCACCGAACGTGTCCTCGCGCTGTCCAAGACCCCGGTGCTGTGCACCCGCTCCGCCGCCCGCGCCCTGCGCCCGCACCCGGCCAACCTGCCCGACGAGCTGCTCACCTCGCTGGGCGAGGCGAAGGGCCTGTGCATGGTGCCGCTGACCGCCGAGCAGACCGGGCCGACGGTCCATGACGTCGCCGACCACCTCGACCACGTCCGCGAGGTGGCCGGCCCGGACTGCGTCGGACTGTCCGGCACCTACGACTCCGGTGCCGCCCACCCCCGCGACCTCGCCGACGCCTCCCGCTACCCCCACCTGATCGCCGAACTGCTCCGGCGCGGCTGGTCCGAGGCCGAACTGGCCCTGCTGACCTGGGGCAACGTCCAACGGGTGCTGCGCAGCGCGGACTTCACCGCGAGGGCCGCACAGCACCGCCGAGAGGCGTCGAACGCGAAGATCGGGGAGCTGGACGTCCCCTAGGCCACCCGGGTCACGGGCTCTTGGCCACCCGCGTCACGGGTGCTCGATCCGGCACAGGCAGAACGGATGCCCGGCCGGGTCGGCGTACACCTGGAAGTCCTTCTTCTCCCGGTCCGCCAGGTCCAGCGGCCGCGCGCCCAGCGCCAGCACCCGCTCATGGGCCGCGTCCAGCTCCGCCCAGGTCCTCCCCGCGTCGAAGTCGAGGTGGAACTGCTGGCCGTTGCGGTCCGCGCGCGGCCACTCCGGCGGGGTGTACCCCTCGGCCCGCTGGAAGGCCAGCCGCGGCCCGTCCGGCACCTTCAGCACGACCCAGTCGTCGTCCTCGGGATCCGGGGTGCCCCCGGCCACCGCCGCGTAGAAGGCGGCCAGCGCATGCGGATCGGGGCAGTCCAGCACGACGGAACGGAAGCGGGCGACGGGCGCCATGATGTCCTCCTCCGGGCGGTTCAGCAGGCGCACGGACGTTTCAGCAGGCGCACAGACAGAACGGGTGCCCGGCCGGGTCGGCGTACACACGGAAGGTCCGCTCGCGGTCCTCGGCGTCCAGTGGCCGCGCCCCCAGCTCCAGCACCCCCTTCTCCGCCGCGTCCAGGTCCTCCACGACCAGGTCCAGATGGAACTGCTGCGAGCCGTCCGGCCCCGGCCACTTCGGCGGCACGTACTCCGGCGCCTCCTGGAACGCCAGCGCCGGCCCGCCGGGCACCTTCAGGTCCACCCACTCGCCGCTGTCGTCGGCGTTCGCCTCCACCGTGCCGCCCAGCACCGCGGCGTAGAAGCCGGCCAGCGCACGGGGATCGCGACAGTCCAGCACCACGACACCGAGCTTGGCGAGAGCCATGACTACCTCCTTGTGTCACGGACAGAGTTGCCCGTAGAGATGGTTAACCGGTAACGGCTACTGCATGCTCCCGCACCGGTGCGATGTCGCACGCCAGTTGGGGAGATGGTGCACTGCAGGTGTGCGGGGCGCGGGCGAAGATGCGCCGCTACCGGGCCAAAGAGGGGTAACACACAGGGAGTTCACCGGCCGCGTATGTGTCCGGTGGTGCAGAATACGGAAAGACGCCGGTTCGGCCGACTGAGCCTCGGCCGAACCGGCGTCACCCGTCCCGTGGGTTATGCGGTGGGGCGGCCCATCGCCCGGTACGACCAGCCCGCCCGCCGCCACAGCTCCGGGTCGAGCGTGTTGCGGCCGTCCAGGATCACCCGCGCCGCCGCGACCTCGCCGAGCGCCGCCGGGTCCAGCTCGCGGAACTCCCGCCACTCGGTGAGGTGCAGCACGACGTCGGCGGACCGCACCGCCTCCAGCGCGGAGCCGGCATAGCCCAGGGTCGGGAAGACCTTGCGGGCGTTGTCCATGCCCTTCGGGTCGTACACGGTGACCTGACCGCCCTGCAGGTGGATCTGGCCGGCCACGTTCAGCGCGGGCGAGTCGCGGACGTCGTCGGAGTCGGGCTTGAACGTGGCGCCGAGCACCGCGACCCGCTTGCCGAGGAAGGAACCGCCGCCGAGCGCCTCCCGGGTCATCTCGACCATCTGACCGCGCCGGCGCATGTTGATGGAGTCGATCTCGCGCAGGAACGTCAGCGCCTGGTCCGCGCCCAGCTCGCCGGCCCGCGCCATGAACGCCCGGATGTCCTTCGGCAGACAGCCGCCGCCGAAGCCGATCCCGGCGCGCAGGAACTTCGCCCCGATCCGGTCGTCGTGCCCGATGGCCTCCGCCAGCTTCGCCACGTCACCGCCCGCGGCCTCGCACACCTCCGCCATCGCGTTGATGAAGGAGATCTTGGTGGCGAGGAAGGAGTTCGCGGCCGTCTTCACCAGCTCCGCGGTCGGGAAGTCGGTCGCGACGAACGGCGTGCCCTCGCCGATCGGGGTCGCGTACACCTCCCGCAGCAGCTTCTCGGCCCGCTCGCTGCGCACACCCGCCACGATCCGGTCCGGGTGCAGGGTGTCCTGCACGGCGAAGCCCTCCCGCAGGAACTCCGGGTTCCAGGCCAGCTCGGCGTCCGCGCCCGCCGGCGCGTGCTCGGCGAGGTAGCCGGCCAGCCGCTCGGCCGAGCCCACCGGCACGGTCGACTTGCCGACGACCAGGGCCGGGCCGTGCAGATGCGGGGCGAGCGAGGAGAAGGCGGCGTCGACGTACGACATGTCGGCCGCGTACTCCCCATGGCGCTGTGGGGTGTTGACGCACACGAAGTGCACATCGCCGAAGGCGCCGACCTCTGCCCAGTCGGTGGTGAACCGCAGCCGCCCGGTGGAGCCCTCGAAGCCCGCCACGTGCCTGCGCAGCAGCTCCTCAAGACCCGGCTCGTACATGGGGGTCTCGCCGCGCTCCAGCATGGCGATCTTCTCGGGTACGACATCGAGCCCCAGCACCTCGAAGCCGAGTTCGGCCATGGCCGCGGCGTGCGTGGCGCCGAGATAGCCGGTGCCGATCACGGTGATCTTCAGGCTCATGGGTGCGCTCCAGCTCGGGGACTCGTGATGCGGTGCCCGAGCATAGCCGGGCCGTCCACCGGGCAATTTCCCCGCTGTCGTGTACCTCACGTAGGCGTCCCACGGGCAGCCCTCTAAAATTTGAGTTACTTAACGGTAATTAGCGTCAGTATCACTGCGTCTTTGGAGCGTGAGAGACCGTGGCCGGATCGGCTGACTTCGACCTGTACCGCCCGTCCGAGGAGCACGACATGCTCCGCGATGCCGTCCGCTCCCTGGTCGAGGCGAAGATCGCGCCGTACGCCGCGGCGGTGGACGAGGAGGCCCGCTTCCCGCAGGAGGCCCTCGACGCCCTCGTCGCGAACGACCTGCACGCGGTGCACGTTCCCGAGGAGTACGGCGGCGCCGGCGCCGACGCGCTCGCCACGGTGATCGTGATCGAGGAGGTCGCCCGCGCCTGTGTCTCCTCCTCCCTCATCCCTGCGGTGAACAAGCTCGGCTCGCTCCCGGTGATCCTCTCCGGCGGCGAGGAGCTCAAGAAGAAGTACCTGACCCCGCTCGCCAAGGGCGACGCGATGTTCTCGTACTGCCTCTCCGAGCCGGAGGCGGGCTCGGACGCGGCCGGCATGAAGACCAAGGCGGTCCGCGACGGCGACTTCTGGGTCCTGAACGGCGTGAAGCGCTGGATCACCAACGCGGGCGTGTCCGAGTACTACACGGTGATGGCGGTCACCGACCCGTCCAAGCGCTCCAAGGGCATCTCCGCCTTCGTCGTCGAGAAGTCGGACGAGGGCGTCTCCTTCGGCGCCCCGGAGAAGAAGCTCGGCATCAAGGGCTCCCCGACCCGCGAGGTCTACTTCGACAACGTCCGCATCCCCGCCGACCGCATGATCGGCGAGGAGGGCACGGGCTTCATGACCGCCATGAAGACCCTGGACCACACCCGCATCACCATCGCCGCCCAGGCCCTCGGTGTCGCGCAGGGCGCCTTCGACTACGCCAAGGGCTACGTCCAGGAGCGCAAGCAGTTCGGCAAGGCGATCGCCGACTTCCAGGGCATCCAGTTCATGCTCGCCGACATGTCGATGAAGATCTCGGCGGCCCGCGCCCTCACCTACCAGGCCGCCGCCGCCTCCGAGCGCGGCGACGCCGACCTCACCTACCTGGGCGCCGCCGCCAAGTGCTTCGCCTCGGACGTGGCGATGGAGGTCACCACGGACGCCGTCCAGCTCCTCGGCGGCTACGGCTACACCCGCGACTATCCGGTGGAGCGCATGATGCGCGACGCCAAGATCACGCAGATCTACGAAGGCACGAACCAGGTCCAGCGGATCGTGATGGCCCGCAACCTGCCGTAGGGACAAGGGTCTTCGGCTCTTCGGGAAGGCGCCCTCCGGGGCGCCTTTCTGCTGTCCGGGCACACCTGCCGACCGGTCGGTCACATGCGGGGAGGGCCGCGGGGACGTAGGACGGAAGCACACGGGACCCGTCCCGGGTCCCCGTCTCCGAGGAGGAGCCATGACGCAGCCCGGAACGATGACGCCCATGACCCAGCAGATGCAGGACTGCGTGAACGCCTGCATGTCCGCGCACACCATGTGCGAGGAGACCATGAGCTCCTGCATGCAGCGGGGCGGTCAGGCCCAGATGCAGGTCATGCGCGCGCTCATGGACTGCTCCGAGACGACGCGTATGTGCGCCGACATGATGATGCGCCGCTCGCCCATGTCGGGCGACATGTGCTCGATGTGCGCCAAGGCGTGCGAGATGTGTGCCGAGGCGTGTATGGCGATGCCGGACGATCCGCAGATGATGCGCTGTGCGGAGGCGTGTCGCCGCGCGGCGGAGATGTGCCGCGCCATGGCGGGCACCAAGATGTGAGCCCCGCCCGAACGAGGTCGAGGGCACCCGCGCCGCGGAGCAGCGGGAGCATGAACTCATCGACCAGGAGCCGGGTTTCGGGCCACTCGCTGCCGGTGGCCATGTAGAGGACGGCGGTGCGCTCTCACCTCTTTCCGTTTCCGTAACCGGACGAGTACTGCTCGGAGTGTTTTGGTGGC
>NZ_JBSFIH010000042.1:0-80617 GCF_053597455.1 Streptomyces sp. NPDC001393
AGCACAACGACTGCTCCTGGCTGCGGACATACGGAGGTCCTGTTCCTCCGTGCCAGTACCATTAGCGGCGGCCGCCCCCTGGACCCCCGGCCTATGCCCACCCGCCACCCGACTCGGTCGGCTGAAAAGTGGCCCGACAAAAACCCGGTGCCGGGAAGCCCTCGAGCTCCCCGGCACCGGGTCTTCCCCCGCAACCCCCGTATGCGGTGGTCGTGGCCCCCCGTCGGCCCGGCCTGCGCGGCTAGTCCGTCGCGATGGCGTTCAGTACGTTCATCCGCCCCGCCCGGAACGCCGGGATCAGTGCGGCGAACAGGCCCACGAAGGCCGAGGCGATGAAGACGGTGATGATCGTCGGCCAGGGGATCTGCAGGATCTTCAGGCCCTGCAGCGCGAGGAGCTTCTGGGCGGTCGCGCCCCAGCCCATGCCCAGGCCGAGGCCGAGCAGGGCGCCGAAGACGGCGATCACCACGGACTCCAGGCGGATCATGCGGCGCAGCTGGCGGCGGGAGAGTCCGATGGCCCGCATCAGGCCGATCTCCCGGGTCCGCTCGACCACCGACAGGGCCAGGGTGTTCACGACACCCAGGACCGCGACGATGATCGCGAGCGCCAGCAGGCCGTAGATCATGTTCAGCAGCTGGCCGATCTGGTCCTTCAGGGCCTTCTTGTAGTCGGTCTGGTCGCGCACGGTCAGCTGCGGGTAGTCGTCGTGCAGGGCCGACTTCAGGGCCTTGTAGGCGGCGGCCTGCTGTCCGTCCTTGGCGGTGGCGAAGACCAGCTCGTCGAGCGGCATCTTCGCGGCGGGGACGTACTTGGCGAGCGTGGCGATCGACGTGTACTGGGCGCCCTGGTCGATCACGTCGTCGCTGCTGGTGATCGCCCGTACCGTCAGGTGGGCGGTGGCGCCCTCCTTGAACGCGACGGTGATCTTCGAGCCGAGGTGGATGCCGTGGGCCTTGGCGAACTTCTCGTGGACGGACATCGAGTCGGGCAGGTAGGCGTCCTTGAGGTTCCCGGCGACGGTCTTCTTGCGCAGGTCGGTCGCGTAGGTCGGGTCGGCTGCGGTGATGTCCGTGTCCTTGAGCGTCCGGCCGTCGGGCGTGGTGTAGTCGGCCAGTGTCGGGCGGTACTCGGTGACCCGCGCGAGCCCGGGGGTGTCCTTGATGAGCCGGACCGCCTGCGGCACGACGCGCTGGCCGTTGTCGGCCTGGATGATGAAGTCCGTCCCGACGGTCTTGTCGAGCTGGTCGGTGGCCGAGGCGACCATGGAGGAGCCGACCACCGACAGGCAGGCCACCAGGGCCAGGCCGATCATGAGGGCGGCGCCGGTGGCGCCGGTGCGGCGCGGGTTGCGCAGCGCGTTGCGCTCGGCCATCCGGCCCACGGGGCCGAACATCCGCAGCATGACCGCGCCGAGGATCCGGACCAGTCCGGCGGCCAGCAGCGGGCCGATGACGACGAAGCCGATCAGCGTGGCCACCACGCCCAGGCCCAGCCAGCCCGAGCCGGCCTTGGCCTTGTCGGCGGTGGCGGCGACGTACAGGCTGAAGCCGCCGGCGGCGGTGAGCAGCAGTCCGATCACGGCCCGGACGGTGCCGGCCTTGGCGTCGGCCGGGGCGCCGGCGTCGCGCAGGGCGGCCATGGGTGAGACCTTGCCGGCGCGCCGGGCGGGCAGGTAGGCGGCCAGGACGGTGACCACGACACCGAGGAGCAGGCCGACGGCGGGGGTCGTCCAGGCGATGGTCAGGTCGTCGGTGGACAGATGCATGCCCATGCTGCCCATGAGCTTCATCAGCCCGACCGCGATGCCGACGCCCGCGCCGACGCCGAGCACGGAGCCGATCACGCCGAGCAGCAGCGCCTCGATCAGCACGGACCGGTTGACCTGCTTGCGGGAGGAGCCGATGGCGCGCATCAGGCCGATCTCGCGGGTGCGCTGGGCGACCAGCATGGAGAAGGTGTTGATGATCAGGAAGATGCCGACGAGGAAGGCGATCCCGGCGAAGCCGAGCATCGCGTACTTCATGACGTTCAGGAAGCTCTCGACGCTCTTCTGGTTGGCGTTGGCGACCTCCTTGGCGGTCTGCACCTTGTAGCCGCGGCCGAGGGCGGCTGTGACGTTCTTCTTCAGCTGGTCGTCCGTCACGCCCTTGGCGGCGGTGACGTTGACGTCGGTGTAGACGCCGGTCTGGCCGATCAGGGTCTGCTGGGCGGTCTTCGTGTCCAGGTAGAAGATCGCCGCGCCGGGGTTGGTCACCTTGAAGGCGGCGATGCCGGACACGCGCGCGTGGTGCGTGCCGACGACGGAGATCATGCCGATGTCGTCGCCGAGCTTGAGGTGGTGCTTGTCGGCGGTGTCCTGGTCGACCATGACCTGGTCCGGGCCCTGGGGCGCCGTACCTGTGGTGATCTTCATGGTGCGGGCGTCGTTGCCGTTCCAGCTGCCGACGATGGTCGGCGCGCCGCTGCTGGGCGAGAGCTTGTCCTTCTTGGCGTCGATGACGGTCACCGAGGTGGAGAACACCGTGCCCTCGGCCTTCGCGACGCCCCGGGCGCCTTGCACCTGGCCGACGACGGAGGCCGGCATGACCGGCGGCTTGCCGGTGCGGTCGGTGGTCTCACCGCTGTCGGAGGAGCCCTTCGCGGCGACCGTCACGTCCGAGGCCGTGGCCTGGAAGAGCTTGTCGAAGGTGGTGTTCATGGTGTCGGTGAAGACAAGGGTTCCGCTGACGAAGGCCACCGACAGCAGGACCGCGATCGCGGAGAGCGCCATACGGCCCTTGTGCGCGAAGAAGTTGCGCAGCGAGGTCTTCAGGACGGTCATGACGTACGCCCCCGGGCGTCGAAGTCCTTCATGCGGTCCAGGACCTGATCGGCCGTCGGCTGGTACATCTCGTCGACGATCCGGCCGTCGGCGAGGTAGAGCACGCGGTCGGCGTAGGAGGCGGCGACGGGGTCGTGGGTGACCATCACGATGGTCTGGCCGAGTTCGTCCACCGAGCGGCGCAGGAAGCCGAGGACTTCGGCGCCGGCGCGCGAGTCGAGGTTTCCGGTGGGCTCGTCCCCGAAGATGATCTCCGGGCGGGCGGCGAGGGCGCGGGCCACGGCGACGCGCTGCTGCTGGCCGCCGGAGAGCTGGGCGGGCCGGTGCTTGAGGCGTCCGGCGAGCCCGACGGTCTCCACCACGCGGTCCAGCCAAGCCCGGTCCGGCTTGCGGCCGGCGATGTCCATGGGCAGCGTGATGTTCTCGATGGCGTTCAGCGTCGGCAGCAGGTTGAACGCCTGGAAGATGAAGCCGATCCGGTCCCGGCGCAGCTGGGTGAGCTTCTTGTCCTTCAGGCCGGTGATCTCGGTCTCGTCCAGGTGGATCTGGCCGCTGGTGACGGTGTCGAGGCCGGCGAGGCAGTGCATCAGCGTGGACTTGCCGGACCCCGAGGGGCCCATGATCGCGGTGAACTGGCCGCGCATGATGTCCACGTCGACGTGATCGAGGGCGACGACACGGGTCTCGCCGGACCCGTACGCCTTCACGACCTGCCGCGCCCGCGCGGCAACGGCCGTCTGCCCTCCAGTACCCCCGTGCCTGGGAATGGTCACAGCCGATGTCACGGTATGTCTCCTATGTCGGTCGACAGGTCGATGCAGGTGCGCCGCGGTTGCGGCGCGTCGTCCTGAGTACGTCGATGAGTCTCGCGGCCGGCGGGGCCGTCACGCGCTGGTGCGAAGCCCCGTCTTTCCCGGGGGAAAACCCCACCCCGCCGGTGCGGTCAGCCGCCCCCCAGCGGCGTAAAGCCAGGTTAAGGACCGGGCCCGGTCCCTCTCGTCCTCCGCCGGGACGAACCCGCCCCGAGCCGTAGTACGGAGAGACCCCTAGGGGTGCTCCACCCCCGGGCGGAGGCCTTCTCGGGGTCGTCTCCACCCGTCGGTCCGCAAAGTCTCCACCCTCCCGTCGCGTGAGGGTCAATGGGAAGCTGTCGTACCGGAGATAGGTGCAAGGGGCACGGGGAGGGGATGTCCGGTGGGGAGTACGACACCCGCGATACGCAAGGGGGCCGCGCAGGCCGCCGGAACGCGCCGGAGGGGCGCGGTCGTCGCCGCGCTGATGCTGGCGATGGCGCTGGCCGCGCTGGACGCCACCATCGTCTCCACGGCCGTACCGCAGATCGTCGGCGACCTCGGCGGGTTCTCCGTCTTCTCCTGGCTCTTCTCCGGCTATCTGCTCGCCGTGACCGTCACGCTCCCTGTCTACGGCAAGCTGTCCGACACCTTCGGCCGCAAGCCGGTGCTGGTGACGGGCGCGGCCGTGTTCCTGCTGGGCTCGCTGCTGTGCGCGGGCGCCTGGAACATGGCGGCGCTGATCGCGTTCCGGATCGTGCAGGGGCTGGGCGGCGGGGCGCTGCAGGGCACCGTGCAGACACTCGCCGCCGATCTGTATCCGCTGGCGGAGCGCCCGAAGATCCAGTCCAGGCTGTCCACGGTGTGGGCGGTGTCGGCGGTGGCGGGGCCGGGCCTCGGCGGGGTGCTCGCCGCGTACGCCGACTGGCGCTGGATCTTCCTGGTCAACCTGCCGATCGGCGCGGCCGCGCTGTGGCTGGTCGTCCGTCATCTGCACGAGGCCGAGCGGGAGAAGCCGGAAAACGGCGGCCACGCGCGCGTGGACTGGGCCGGTGCGCTCGCGGTGTTCGCGTGCGGCGGGGTGCTGCTGACCGCGCTGGTGCAGGGCGGGGTCGCCTGGCCGTGGCTGTCGGCGCCGTCGCTCACGCTGTTCGGCACCGGCCTGGCGCTGGCCGGTGTCGTAGTCGTGGTGGAGCGGCGGGCGGCGCAGCCGATCATCCCGGGGTGGGTGTGGCGGCGCCGCACGATCGCGGCCGTCAACCTGGCGCTCGGCGCGCTGGGGCTGCTGATGGTGGCGCCGAGCGTGTTCCTGCCGACGTACGCGCAGTCGGTGCTCAAACTCGCGCCCGTGGCCGCCGGGTTCGTGCTGTCGGTGTGGACGCTCAGCTGGCCGGTGTCGGCGGCGCTCAGCCAGCACGTCTACCGCCGCATCGGCTTCCGCGACACCGCACTGCTCGGCATCGGCGTGGCCGCGCTGATCCTGTGCGCGTTCCCCCTGCTGCCCTACCCCGGCTCGTGGTGGCAGCCGGCGCTGCTCATGCTCCTGCTGGGCGCGGCGCTCGGCCTGTTCCAGCTGCCGCTGATCGTCGGGGTGCAGTCGACGGTGGGCTGGTCGGAGCGGGGCACCACGACCGCGTCCGTGCTGTTCTGCCGGCAGACCGGACAGACCCTGGGCGCCTCCCTGTTCGGCGCCGTCGCCAACGGCGTACTGGCCGCGCGGCTGGGCGGGGCCGGCGATCTGGACTCCGTCACGCGCGCGCTGGACGCCGGTACGGCCCCGGAGGCGACCCGGCGCGCGATCGCCGACGCGGTGCACGCGGTGTACCTCGGCGCGGCGGCCGCGGCGGCCCTGGCCTTCCTGGTGCTGCTGCTGGTGGCGCCGCGGCGGTTCCCGGTGCGCGAGGAGTGACCGCACCCGCGGCACACGGAGGGCCGCGTCAACGCGGGCAACACCCCGGGCGGGAAAGCGTTTCCGTGCAGTAGCGGGAACGCGTTCCTGTGCAGCAAGCGCATACGGCCCGCGTAGTAAGCGCATACCGACCGGCCAGTTCGATGAAAACGCCACGCGGCCCGCCGGCCCGCGAGTAGCGTGCGTGGCTCCACACCCCACCCGCCACCTCCCTGCGGTCCGCCGCCACGGACCCGAGCCGCGCAAGGAGCCCCGGGATGTCCTACGACCCGCCGCACCCGTCGTACCCACCCCAGCCGTCCTCCCCCTACGACACACCTCCCGCCTCCTACGGCCCGCCCCACCTCACCTACCCCTGGCAGCCCGCTCCCCCGCAGCCGCGCCCGGACCGACGGCCGCCCCGCGAACCCCTCGGCCACCACAGCGACCTGCGGGTGCTGCGCAGCGCCTACCGCTGGCAGCGGCGTACGGCCACGCTCACCGCGCTCGGCTACTTCACGCTGTTCCTGGTGCTGTCCGCGTCCGCACCCGGCGTGATGACACGCACGGTCGCCGACGGCATCCCCGCCGGCCTGCTGCTCGCCCTGATCCAGCTCCCGGTCACCTGGCTCGCGATCGCGCTGTACGAGCACACCGCGCGCCGGCACGTCGATCCGCTCGCGGACCGCATCCGCAAGCAGGCCGAACTGGACGCCCGCCGGGGAGCGCTGCGATGACCGCCGCCGGCACCCCGGCCGTGGGAGGCTTCGCCGGTTTCAGCGGCCCGGCCCAGCCCATGTCCCTGGTCGCCTTCTCCACCGTCACCACGGTGACCCTGCTGCTGTGCGTGATGACCGGCCCCGACCGCGACGACCTCGACGAGTTCTACACCGGCTACGGCTCCCTGTCCCCGCTGCGCAACGGCCTCGCCATCGCCGGGGACTACATCTCCGCGGCCACCGTCCTCGGCACCGGCGGCGTGATCGCCCTGTGCGGCTACGACGGGGTCGTCCTCGCCCTGAGCACCGCGCTGTCGCTGATGCTGCTGATGTTCCTGCTGGCCGAACCGCTGCGCAACGCGGGCCGGTTCACCATGGGCGACGCGCTCGCCCGTCGACTGCCGGGACGCGCCGTGCGCATGACGGCCTGCGCGGTGACCATCGCCGCGCTGCTGCCGCTGATGCTGGTCCAACTCGCCGGAACCGGCCAGCTGATGGCGTTCATCCTGGGCTTCACCGACCAGTCGCTGAAGACCGCGTGCGTCGTCGGGCTGGGTGCCCTGATGATCGCCTATGCGGCGATCGGGGGCATGAAGGGCACCGCCCTCATCCAGATCCTGAAGATCGTGATGCTGGTCGGGTCGGGCGCCGTGGTCGCCGTACTGATCCTGCGCCACTTCGACTGGGATCCGGGCGCGCTGTTCACCGCGGCCTCGCGGCAGAGCGGCGCCGGGCCGGCCTTCCTGCACTCCGGGCTGCAGTTCGGCACGTCGGGCCGGTCCCGTCTGGACATGATCGCCTCGGAGCTGACCGTGGTGCTCGGCGGCGCCTGCCTGCCGCACATCACCATGCGCATGTACACCGCCTCCAGCGCCCGCCAGGTGCGCCGCTCGATGTCCTGGGCGGTGTCGATCGTCGCCCTGTTCGTGCTGGTCATCACGGTGGTCGGGTTCGGCGCCACGGCACTGCTCGGGCGTGCCGTGATCGCCGGGGCCGACCCGCAGGGCAACACCGCCTACCTGCTGGGCTCGCGGGCGGCGTTCGGCGCCGACGTGTCCACGGCCGAGACGTTCCTGTTCACCATGGTGACCACGGCGATCTTCCTGACCCTGCTCGCCTCGGTCGCCGGGATGATCCTCGCCTGCGCCAACTCCCTCGCCCACGACGTGTTCGCGGCCCGCGTGCAGGAGATGCCGGCCCGGCGCGAGATGGCCCTCGCCCGCGTCTCGGCGCTCGCCATAGGGGTGCCGACGATCCTGCTCGCCACGATGGTGCAGCACCACAGCCTGCAGCCCCTGGTGACGCTCTCCTTCTGCCTGGGCGCCTCGGCCATAGCGCCCGCCCTGGTGTACGGGCTGTTCTGGCGCCGCTACACCCGCAGCGGGCTGCTGGCGACGCTCATCGGGGGCACGCTGACCGTGCTGCTGCTCATGCCGGGCACCAACCTGGTCTCCGGCTCACCCGTCTCGGCCTTCCCGCACGCCGACTTCAACTGGTTCCCCTTCACCACGACCGGCATCGTCTCCATCCCGGCCGGCTTCCTCTTCGGCTGGCTCGGCACCATCGCCTCGGGCCGCGCCAAGGCGGAGCAACAGCGGCACCAGTACGAGGCGGTGGAGGGATGGATCCTGGCGGGGGCGGCACGGAAGGGGAGTTGAGCGGGCCGCGGGTGAGGCGGCCGCACGGTCATTCCCGGGCGACCTGGCCGGTCAGCGAGGTCAGCCTGCTGCGCATGTGGTCCATGTGCGCCTGCACGTCGTCCCAGGTCTCGCCGTGCTCGCGCAGCACCTCTTCGGTCGCCCGGGCGATGCGTTCCTCGCGCACACGCGCGTCGGCGATGATCTCGGCGGCACGCGCGAGTGCCTCGTCCTGGCTGCGGCGCGCGTACTCCTCGGCCTCCCCGAGGGCGCGCTCGGCGGCGGACAGCGCGGCCTCGGCCCGGCTCACCCGCTCGGTGTGCCGGGCATCCAGTTCGGCGATCCGCTCGGCCTCCTCGCGCTCGACCTCGGCCCACCGCTCGGCGTGCTCCCGGGCCTGCCCGGCGAGCATGCCGGTGGTGCGCTGCCGTACCTCGCGCAACGCGGCGAGCGCCTCCGAGCGCCCTTCCTTCACCTCGCGCCGGGCGCCGACGCGGATGCCGTCGGCTTCGGCGCGCGCGGCGAGGAGCCGCCGGTGGGCGTGTTCGTCGGCTTCCGCGCGGAGCGCGTCCGCCGCTTCCTGCGCCTGCCTGCGTACGCTCTCGGCGCGGGCTTCGGCCTGGGCGAGGTGCTCGTGTGCCTCACGCCGCGTGCGCTCGCGGAGATCCGCCTCCTCCTCCAGCACGAACTGGAACAACCGCCGTGCACCCTCGCCGAGCGACTCGTACGTCTGCGGCGGGAGTTCGGCGACGACCTCGCGCATCCGCGCGGCCTCCGCCCCCATCTCCTTGGCGAGCACCGTCAGCCTCGCGGCCCGCTCCCACGCGGCGTCGCGGTCGTCCGACAACTGCTCCAGGTAGGCGTCGACCTGATCGGGTCGGTAGCCGCGCCCCCGGACGGTCACGAAGCCGTGCGGCGACATCGATGCGCTGCTCACCCTGGGAACCCCTCTCCACCGGACATACACGACAGGACGATGTGGCGCACATCTTGATGGATCGGACTTAAGTATGCATAACGCGACACTCCGCGCTCACGTCACGCTCCGCATCCCGCATCGTCCCGATCGACGAGGCGGACGGGCGGCTGCAGCACGCCCTCCCCCGGGGTGATGATCACGCTGCGAACGGGCGCCCCACGGCGAGGCCAACGCCGCGCGCAGCTCTTCCCGGCGCATCCCACTCCGGCGTCGCGACCAGGCAGGACGGCACACCCCGGCACACCGGCGCCGTCTCCCGGCCGACCATGCCGCGGCGTACACCACCCGGTAGTGCCGGCCGAACGCGTCGGGGTCGGCGGGAGTCCCCTACAGGGCGAGGAAACGGCCCATCGTCGAGCCGGCCTCCCAAGGCGCTTCAGACGGCGGCGGCGCCCACCCGTTCGGCCGAGAGGGAGGAAAACGCGAGGGGACGGCGGCGGGAGGCGGCGTCGTCTCAGGGGCGAAGGGGGAGGGGGAGCGGGGGGGGCGGGGGCGGGAGTGGAGGGCGCGAACGCGGTCAGGAGGCGCGGGTCGGCGAACACCCGCGTACGCCGCGAGCTCCGGAAGTCCACCGGTCCAACGGCGCGTCATGCCCTTCACGCGCGCGTGAAGGGCATCGCGTGAAGGGCATGACGCGCTCACACGGCCGACGTGCCCCGTGTGCCGGGCGGGCTCAGAGCAGCCCGTCCCACATCTGCTCCAGCAGCACCGACCACCAGCTCTCCGGCGAACCGAGCGCCGCCGGGTCCAGGGCCGCGAGCTGCGCCTGGAAGTCGACGGTCCAGCGGCCCGCCTGCTCCTGGTTCAGCCCGTACCGCAGGCGCCACATCCGGCCCAGCAGCGCCAGGCAGCGCGCGAACTCCGGCAACCCGGTGTTCACGAACTGCGGCGGCACCGCAGCCCCGCCCGGCCCCGTCTCCACCGGCACGGCCACGATGTTCGCCGTCCCGTACTGCACACACAGCGCCTTGCCGAAGTCGGTGCCCATGACCAGGTACGACCCCGCGTCCGCCGCCGGCTGCACCCCGCGCTCGGCCGCCAGCTCCGCCAGCGTCGGAACGGGGCGGCCCGGCTGGGCCTGCGCCCAGAAGAACGGGCCCATGTCCACCGGCAGACCGGCCACGACCAGCGTGTGCGCCACGATCGGCGGCACACCCTGCCGCGACACCGCCTGCTGCTCGAACCGGAAGATCCCCGGCCCGAACGCCGCCGCCAGCTCCTGCGCGATGCCCTCCGGCGGAACCGGCGGCGCGGCCTGGACCGGCGGCAACGGCGCCCGCACCGGCGCAGGCCGCGCCGGCCCGTCCGCCACCTGGTGCAACTCGCCCTGGTGCGCCAGCAGTTGCTGCATGCCCTGCTGCCGGCTCGCGTGGTCCGTGCCGTACGGCGCGATGCTCGTGATCCGCGCCTGCGGCCACTGCTCCCGGATCATCCGCGCACAGTAGGCACCCGGCAGCTCGCACGACTCCAGCTCGGTGTGCAGCTCCAGCACCTGGTCCGGCGGCACGTTCATCGCCCGCAGCTCGTGGAAGATCTGCCACTCCGGGTGCGGCGTACCCGGCGCCGAACGCCGGATCAGCTGCTGCTCGGAACCGTCCTGCGCGCGATAGCGCAGCACAGCCTGGTAGCCGGGACCGACCGTCGGCTGCCCCTGCTGCGGATACCCGTACGCCGGCGGCTGCCCGGGCGCGCCCGGCGGCATCGGCTGCGGGGCGCCCGGAGCCCCCGGAGGGCCCGGCGGCATGCCCGGGGCGCCCGGCGCACCGAGTGCGCCAGGGGCGGGCGGCGGCGGGGGTGCGCCCGGACCGGTCACCGGGGGCGCGGCCAGCACGGTCTCCGCGTGGTGCACGGCCCCACGCCCTCCGCCCGGAGCACCGGGCGTGCCGGGCGCTCCCGGCGTGCCGGGACCGGCAGGGGCGCTCGGCGGCTGTGGGGCGCCGGGGACTCCGGGCGCCGCGGGGGCGCTCGGAGGCTGCGGCGCGCCAGGCACAGGAGGCATGCCCGGGGCGCCCGGAGCCGCGGGAGTGCCCGGCGGGTTCGGCATGCCCGGGGCGCCCGGACCGCCCTGCGCGCCCGGCATGCCGGGAACACCCGGGGCGCCCGGCGGCTGCGGCGCGCCCGCACCCAACTGGCTGGGATCGGCCAGCACCGTGGCCGCGTGGTGCACGTTGCCCGCAGGCGCGGCAGGCGGATGAGGGGCGCCCGGAACGTTCGGCACACCCGGCGCCTGCGCCCCGTCCGCACCGCCGGGACCGGCAGGCGCACCGGCACCACCGGGACCATCAGGCCCTTCCGGACCGAGCGCCGATACCAGCCGCGTCGGCACATACCCACCGGCCGACGCACCCGGCGCGGGAGGCGGCGCCGCATTCCCTGGGCGCGCGCCCGGCGTACCAGGGGTACCCGGCGGCGGAGGCGGCGCACTCACACCACCGCGCCCCTTCTTCGGCGGCGGCGCGGCCCTGCTCGTCGCGGCATCCGCGATGTCCCCGGCGTTCGGCGCGAGCCGCCGCGCCGAGGCACCCGCGTCGACCGGAGGCTGCGGCGCACCCGCCGCATCGCCGGGCGCCTGCGGGTAGCCGTAACCGGGAGCACCCTGCGGAGCACCGGGACCCTGCGGATAGCCGTAGTTCGGCGCGCCCGGGGGCGGCGGGGGCGTGCTGCCCTGCGGAACACCCGGCACACCGGGAGCGACGGGGGGCGGCAACGGCGTGCCGGGCGCCGGCGGGTACGCGGGTGCGCCCGGCGGAGGCGTACCGGGAACCGCCGGCGGCTGCGGGTAGCCGTACGGCGGCGTACCGGGCGGCGGCGGAGGCGTGCTGGCCTGCGGAACACCCGGCGCACCGGGAGCGGCGGGCGCTGCGGGTACGCCAGGCGTGCCGGGCGCGCCCGGCGGGAAGCCCTGCACGCCCGGCGCGTTCGCAGAATCGAGTGCCGGCGCGACCGCCGTCGGCGGCAGCTGGCTGCCCCCCGACATCAACGCCGTCTTCGCATCCGGCGCGCTCACGGGCGGCTTCGGAGCCTCGTCGGCGGAATCGCTCAACGGCGGCGCGAACACCGTCGCCGGCAACGGCACCGAACGGTCGTCCTCACCGGAGTCCCCGTTCGTGTCCGTACCGGCCCAGGGCGTGGCCCCCACCGGCACATCCGCGGACGGCGCGCCCCCCGAAGCGGGCACCCCCGCCTGCGTCTGCGCGAGCCCCGCCCCACCGGACGAAGCACCACCGGACGAAGCCTCACCACCAGCACCGGCCCCGGACACCCCGACACCAGCAGCGGCCCCGGACGTTCCCGCTCCGACACCGGCGCCGGACGTACCCGCACCAGCCTCCGAACCGGCCTCGCCCCCTGGCCGCCGGTCCCCGATGCCCAGCTTGTCCGCCGCCTCCTGCAACCACTCCGGAGGAGTCAGCAGGAACGACGTCTGATTCAGATCCACCCGCGCAGCAGCCGGCGCCGGAACGGCATCCTGCGGCTCATCCGCACGGCCGTACTCCTCCTCGTACCGGCGGATCACCTCACCCACCGGCAACCCCGGCCACAGCGTCGCATCCCCGCTGTCCCGGGCGATCACCAGCCGCTGCGCACCCGCGTCCGAACGCGGACCCTCCGCCCGGTCCTCGCCCCACACCACGAAACCCAGCTCGAACTCCCGCACCCGCACCTCACGATGCTGGTACGCGGGCACGTCACCGTTGATCCACTCCTCGGCGCGCTCCTGCGCCTGCGCGTAGGTCACCATCGCCTGAAGCTCACTCCCCCACCGGGCCGGAAGACACCGGAACGACACGGGCGAAACCGCCGTCGACCATCAGATTCGCCACCGTCTCCAACTCCGGCGGACTGCCCGCCAGCCGCGACAGAAAGACGTCGAAATCCTCACCGCACGGCAGCAGCAGACGCTCCACCCGCTCCGCCGCCGACCACGACGGATCCACATCACGCACATCGTCGTACGCGCAGAACCAGACCGAACCAGGCCGCTCGCCCTTCACCTTCACCGCGAGCAACCCGCCCTGCACGAACGCCACCCCGAGGTAATCCTTCGTCAGATGGTCGCGCAGGCACTTGTTGACGTACACCAGGTCATTCACGGCCGCCTCGTCACGCACCGTGAAGAACGGCTGGTCCACCAACAACCCCAACTCGGCGTCCAGCGCCGTACCCACCGGCGCACACCCGCCCGCCGCCTTCAAGAACGAGCGATACGCGCCCGGAAGCCGGTAGCCGAGCTCCTCCTCGACCCCCTGCACCTGCGCCTCCGACACCGCCACACCCGACTTCGGCAGCCCGAAATGCGCCGGCCGCGTCTCCTGCAACGGCCGCGTCCCCCGCTTCGCGTGGTCCACCGCCGCCGTCGCCACCCCACCGTGATGCCGCAGCAACGCCTTCACCTCGACCGGAACCAGCTCCAGCCGCCGCGTCCCCGCCACGTGATGCCACGTCCAGCCGTGCGGCGTCGCCACATCCGGCACCGTGTCCCACAACTCGTGCCGCTCCGCCGCCCACGCCGCGTTCGCCGACACGAAATCCGTCAGCCGCAACTCGTCGACCCCGAAACCCTCCGGCGGCTCGGCGATCTCCACCGCCACGCGCGCGTACGGAGAGAAATCCGGGTAACCACGCTCATCGACCCGTACCCCTCTCGGGTGACGCGCCGCCCGGACCGGATCCGGAAAATGCACGACCTGCCCGGCATAGGCCGCGTTCGGCGGCGCGGCTTGCTGCCCGAGCCGACCTGTCGTCATGGCGGTAGCCCCCTGCGGCGTTCTCTCTGGCCTCAAAAACGGCGGTGTCGATCGCGGATGCCGACAGCCTATGCGGTACACGAATCCCGGTCACCGGCCCACCACGTCCCCGGAGAACCATCCCCTCCGCATCCCGCACACCACCCCTCACATCCGTGACCAGCCGTCACCCCACCGTGACGACCACCCCCCGACCCGGGCGTGTCGCACCGCCCCAGCTTCCGCACCGGCCACGGCATTTGGCACCCTGTGTCCTTCGGGGGATGCCGGGGACACCCGGGGAGGGGAAAAACGATCATGAACACCTTGCGAACCGGAGGTACCGACGTGCGGGCCGGCGACCCACGCATCGGCTGGAGCGGCACCGACACACCCCCCGCCCCCACCCTCCGCCACCGCCGCGACGGCATCCTGCCCACCGTCGCCGCCGCCCTCTCCGTCCGCGGCACCACCCTCACCGGCACCGCCGCCCGCAGCGACCAACCCCCACCCCTGCACCCCCTCGTCCAGGACTTCCTCGACACCCTCACCAGCGGCGAACGCGACCGCTTCACCGGCCGCTGCGCCGAAACCATCCTCATCTCCCGGCACCTCACCACCGCCGACGCCACCCGCAGCAAACGCGCCGCCCGCAAACCCATGACCAACGGCGAAGCCCGCAAAGCCCTCAAGAACGCCAAACTCACCGCCCGCCGCATACGCGAGGACGGCGACCCCCTCCACGGCAGCTTCGCCACCCCCTGCCGCGCCTGCACCGCCCTCAGCGCCCACTTCGGCGTCCGCATCGTCGACCCCACGGCAACCGACGGCTGAAAACCACCGTCAACCGAAGTACCACCCCACAGGCACGACGAACGAAGGGCAGATGCACCCCGACCGCACCTCCTCCCCCAGTCTCGGCTCCGCTCGACCGGGGGGACCCCCATCCCGCTTCCCCGTACTCGTCGACGCCGCCCTGCGCGCCGCCGGCTGGCAACCCGGACGCTGGGACATAAAACAGGCGGAAATCTGGGCCGACACCCTGCGCGAACACACCTCACCCGCCGGACACCGGCACACCGTCTTCCCCGCCGCCGTCGAAGCCTGGGCCGAATTCGGCGGCCTCACCATCAACCCCAACGGCCCCGGCCGCCAGATCGCCCCCGCCACCCTCCACCTCGACCCCCTCCACGGCCTCCACCACGCCCGCACCCTCGGCGACCTCGGCCGCGCCCTCGCCACCGAACTCTGCCCCCTCGGCCAGGAGACCGACACCGCCGCCGTCCTCGCCATCGACACCGAAGGCCGCGTCTACACCCTCGACCACACCGGCGACTGGTACGTCGGCCCCGACATCGACCACGCCTTCGCCACCCTCATCACCGGCATCGAACCCGTACGCCTCACCGCCGGCTGACACCACAAGAGCGGACTGACACCACCAGCGCGGACCTACGCCGCCGGAATCACCGCCGACACCCGGAAACCCCCCGCATCCGTCGGCCCCGACACAAACACACCACCCAGCGCCGCAACCCGCTCCCGCATCCCCACCAGACCGTTCCCACCCGACGGCAACCCCGCCGCCGACGCCGACCCCGGCTCCGGCGGCGGCTCGTTCTCCACCTGCATCGCGATCTCCGACACCCGATGCGCGAGCCGCACATGCGTCTTCGCACCCGCCGCATGCTTGTGGACGTTCGTCAACGCCTCCTGCACCACCCGGTACGCCGTCTGCTCGACCTCCGCCGCATACGACCGCACCTCCCCCTCCACCAACAGATCCACGACCATCCCCGCAGCCGCCGACTGCCCCACCAACTCCTCCAGCTCCGACAGACACGGCCCGTCCTCCACCACAGCCCGCGAAGCCGCAGCCTCAGCCGCCTCCCGCACCGCCACCAACGGCACCCCCGCAGCACGCCGCACCGGATCCTCCCCCGCCCGCAGCACCCCCAGCATCTCCCGCAACTCGGTCAACGCCTGCCGCCCCATGTCCCCCACCAGCGCCGCATTCCGCACCGCCTTCTCCGGATCCTTCCGCGCCACCGCCTGAAGCGCCGCAGCATGCACCACCATCAGACTCACCCGATGCGCGACCACGTCATGCATCTCACGAGCGATCCGCGTCCGCTCCTCGTTCCTGGCCCACTCGGCCCGCTCCTCCGCCCGCTCCGCCAGCAACTGAAGCTCCCGCTCCAGACTGTCCGCCCGCTCCCTGAGACTCTCCATCAACCGCCGCCGCGCCCCCACGTACAAACCCAGCAACACCGGCGGAGCCGTCAACCCCAACGCCGTTGTCACCGCCGCGAACGGCACGAACCAGTCACCCAGCGTCAGATCGCCCCGCGCCATGTCCTGCCGCACCCGCACGAACGTCACGACCGCCGTACCCATCAGCGACATCCCCGCCAGCGCCCCGATGACCCGCCTCGGCACCTCACACGCGGCCAGCGTGTACAGGCCGACGACCCCCAGCAGGAACCCCATCTGCGCCGGCGTGATCGCGATCGCCACGAGGACGACGGCAATCGGCCACTTCCGCCGTACGAGCAACACGGACCCGGCGATCACCCCGAAAACGACCCCCACCGCCACCGGAATCCCGGCATCCCGCGCGAACGGAACCCCCTCCGCACCGCACTCCACGGCGGACACCAGCGCCAGACTCCCGTCGAGCGCCGCACTACGCCACCTGGTCCACCACCACGGGCCGGTCAGGCCCTTGGCGTGCTCTTCCCCCGTCATGGTCATACGTCCAGCCTACGGGCGACCGGTGCGCCTTTTCCGGTGACTTTCGCCTACCTCCACACACCACACTCCGTAACCGGCCGACCTCGAAACCCACCGAAATCACTCGAACTGGTGAACCCCTCCTGTTCGACCCCCGGAACACCTCATTCCGGCCGGACGGTATGCCTATGGCACATTCACACAGCAAATACGCCGACTTCGAGGGCTTGCGGGAACGGGCGGTCACCTTGCGGCGGGCCGGCTACAGCCTCCGGCAGATCCGGGACGAGCTGAAGATCTTCAACAACGACATCCTCAACCAGCTGGTGAAGGGGGAACCGCCGCCGGGGTGGACGAAGCGCCCGCGAGCCAAGGACGACCTCCGGGCAAAGGCTCGAGAGCTACGACTCCAGGGCTGGACCTACGACCAGATCGAGACGGAGCTGGGGTGCTCGCGGAGTTCGGTGTCGTTGTGGGTGCGGGATCTGCCGAGGCCGGAGCCGCGGTACACACCGGAGGAGCAGCGAGCGCTCATGAATGCCGGGTTGGCACGCCTGCGCAGCGCTCAGGACGAAGAGCGCCATCGCACAAAGCAGGCTGCCGCCGTGACCAGCAACCTGTCGGACCGTGAGTTGTTCGTAGCCGGGGTTGCCTTGTACTGGGCCGAAGGCCAGAAGAGCAAGCCGTACTCTCGCCGAGAGGTTGTCACCATCGTCAACAGCGATCCGGGCGTGATCCGGTTCTACGTGACTTGGCTCGACCTGCTCGGGGTCGCACGGGAGCGTCTGCGCTTCCACGTCATGATCCATGAGAGCGCTGACGTCAATGCCGCCGAGCAGTACTGGGCGACCTTAGTAGGAGCCGACAGCAGCGCCTTCAACAAGACCACGCTGAAGAAGCACAACCCGAAGACGGTACGCAAGAACACCGGCGACAACTACCGGGGCTGTCTCGTGATCACGGTCCTGAAGGGCGCCGATTTGTACCGCCGCATCGAAGGCTGGTGGTCCGGGATGGTGGTAGCAGCCGATCAACGAAGCACGTAGGCTAAGCGCGGCAATCCCGGGTTGCTCTGTCGGTAGGGGCGACTGGACTTTGAATCCAGGTAAGACGCAGGTTCGACTCCTGCCCCGGGAGCCGCCCAAGCGGGCCCTGACTGCACAGTCAGGGCCCGCTCTCACCTCCCCCAAGTAACACCCCGGTATCCTGCGGCTGTCATCCCCACCCACCCACAGCCGAAGGGCAACCCCGTGAGCGCCATCCGCCCGGCAGCCGTCGTCGTTCTCGCAGCGGGTGAGGGCACCCGTATGAAGTCGGCCACACCGAAGGTCCTGCACGAGATCTGTGGCCGTTCCCTCGTGGGCCATGTGCTGGCCGCCGCCCGCGAGTTGGACCCGGAGAATCTGGTCGTCGTGGTCGGGCACGCCAGGGAGCAGGTCACCGCGCACCTGAACGAGATCGACCCGGCCACCAGGACCGCCGTGCAGGCCGAGCAGAACGGCACCGGGCATGCCGTGCGGATGGGCCTGGAGGAGCTGGGCGGGGCTGTCGACGGGACGGTCGTGGTCGTCTGTGGGGACACGCCTCTGCTCACCGCCGACACCCTCAAGCAGCTCGCCGGCACCCACGCCGCCGACGGCAATGCGGTGACCGTTCTCACTGCTGAGGTGCCGGATGCCACCGGCTATGGGCGGATCATCCGTGACGACGCGACCGGCGCGGTGACGGCGATCGTGGAGCACAAGGACGCGTCCGAGGTCCAGCGGGCGATCCGGGAGATCAACAGCGGGGTGTTCGCGTTCGACGGGCAGTTGCTGGCGGACGCGCTGAAGAAGGTGCGGACGGACAACAGCCAGGGTGAGGAGTACCTCACGGATGTGCTCGGGATCCTGCGTGAGGCCGGTCACCGGGTCGGTGCTTGCGTGGCCGGTGATCACCGGGAGATCGCCGGGATCAACAACCGGGTGCAGTTGTCTCAGGCGCGCCGGATTCTGAACGACCGGTTGCTGACCGCGGCCATGCTGGACGGGGTGACGGTCATCGATCCGGCCTCCACCTGGGTCGATGTGACGGTCACCTTCGAGCGGGACGCGGTCGTTCACCCGAACACGCTGCTGTCCGGGTCGACGCATCTCGGTGAGGGTGCCGAGGTGGGGCCGAACAGCCGGTTGAAGGACACGCAGGTGGGCGCGGGGGCGCGGGTGGACAACACGGTGTCGGACGGGGCTGTGGTCGGGCCGCAGGCGTCGGTGGGGCCGTACGCGTATCTGCGTCCCGGTACCCGTCTGGGTCTCAAGGGCAAGATCGGGACCTACGTCGAGACGAAGAACGCGTCGATCGGTGAGGGCACGAAGGTGCCGCATCTGTCGTATGTGGGGGATGCGACGATCGGTGAGTACACGAACATCGGGGCGGCGAGTGTGTTCGTGAACTACGACGGTGAGGAGAAGCACCACACCACGGTGGGGTCGCACTGCAAGACGGGTTCGGACAACATGTTTGTGGCTCCTGTCACGGTCGGGGATGGTGCTTACACCGCTGCCGGGTCTGTGATCACGAAGGATGTGCCGCCCGGTTCGCTGGCCGTGGCCCGTGGTCAGCAGCGGAATATCGAGGGTTGGGTGGCTCGGAAGCGTCCGGGGAGTGCGGCTGCGAGGGCGGCTGAGGCGGCGTCCCGGAGGGGTGAGAGCGAGGACTGACGGGAAACGGGTACGTCAAACACGGCGTACCGTGATAAGTGCACATCCGCACACGTGCACCCGCACCCCTACCAGCTGGTTCGGCCTCTCATGCCCAGACGGGAGGTCGTAGACGCAGCCGGCTGGTCTGAGACGACCTCTGAGGAGACTGTGCTGTGACCGGGATCAAGACGACCGGCGAGAAGAAGTTGATGTTCTTCTCCGGCCGCGCCCACCCCGAGCTTGCCGAGGAGGTCGCCCACGAGCTGGGTGTCGGGGTTGTCCCGACGAAGGCCTTCGACTTCGCGAACGGTGAGATCTATGTCCGTTACCAGGAGTCGGCGCGTGGTGCGGACTGCTTTGTGATCCAGAGCCACACGGCTCCGATCAATCAGTGGATCATGGAGCAGTTGATCATGATCGACGCGCTGAAGCGTGCGTCGGCTCGCTCCATCACGGTGATTGTGCCGTTCTACGGTTACGCGCGGCAGGACAAGAAGCACCGGGGTCGTGAACCTATTTCGGCGCGTCTGATCGCTGATCTGATGAAGACGGCGGGTGCGGACCGGATCCTGACGGTGGATCTGCACACGGATCAGATCCAGGGTTTCTTCGACGGGCCGGTGGATCATCTGTTCGCGTTGCCGCTGCTTGCCGACTATGTGGGCGAGAAGGTGGACCGGGACAAGTTGACGGTTGTGTCGCCGGACGCGGGGCGGGTGCGGGTGGCGGACCGGTGGTGTGACCGGCTGGGTGCACCGCTGGCGATCGTGCACAAGCGGCGTGACAAGGACGTGGCGAACCAGGTGACGGTCCACGAGGTCGTGGGTGAGGTCAAGGGCCGGGTGTGTGTCCTGGTCGATGACATGATCGACACGGGTGGGACGATCTGTGCCGCGGCCGATGCGCTGTTCGCGCATGGTGCGGAGGATGTCATCGTCACGGCCACGCATGGTGTGCTGTCGGGTCCGGCTGCTGACCGGTTGAAGAACTCGCGGGTGAGTGAGTTCGTGTTCACGAACACGCTGCCGACGCCGGCGGAGCTGGGCCGGGATCTGGACAAGATCAAGGTGTTGTCGATCGCTCCGACGATTGCGAGTGCGGTGCGTGAGGTGTTCGAGGATGGTTCGGTGACGAGCCTGTTCGACGAGCAGTGAGGTTTCTGCGTCGCCTGCGCTAGCGGCGGCTGAAGATCCTTTTGGGTGCGGCCTCCCCTTCCGAGTAGACTGCTGCAGTTGCTCGGCGAGGGAGGCCGTACTCGTGTGGTACGGCGGTCCGTTATCGACGCGCTCTTCGTAGCAGGCCGTTCGTGGCCGGGTGACCACGTCCGTTCCGAGTTCTACGAGGAGTGATCACTATGTCCGAGGTGAAGCTCGCCGCCGAGACCCGTTCCGAGTTCGGCAAGGGTGCGGCCCGTCGCATCCGCCGTGACAACAAGGTTCCGGTTGTTCTCTACGGCCACGGCACCGAGCCGCTGCACCTGACCCTGCCGGGTCACGACCTGCTGCTGGCGCTGCGTACGCCGAACGTCCTGATCTCCCTGGACATCGACGGCAAGACCAGCGAGCTGGCGATCCCGAAGGCCGTGCAGCGTGACCCGCTGAAGGGCTTCCTGGAGCACGTGGACCTGCTGCTGGTCAAGCGGGGCGAGAAGGTCACGGTCGAGATCCCGGTGCACACCGAGGGCGAGCTGGCCCCGGGTGGCAACCTGCTGGAGCACGTGCTGAACGCGCTGCCGGTCGAGGCCGAGGCCACGCACATCCCGGAGTCCGTCACCGTCTCGGTCGAGGGTCTGGAGGCCGGTGCCTCCGTCCTCGCCAAGGACATCACCCTCCCGAAGGGCACCACGCTGGCCGTCGAGGAGGACGCTGTCGTCCTGCAGGTCCTGGCCGCGCAGGCCGAGGAGACCGAGGGTGAAGAGGCCGCCGAGGGCGAAGAGGCCGCCGAGGCCTGATCCTCGCTTCGTCATCATCCGGTTCAGCCGCCGTTTCCCTCGCGGGGAGCGGCGGCTGGCGCGTATCAAGGAGACATGGACGTGACCACCCCCGCCAGCAGTGATCCCTGGCTGATCGTCGGGCTCGGGAATCCCGGGCCGGAGTACGCCATGAACCGGCACAACGTCGGTTTCATGGTGGTGGACCTGCTCGCGGAGCGGATCGGGGGGAAGTTCAAGCGGGCGGGCAAGGCGCAGGCGCAGGTGCTGGAGGGCCGGATCGGTCCGGCGGGGCCGGGCAGCCGGCGGGTGATCGTGGCGAAGCCGATGTCGTACATGAATCTGTCCGGTGGTCCGGTGAACGCGTTGAAGGACTTCTACAAGGTGCCGGTGGCGAACGTGGTGGCCGTGCATGACGAGCTGGACATCGACTACGGCGTGCTGCGGCTGAAGCTGGGCGGTGGGGACAACGGGCACAACGGTCTGAAGTCGATGACGAAAGCGATGGGTTCGGACTATCACCGGGTGCGGTTCGGGATCGGGCGGCCTCCGGGGCGTATGCAGGTGGCGGACTTCGTGCTGAAGGACTTCTCGTCGGCGGAGCGCAAGGAGCTGGACTACTTCGTGGACCGTGCGGCGGACGCGGTGGAGTGTCTGGTGATCGAGGGGCTGGAGCGGGCGCAGGGCGCGTACAACTCCTGACATGTGCTTGTACGGCGGACAGCGAGGTTGACCGCGGTTGCGGGTATGGCCAATGATCCCGGCCATGCCTGCCACAGCCAGCACTGCTCGCCAGGCCTCCGTGACCGCGTTGCGGTTCGGGGGGGTCGCGGCGATGGGTGCGGTCGCCGCGTTGATCCTGTTCGCCGGGGTGTGGGGTTCCTGGGGGACCGCGCAGCACGTGATGCTGTCCAAGGGGCGGGAGCAGGGCACGGTGCGGGTGACCGCCTGTGCGAAGGATGTGTGCAGTGGTCCGTTCTGGCCGACGTCGGCGGGGGGACGGGCGCGGGCGCGTGTGGAGATTTCGCAGCCGGTGGCGGTGCGTGAGGGGCGGACGTACGACGTGGTGCTGAAGCCGGGTACGGCGGACGCGGTGCGGTCGGGTCCGGCGGGGATTCTGTATGCGTGGGTGCCGTTGGGCGGGGCGTTGCTGCTGGCGTCGGTGGTGGTGGCGGGCGGGATGCGGCTGACGCGGGTGGCGTGGGTGCTGGCGGGGTGCGGGCTGGCGTTGTTGACGGGCGCTTTTCTGGCGGTGTCCGCCGGTTCGTGAGGCAAGGTGTTCTCCGGCTGACCTGAGCCGGAAAGGGCGGTGCCCCCGGGGTCGTACGACCTCGGGGGCACCGTCTTGTGTGGCGTGGCGGTCAGCCGGTGTTGCGCAGGCCTGCTGCCACGCCGTTGACGGTGAGGAGCAGGGCGCGGGAGAGCAGCGGGTCGGGCTCGGTGCCCGCGGCCGCCGCGTCGCGCTGGCGCTTGAGCAGGGTGACCTGGAGGTAGGAGATGGGGTCCAGGTAGGCGTCGCGGATGGTGAAGGTCTGCTTGAGGACGGGCTGGGCGTCGAGCAGTTCCTGTTCGCCGGTGATGCGCAGGACCTCGCGGACGGTCAGCTCGTGTTCGGCCCTGATGGTGTCGAAGACGTGCTTGAGGCCGTCGGGGACGAGGGTGTCGACGTAGTGCTGGGCGATGCGCAGGTCGGTCTTGGCGAGGGTCATCTCGACGTTGGAGATGAAGTTCTGGAAGAAGTGCCACTGCTGGTGCATTTCGTCGAGGACGGTGTCCAGGCCGGCCTCGCGCAGGGCCTTCAGGCCGGAGCCGACGCCGAACCAGCCGGGGACGATCTGCCGGGACTGTGTCCAGCCGAACACCCAGGGGATGGCGCGCAGGCCGTCGAGGCCGGCGCCGGAGTCGGGGCGCCGGGAGGGCCGGGAGCCGAGGTGGAGTTCGGCGAGCTGGTCGACGGGGGTGGAGGCGAAGAAGTACGCCGGGAGGTCGGGGTCCTCGACGAGCCTGCGGTAGGCGGCGTGGGCGGCGTCGGAGACGACGTCCATGGCGGCGTCCCAGCGGGCGAGGGCCTCGTCGGACTGGCGGGGGGCGGTGTGCAGGGCGGAGGCCTGCAGGGTGGCGGCGACGGTCAGTTCCAGGTTCTCCCGGGCGAGGGAGGGGATGAGGTACTTGTCGGAGATGACCTCGCCCTGTTCGGTGACCTTGATCTCGCCTTCGAGGGTGCCCCAGGGCTGGGCGAGGATGGCGTCGTGGGAGGGACCGCCGCCGCGGCCGACGGTGCCGCCGCGGCCGTGGAAGAGGCGGAGGCGGACGCCGTAGCGGTGGGCGACGTCGCGCAGGCGGCGCTGGGCGCGGTGGATCTCCCACTGGCTGGTGGTGATGCCGCCGAACTTGGAGGAGTCGGAGTAGCCGAGCATGACCTCCTGGACGTCTCCGCGCAGCGCGACCAGGCGCCGGTAGGAGGGGTCGGAGAGCATGTCCTCGAGGATGGTGTCGGCGGCGCGCAGCTCGTCGGTGGTCTCCAGCAGGGGGACGATGCCGATCTTCGCCCAGCCGGCGTGGAGGTCCATCAGGCCAGCCTCGCGGGCGAGGACGGCGGCGGCGAAGACGTCGTCGGCGCCCTGGCACATGGAGATGATGTAGGACTCGACGACCTCGGGGCCGAAGACCTCCAGGGCCTTCTTGACGGTCTCGAAGACGCCGAGGGTCTTCTGTCCGGCCGCGTCGACGGGTGCCGGGGTGGGGGCGAGTGGCCGGCGGGACCTGAGTTCCTTGGCGAGGAGCTTGGTGCGGTACTCGCGGGGCATGTCGGCGTAGCGCCAGGACTCCTCGCCGAGGCGGTCGAAGAGCTGGCCGAGGGCGTGGTGGTGGGCGTCGGCGTGTTCGCGGACGTCCATGGTGGCGAGCTGGAGGCCGAAGGCGGCCATGGTGCGGATGGTGCGGGCGAGGCGGCCGTCGGCGAGGAGGGCGCCGCGGTGTTCGCGCAGGGAGGCCTGGATGATCCTGAGGTCGGCGAGGAGTTCGCTGGTGCCGAGGTAGTCGCGGCCCGTCTCGTGCGGGGTGCCCTTGGCGAGGCGCTGCTTGGTGTTCTCGAGCTTCTGCCGGATGCAGGTGGCCTTGAGCCGGTAGGGCTCTTCGGCATTGAGGCGCTTGTAGCGGGGGCTGATCTCGGGGAGCAGCTCCAGATCGCGCTTGAGGGACTCCAGCAGCTCCTCCGTCGCTCCGGTGTAGCGGATGGAGTTGGAGAGCAGTCCGCGCAGTTCGTCGATCATCTCCAGGGCGTCGTTGATGCCGTGCTCGTGCTGGAGGATGAGGACGTCCCAGGTGACCTGGGGGGTGACGTTGGGGTTGCCGTCGCGGTCGCCGCCGATCCAGGTGCCGAAGGTGAGCGGGCGGGTGTCGTCGGGGAGCCTGACGCCGACCCGTTCGAGTTCGGCGGTGAGGTCCTCCAGGACGTCGCCGACGGCCTCGGCGTGGAGCTCGTCGAGGTAGTAGATGGCGTTGCGGGCCTCGTCGGCGGGCTCGGGGCGTACGACGCGCAGTTCGTCGGTCTGCCAGACGAGGTCAATGTTCTCGGCGAGGCGGACGTCGTGGCGGCGGCGGTCGGAGCCCTGGACGGGGGTTTCCAGGAGTGCGGCGATGCGCCGGAGCTTGTTCAGCACCGAGCGGCGCGCGGCCTCGGTGGGGTGTGCGGTGAACACCGGGCGAACGTTGAGGTGCTGGACGGTCTGCTTGAGGTGTTCGGGGTCGGCGTCCTTCAGGCGGTCCGCCGTCCGGGCGAGGAGGCCGCCCTCGGCGGCGCGCCGGGCGCGCAGTTCGCGGCCTCGGTGGACCTGCTCGGTGACGTTGGCGAGGTGGAAGTAGGTGGAGAAGGCGCGCACCAGCTTGGCGGCGGTCTCCAGTTCGGTGCCGCGCAGCAGCTCGGCGGCGGCCTCGCCGTCCTCGCGGGTGAGGCGGCGGACCTTCTCGACCAGGTCGAGGAGCTCGGGGCCTTCCTGCCGTACGAGGGTCTCGCCCAGGAGATCACCCAGCCGGCGGATGTCGGCGCGCAGCTCGCTGCTGGTCGTGGTGGTCTGGTCGTCGGCACTGCTCACAGGTGCGGCTCCTTGCAGTGTGGAAGCTCTCTGGGAGGGAACCCGGCCGGCTGCCGCGCGGCGGGCGCCGCATACGGGCCGGAGCGTCCGGGAAGGAAACTTCAGCGGACCGCGCTGTCCGACCGAGTTCAAGGATAGGTGTCGATGGGGACGCGCAGGCTCTGGGGCTCTTGCCGCCGCTCGACACGCTGCCATACTTACGACGCCGTAGGTTACGGAACCGTAGGGAAGTACCGTCGCCTCCCGTCCGGTCCCGGCGGCCCGGCACCTGCCTCGACCCTCGACCCCACAGGGGACGCGCATGACCTCAAGTTCCGATGTGATCGAAGAAGCCCTGACGGCCGACGACAATCCGGTCCCGTCCGCCACGCTGGGTGGCGAGCAGAAGCGTTCGATCGAGCAGATCACGCTGCTTTTGTTCATCACCGTGCCGTTCCTGGCGCTGGTGGCGGCGGTGCCGCTGGCCTGGGGCTGGGGGGTGAGCTGGCTCGATGTGGGCCTGCTGGTGTTCTTCTACTTCCTGGGGTGCCACGGCATCACGATCGGTTTCCACCGGTACTTCACCCATGGTTCGTTCAAGGCGAAGCGGCCGTTGAGGATCGCGCTGGCGATCATGGGTTCGCTGGCGGTCGAGGGGCCCCTGGTGCGCTGGGTGGCCGATCACCGCAAGCACCACAAGTTCTCCGACGCGGAGGGTGACCCGCACTCTCCGTGGCGGTTCGGCGAGACGGTTCCGGCGCTGATGAAGGGCCTGTGGTGGGCTCACATCGGCTGGATGTTCGACGAGGAGCAGACTCCGCAGGACAAGTACGCGCCGGATCTGGTCAAGGACCCGGCGATCCGGGCGATCTCCCGCCAGTTCGTGTACTGGACGGCCCTCTCCCTGGTCCTGCCGCCGCTGATCGGCGGTCTGGTGACGATGTCCTGGTGGGGCGCGGTCACCGCGTTCTTCTGGGGTTCACTCGTACGAGTGGCGCTGCTGCACCATGTGACCTGGTCGATCAACTCGATCTGTCACGCGGTGGGCAAGCGGCCGTTCAAGTCGCGGGACCGTTCGGGCAACGTGTGGTGGCTGGCGGTGCTGTCGTGCGGTGAGTCGTGGCACAACCTGCACCATGCCGACCCGACCTCGGCGCGGCACGGTGTGATGCGCGGGCAGATCGACTCCTCGGCGCGGTTCATCCGCATGTTCGAGCTGCTCGGCTGGGCGTACGACGTGCGCTGGCCGTCACGCTCGCGTATCGATTCGCGCCGGAACACCGAGGAAGGCGGCTCCCGGCGCCGGAGGGAGACCGCGAAGGCGGCATGATTGACGCCGTGGCGACCGACTCCAGCAGCACCTCCAGCAACGACAAACCGCGGCGGACCCGGCGGACCCGTATGACCGGTGCCGAGCGCCGCCAGCAGCTGCTGGAGATCGGTCGCACCCTCTTCGCGGCGAAAGGTTTCGAGGGCACCTCGGTGGAGGAGATCGCGGCGAAGGCCGGGGTGTCCAAGCCGGTGGTGTACGAGCACTTCGGCGGCAAGGAGGGCCTGTACGCGGTGGTGGTGGACCGGGAGATGCGCCGCCTGCTCGACATGGTGACCAGTTCGCTGACGGCCGGTCATCCGCGGGAGCTGTGCGAGCAGGCCGCGTTCGCCCTGCTGGACTACATCGAGGAGTACACGGACGGCTTCCGCATCCTGGTCCGCGACTCCCCGATCCCTCAGTCCACGGGTTCCTTCGCCTCGCTGATCTCCGACATCGCCACGCAGGTGGAGGACATCCTGGGCCGCGAGTTCAAGTCCCGCGGCTTCGACCCGAAGCTGGCCCCGCTGTACGCCCAGGCGCTGGTCGGCATGGTCGCGCTGACCGGCCAGTGGTGGCTGGACGTGCGCCGCCCGAAGAAGGCGGAGGTCGCGGCCCATCTGGTGAACCTGGCGTGGCACGGCCTGGACGGCCTGGAGCAGAAGCCGCGGCTGATTGGGCACCGCAAGGCGTAGCGCCGGGGGCGGGGTCGTACGATCGCCCGGTGGCCAGACGACTGAGGGTCCGCACAAGGCGGCAGAAGGCGTGGGGAACGGTCCTGTGCGGCGTGCTCGCCGCCGGCCTCCTCGGTGCCGGCGTCTACCTGGGTCTTTCGGCCGTGGGTCACCTGGGTCTGCTCGGGCGTTCGCAGACGATGCGGGTCGCGTTCTGCGACACGAACTCGCCCGCCACGACCTCGCGCGGCGGGTACACCTCGTCCGCCGACCTGTACTGCGTGGGCTACGTCGACGGGGGCCGGAAGATCAGGGCGACCGGCTTCTCCTCGTACCCCCGCATCGATCTGCCCGTGGAGATATCCAGGGAGCCGTGGGGGTCCTGGGTCCCGGTGGACCAGGGCATCTCCCACAAGCTGCCCCGCGTGCTCTCCCCGCTGGCGTTCCTCGCGATCTCGGTCGTGCTCGCCAGGTGGACGGTGATCAGTTACCGCGACTGGAGGAACTCCAGCCGGTTGCCCGCCGGGTCCTGCGAGTAGAAGCGGAGGTGGCCGGGGAGGTTGTCGTCCCAGGTGACCGGTGCGCCCTTCGCGGCCAGCCGGGCCGCGTACGCCTCGATCTGCGTCACCCTGAGCCCCGGGTGGGCCTTCTTCGCCGGACGGAAGTCTTCCTCGATCCCGAGATGGAGTTGCACGGCACCCGCCTGGAACCAGCAGCCGCCGCGCGCCGCCAGCACGGGGGGCTTCGGGATCTCCGTCATCCCGAGGATGTCGACGTAGTACGCGCGCAGCGCGTCCTCCGAGCCGGGCGGGGCCGCGAGCTGGACGTGATCGACGGCGACGAGCATGTTCAAGCCTCCTTCACGGCGACGGCGAACAGGCGGCGGAAGGGCAGAACGGTGCCGTACGGCGCGCTGGGGTAGGCCTGGCGCAGCAGCGCCCGGTACTCGGCCACGAAGGCGTAGCGTGCCTCCGGGTCCTCGGCGAGCGCGGTCAGGGCGGGCCTGAGGCCGGTGCCCTTCACCCAGTCCAGAACGGGGTCCCCACCCTCAAGGACGTGGAAGTACGTCGTCTGCCACACGTCGGTCGCGCAACCGAGGCGGGCGAGGCGGTCCAGATAGGCGCCGGGTGCGTGCACGGAGTCGGTGCGGCGCAGGACGTCGGCGAGGCGGGACTTCCAGCGGGGGGTGGCGGCGAGCTCGCGCATGAGGGCGTGCAGCGGGGCGTCGATGTTGTCGGGCACCTGGAAAGCGAAGGTGCCGCCGGGTTTGAGGCCGGCGATCCAGTCGGCGAAGCGGTCGGCGTGCCCCGGCACCCACTGGAGGGTCGCGTTGGAGACGATGAGGTCGTACGGCTCCTCGGGCGCCCAGGTGCGCACGTCGGCGTGGGCGAAGTCCAGCCGTCCGCCGCCGGCGGTGGGGCCCTCGTGCTGGGTGTGGGCCGCGTCGAGCATCTCGGGCGAGTTGTCGTAGCCGGTGACGTGGGCGGCGGGCCAGCGTTCGGTGAGCAGCACGGTGACGTTGCCGGGGCCGCAGCCGAGGTCGGCGATGCGGGGCGCCGGTGTGGGCGGGGCGGGGACGCGGGCGAGGAGGTCGGCGAAGGGGCGGGCGCGGTGACCGGCGTGCCGCAGGTACTGCCCGGGGTCCCAGATGGGTGTCGTCATGTCCACCACTGTCCTCCGCCATTTATCTCGATGTCAAGAGACTCGACATCAAGAGACTTCATGTCGACACAACCACTACACTGATCTCCATGGAGGACGAGGTCGATCGGCTGGTCGCAGCGTGGCGCCGGGAGCGTCCGGACCTCGACGTGGAGCCGCTGGAAGTGCTCAGCCGGGTGAGCCGACTCGCCCGGCATCTGGACCGTGCGCGCCGGCTCGCCTTCGCCGAGCATCAGCTGGAGCCGTGGGAGTTCGATGTGCTGACCGCGCTGAGACGCGCGGGCACGCCGTACCAGCTCTCCCCCGGTCAGCTGCTGACCCAGACCCTGGTCACCTCGGGCACGATGACCAACCGGATCGACCGGCTGGCCAAGAAGGGCCTGGTGGAGCGGCTGCCCGACCCGAGCGACCGGCGCGGTGTGCTGGTCCGGCTGACCGACACCGGCCGGGACCGCGCGGATGAGGCGCTGGCCGGCCTGCTGGAGCAGGAGCGGGCGATCCTCGCCGAGCTGTCCCGCGCCCAGCGGGCGGAACTGGCCGGTCTGCTACGCCAGTTGACCGCCCCGTTCGACAACATCCCCGGCTAGGTCGGCCGGTCCGACCCCCGCCCGGCGGGCGAGCGCGACGGCGGCCAGGGTGGAGTGGACGCCCAGCTTGCCGAGGACGTTCTGCATGTGGGTGCGCACGGTGTGCGGGGAGAGGAACAGCCGCTCGGCGACGGCCTTGCGGCCGAGGCCCGCGACCATGCAGCGCAGCACCTCCCGCTCGCGCGGCGTGAGGGACTCCACCAGCCGCTCGCTCTCACTGCGGTGCCGGCGGGCGGCCGTCAGCTCCCTGAGCACGCCGGTGAGCAGGGCGGGCGGCAGGTGGGTCTCGTCGCGCAGCACACCCCGGATCACCGTCAGCAGCCGGGACAGCGAGCAGTCCTTGGCGACCCATCCCGAGGCGCCGGCCTGGAGCGCGAGCGCCGCCCGCCGGGGATCGTCCTTCTCGGCGAGCACGACGATCCGCACGGCGGGCTGGGCGGCGCGCACGCCGGTGACGAGCGAGATCCCGTCGACCAGCCCCTCCTCGTTGCCGTCCTGCACGGGCACGGCCGGACGGGTGCCGGGCACCTGGCCGCCCAGGTCGGCGTCGACCAGCAGCACGTCAAAACGGCGGCCCTCCCCGGCCGCCCGCTCCAGGCAGCGCAGCGCGGCGGGGCCGCTGCCGGCGGCGGAGACGTCGACGTCGGGCTCGGCGGCCAGGGCGGCGGCGAGCGACTCGGCGAAGATGCGGTGGTCATCGACGACCAGGACTCGGATACGAACCACGAAACCCCTCCCGGACCGGGCCTGGTCCTGTGGAGAACGAGACGCCGTGCGGCTACGGCACCCACGGAGAAAGGACACGCGCCGCGCGGCCGCCGCCGTCGCGGAAACTGCTACCCCCACCGCGGGCGCCGTACCCGCCTGTCTCGCCCCCTGAACAGCACCGGCCCCCACCGGTGCTGTTCCACAGAGTACGGATGGGAGCACGCAGCGGAAGGAGATTTGCAGAACTGGCCGTCCAGCACGTTTGTCCTGCGCCTCGAGTTTCGTATTGAGACGGAAGTCGACAAACCCCGACGCGATCTGCTCTGCCCAGCGGCTACGGCACACCCCTGGCCCACCGGCTCCCGGTACCGTGACACCGACACCGTGAAAGGAGCCCTGGCCGCCATGACCGCAGACCCGGCTGACTCCCGCCCGCACCATCTCCCGCCCATGCGCACGATCGGCGAACTCCGTGCCGCCCTCACCATGGGCTACGGCTTCCCCGGCGACGCCGACGACTTCGAGGCCGAGCCGGCCCGCGAGATCAACCACGCCGATCCCGCCGATCTCAGCGGTGTCGTCCGGCTGGTCGAGGAGTTCCGCGGCCGGATCGTCGCCCGGCAGGACCCCGGCTTCGACGCCGCGGTGGCCACCGCCGTCGCGGAGATCCGGGCCGCCCGGGGGCGGACAGGCGCGGGTTCGGCGCGGAGGGCTTGACCGCTTCGCGGGCTCCGTGGCCGATGGCCTGACAGCGGCTGACCCGCCTCATGCGTGATGTCGGCGATTGACAGGGCTACGGACGTTCCGTCCGGACGTCAGACCACCCGCCGTGCCCCCGCCGAAGGCACCGCCTCGAAGACTCTCGGGGACGTGAAGGCCGCTGTCGTGAAGGCCTCCTCGATGGCCTTGGTGAGGGTGTCGACGTCCGCCGTCTCGGCCAGGACGATCGCGCAGCCGCCGAAGCCGCCGCCGGTCATCCGGGCACCGAGCGCGCCGTTCGCCAGGGCCGTGTCGACGACCAGGTCCAGCTCCGGGCAGGAGATGCGGAAGTCGTCGCGCAGGGAGGCGTGTCCCTCGGTGAGGACGGGGCCGATCGCGCGGGTCTCGCCGGCGCGCAGCAGTTCCACGACCCGCTCGACCCGCCGGTCCTCCGTCACCACGTGGCGGACCAGGCGGACGACCTCCTCCTCGTCGCCGAGGCGGGCCAGGGCCGCGTCGAGCCCGTCATAGGGGATGTCCCGCAGCGCGTCCACGCCGAGCAGTGCCGCGCCCTTCTCGCAGCCGGCCCGGCGCTTGCCGTACTCGCCGCCGCTGTGGGCGTGCTTGACCTGGGTGTCCACGACCAGCAGGCGCAGGCCCTCGGCCGCGAGGTCGAAGGGGATCTGCCGCTGGGACAGGTCGCGGGTGTCCAGGAAGAGCGCATGGCCCTGCTCGCAGCAGGCCGACGCCGTCTGGTCCATGATCCCGGTGGGCGCGCCGACGTAGACGTTCTCGGCGCGCTGGCACAGCCGGGCCAGCTTCCAGCGCGGCAGGCCCAGGTCGTGGAGGTCGTTCAGCGCGAGCGCGATCACGACCTCCAGGGACGCCGAGGAGGACAGGCCGGCGCCGGTCGGGACCGTGGAGGACAGGTGGACGTCCGCACCGGTCACGCCGTGGCCCGCGTCGCGCAGGGCCCAGACCACGCCCGCCGGGTACGCCGTCCAGTCCTCGTCACTGCCGGGCGCCAACGCGTCCAGGGACAGCTCCACGACGCCGCCCTCGACGTCCGCCGAGTGCAGCCGCAGCAGGCCGTCGGTGCGGCGGGAGACCGCCGCGATCGCCCGGTGCGGCAGCGCGAACGGCATCACGAAGCCGTCGTTGTAGTCGGTGTGCTCGCCGATGAGGTTGACGCGGCCGGGTGCCGCCCACACTCCCTCGGGCTTCGCGCCGTACAGCTCGGCGAAGCGCTCCGCGACCTGCTGTGCCCCCACTAGTGCTCCCTTGCGATGTGCTGCGCGAACTCCCAGGCGTCCGCGACGATGCCCGCGAGGTCCGCGCGGGTCGGGTTCCAGCCCAGCTTCTCGCGGGCCGTGTCCGCCGAGGCGACCAGGACGGCCGGGTCGCCGCCGCGGCGCGGGGCCGTGATCTCGGGGATCGGGTGGCCGGTGACCTGCCGGACCGTCTCGATGACCTGGCGGACGGAGAAGCCCTCGCCGTTGCCGAGGTTGCAGATCAGGTGCTCGCCCGGGGTGGCGGCCGTCAGGGCGAGGAGGTGGGCCTCGGCGAGGTCGGCGACGTGGATGTAGTCGCGCACGCAGGTGCCGTCCGGGGTCGGGTAGTCGTCGCCGTAGACGGAGATCGCCTCGCGGCGGCCCTGGGCGACCTGGAGGACCAGCGGGATGAGGTGCGACTCGGGGTCGTGGCGCTCGCCGTACACACCGTAGGCGCCGGCCACGTTGAAGTAGCGCAGGGAGACCGCCGCCAGGCCGTGGGCGTTCGCCTCGCTGGTGATCATGTGGTCGACGGCCAGCTTGGAGGCGCCGTAGGGGTTGGTCGGGCGCGTCGGCGCGCTCTCCACGATCGGGACCTGCTCCGGCTCGCCGTACGTGGCCGCCGTGGAGGAGAAGACGAGCGTGCGCACGCCCGCGTCGCGCATCGCGGTGAGCAGTGCCATGGAGCCGGCGACGTTGTTGTCCCAGTACTTCTCCGGCTTCACCACCGACTCGCCGACCTGCGAGGACGCGGCGAAGTGCAGCACGCCGTCGTAGGAGGGGTCGAGCCACTTGGCGGCGTCGCGGATGTCGCCCTCGACGAAGGCCGCCCCGGCGGGCACGCCCTCGCGGAAGCCGGTGGAGAGGTTGTCGAGCACGGTGACCTCGTGGCCGGCCTCCAGCAGATGCTGGGCCACGACACTGCCGACGTAACCCGCGCCACCCGTCACCAGGTACTTCATGAACTCGCTACCTCTCGCAGTCGCTCGGCCGCGCGCTCCGGCGGCACGTCGTTGATGAACACGCTCATGCCGGACTCGGAACCCGCGAGAAACTTCAGCTTGCCGGAAGTGCGGCGGATGGTGAAAAGCTCGAGGTGGAGCGCGAAGTCGTCCCGCGAGACACCGTCGAACTCCTCCAGCGCGCCGAACGGGGCCTGGTGCCAGGCCGCGATGTAGGGCGTGGGCGGCTCACCTTCGCCGAAGATCCGGTCGAAGCGCCTCAAGAGTTCCAGATAGACCTGGGGGAATTCTGTGCGCGCCGCCTCGTCGAGGGCGAGCAGGTCGGGGACGCGGCGCTTGGGGTACAGGTGGACCTCGTACGGCCAGTGCGCCGCGTGCGGCACGAACGCCACCCAGTGTTCACCCTCAAGGACGACCCGGTCCTCGCCGCGTTCCCGCTGCAGGACGGAGTCGAAGAGATTCTCGCCGCCGGTCGCCTCCTTGTGCGCGGCGAGCGAGCGGAGCATCAGCGCGGTGCGCGGCGTGGTGAAGGGGTATGCGTAGATCTGTCCGTGCGGGTGGCCCAGGGTCACGCCGATCTCGGCACCGCGGTTCTCGAAACAGAAGACCTGCTCGACGGAGGGCAGATGCGACAGCTCCGAGGTGCGGTCCGTCCACGCCTCCAGCACCAGGCGCGCCTGCTCGGTCGTCAGGTCGGCGAAGGAGGCGTCGTGGTCGGAGGTGAAGCAGACGACCTCGCAGCGGCCGGAGTCGCCGGCGAGGGAGGGGAACCGGTTCTCGAAGACGACGACGTCGTACGACGCCTCCGGGATCTCGCTCAGCCGGTCGCCCTGCGTGGGGCACAGGGGGCACTCGTCGGCCGGCGGGTGGTACGTACGGCCTTGCCGGTGGGAGGCGACGGCGACCGCGTCGCCGAGCAGCACATCACGGCGGACCTCGGAGGTCGTGTGCGTCCGCTCCAGCGGGCGGCGGTCCACGGCGTCCCGCACGATGTCGTCACGCAGGTCGTAGTAGATGAGCTCACGACCGTCGGCCAGTCGTGTCGAGGTCTTCTTCAACGCCGGACTCCTCTACGTCCCGCACCCAATCACTCAACACAATCAAACATAACAGACCACAACTCGACAACTCTCAGGCTCATCACAATCAAACAAAGAACCCCAACAGAAGTGTTCATTTTCTGAACGCGGAGGCGTAGGTTCCGCTCTGATCAGTTCGCGCAACGAAGCGAGTACCCATGCAAACCCCCACAGACAGTCACCTGTATCTGGCGGCGCAGCTACGGCTCCCCACCAACTGGCTGGACTACACGATCCTGGCGATCTACTTCGTCGTCGTGCTCGGCATCGGCTTCGCGGCCCGCCGCTCGGTGAAGACCAGCCTCGACTTCTTCCTCTCCGGACGCTCGCTGCCCGCCTGGATCACCGGTCTCGCCTTCATCTCGGCCAACCTCGCGGCCACCGAGATCCTGGGCATGGCCGCCAACAGCGCCCAGTACGGCGCCTACACCGTGCACTGGTACTGGATCGGCGCCATCCCCGCCATGGTCTTCCTCGGCCTGGTGATGATGCCGTTCTACTACGGCAGCAAGGTCCGCTCGGTCCCCGAGTTCCTGCTGCTGCGCTTCGACCGGGCCGCCCATCTGCTCAGTTCGATCCTGTTCGCGTTCGCCGCCATCCTGATCGCGGGCGTCAACCTGTACGCCCTCGCGATCGTCGTCGAGGCCCTGCTCGGCTGGCCGCAGTGGGTCGCCATCGTGGTCGCCGGTGCCTTCGTGCTCGCGTACATCACCCTGGGCGGTCTGTCCTCCGCGATCTACAACGAGGTCCTGCAGTTCTTCGTGATCCTGGCGGCCCTCATCCCGATCACCGTCCTCGGCCTGAAGAAGGCAGGCGGCTGGAGCGGGCTGACCCACAAGCTCACCGCGACACACGGAGCGAACTTCACCACCGCCTGGGGCGGCACCGGCATCGGTCACGTCAACCCGCTCGGCGCGAACTGGCTGACCATCGTCCTCGGCCTCGGCTTCGTGCTGTCCTTCGGCTACTGGACGACCAACTTCGCCGAGGTGCAGCGCGCCCTGTCCGCGAAGAACCTCTCGGCCGGTCAGCGCACTCCGCTCATCGCCGCCTACCCCAAGATCTTCATCGTCTTCCTGGTGATGATCCCGGGCCTGGTCGCCGCCGCGCTCGTGCCGAAGATCGGCACCTCCGGCTCCGGTCTGCAGTACAACGACGCCATCCCGTACCTGATGCAGGAACTGCTGCCCAACGGCGTGCTCGGCATCGCCGTCACCGGTCTGCTCGCCGCGTTCATGGCCGGCATGGCGGCCAACGTGTCGTCCTTCAACACCGTGTTCACCAACGACATCTGGGCGAAGTACGTGGTGCGCGGCCGCGAGGACGCGTACTACGTCCGGTTCGGCCGCCTGATCACCGTGATCGGTGTCCTCGCCTCCATCGGCACGGCGTTCCTGGCGTCCTCGTTCTCGAACATCATGAGCTACCTGCAGACGCTGTTCTCCTTCTTCAACGTGCCGATGTTCGTCGTGTTCATCGTCGGCATGTTCTGGAAGCGCGCGTCCGCCAAGTCCGGCTTCTGGGGCCTGCTCGCGGGCACCGTGACCGCGATGGTCAACTACTTCGTCCTCTACAAGAAGGGGATCATCGCCATCCCCTCCGACCAGGGCGCCAACTTCGTGTCCGCGATCGCGGGCTTCGTGGCCGGTGCGGTCGTGATGGTCGCGGTGTCCCTGTTCACCAGGCCGAAGCCGGCGGAGGAGCTGCAGGGCCTGGTCTACGGCACCCGCTCCCCCGGCATGTCCGAACCGCCCGCACCCGGCGACGAGGCCTGGTACCGCCGGCCGGCCCTGCTGGGCTGGGGCGCGGTCGTGCTCGCCGCCGCCTGCTACGTCCCGTTCTCGTTCTGACGCGGGAGGATCGAGGAAACCATGTCTGAACACCCCGAGCACCCTGACCGCCACCACCACTACACCGAGGACGAGGTGGCGCGTGAAGTCACCGAGCTGGAGGGCAAGTCCGCGACCGCGGCCCGTATCTTCGACCTGCGCCGCATCATCGGCGGCCTGTTCGTGCTGTACGGCGTCATCGTCACGATCACCGGCATCACCGACTCCCAGGCCGCGATCGACAAGGCCCAGGGCGTCAACATCAACCTGTGGACCGGGATCGGCATGCTCCTGCTGGGCATCTTCTTCCTGGCCTGGCTGAAACTCCGCCCGACTCCCCCGCCGCTTCCTCCGGAGGGTCTGCCGGAGAAGGGGCAGGGGGAGTAGAGCGCCGTCCCCGTCCGCGGGTGCGCGGGGGCTGGTCACGCAGTTCCCCGCGCCCCTTGCGGGGCGGCCCGCCGCCGTAGCCTGCGGGCAGTCGTGCCGCTGGGGCGGCACGGGTGGGCGCAGGCGGCACCCCGCAAGCGCGGGCAAGCGACCCAACTCCCGGCCGGCAGCAGTGCAGCGTGCCTATTCGGGGCCGGCGTTCAGTGGTCCCGCCCGGTCCAGCAACCCCGTCCGCGCGGCCAGCGCAGCCGCCTCCAACCGCGACCCCACGCCCAGCTTCATCAGCACCCGCTGGACATGGGTACGGGCCGTGCTCGGCGCGATCCCCATCCCCGCCGCGATCACCCGCGTGTCCTCCCCGTCGGCCACCCGCACCAGCACCTCCACCTCCCTCGGCGTCAGCATCGACAGCAACCGCTGGGCCTCGTCGTCGGGCTGCGCGGCAGGATTGAGCAGCTCCCCGAACGCGCCCTGCAGCAACTGCGGAGCAACAGCCGCCTCCCCTGCCCGCGCCTTCATGATCGCCCGCTCGACGCCCTCGATCCGCTCGTCGTGCCGCACGTACCCCGACGCCCCGGCCGCGAACGCCGCCGCGATCCCCCGCGGCGACGGCACCGGGCCGAGCACCAGCACGGCGACCTGCGGCCGCTCCCGCTTGATCTTCACCACCGGGTCGAACACGCCCGGTTCGGCCGGCGCCGCCGTACCCAGCAGACACACCTCCGGTGCCCGCGCGATCACCAGGTCCGCCGCGCCCGCGGCCGGCGCCGCCGCGGCGAGCACCCGGTGCCCGCGCAGCTTGAGCGCCGACGCGAGCGCCTCCGCGAGCAGGCGATGGTCGTCGACGACCATGAGCCGCACTCCCATAGAGCAACCCCCCAGTCCCCCCCATGGATGCCCCACTATGGACGCCCACCGGTCCGCACGGACAGAGGGCCCCCCGGCACCTCGTCCTTCATGCCCCCGGAAGCTACACGCTTGTTCGACGTCGCGCTGCCCCTACTGATGAGAAGTGCCCCGGATCGATGAAATCCGGGGCACTTCTCGGCAAGTCACTCATTCGGGCGAGAGCCGCGGGCGCTCTCGCGCGACGGTCGGCCGTTCGGTCAGCCGTTCGTGCCGAACACCGCCACCAGGTCCTTGCTGAACGACGTCGAGCCCTTCTTCTCGGCGAAGACGTCCGACATGTAGAGGCGTCCGTCTCCGAAGAGGATCTCGGCGGAGTCGGGCAGCATGCTGTCCTCCGCGTCGTGCGCGCTCTTCGTGGCCGGGTTCTCCAGCAGCTTGGTCTGCTTGAACGACCCGCCGTCGATGCTGACGACCTGTCCGCCCTTGTCGTACGGCGGCCGCTTGTAGGCGAGCAGGTTCGAGCCGTCCATGCGCAGCGGGGAGAGCGTGTAGCCGTCCCCGGCCTCGGCGCGCTGACCGGTCGGCTTGCCGGTGCTCAGGTCGAAGGAGACGATCTCGTTGGTCCTGCTGTACTGGCCGGTGCCGTCGTGCTCGTCGGTCGGCAGGTACAGCTTGCCGTCACCGACGACGACCTCCTTGCAGTCCTCGGTGCGGGTGCTGTCGCACCTGCCGCCGTAGGTGTTGCTCGGCGCGGAGATGTGCGCGAGCAGCTTGCCGGTCTTGTTGTCGATCGAGAAGTAGTCCTGGGCCTGGCTGTCCTGGCCGGCTTCGGCGGCCACCACCAGCGGGTCGGTGGAGACGACCGAGGCGTAGTCGATGCCCGGGTCCATCCGGTACTCGGAGATCACCTTGCCGGTCTTCGGGTCGAGGGTCTGGATGAGCACCCGCTGGTTGCCCGACTCTCCACAGGTGCGCACCGCGACGAGCTTGGTGCCACCGCCGTAGCCCGCGTCGTAGCAGCTGTCGCCGGGCTTGGGCAGCCACAGCGCCTTGCCGGAGTCGAGGTCGAAGGCGGCACCGCCTTCGGTGTCGCCGACCGCGACGGTGCGCTGGGCGACCGTCACGTTCTGGTAGTCGACCGGGTAGTCACCGGACTTGACCGTCTTGGTCCAGAGCTTCTTGCCCGAGTCGAGGTCGACCGCCGCGATCTGGGAGCAGCCCGCGATGGTCTTGTTCGTGTCCCACGACGGCTGGTAGGTGATCGCGGTCTTGTCGTCCGCGGTGGCGTGCTTGCTGGCCGCACAGACCGGGCCGGGCAGCGGGAGCGTCCACAGCTTGGTGCCCTTGGCCCGGTCGTAGCCGACGACCTCGGCGACGCCGGTCTTGACGTACGCCTTGCCGGTCAGCCAGGAGCCGACGGTCCTGACGATGTCGTTCGCGGTGGGCATGGGCACCTGGTACAGCAGCTTGGCCGAGGGGTCGGCCGGTACCTTCTCCGTGCCGCCGCCCGCGCTCCCGCCGCTGCCGTTCTTACCGCCGCTGCCGCCGCTGGAGGACGCCGTGTCGTGCTTCTTGCCGTTGTCCCCGGAGGAGTTGCCGTACCAGATGCCACCGGCGACGATCAGCGCGATGGCGACGACCGCGGCGACGACGATGAACAGCACGGTGTTGTTCCGTCCGCCGCCGGGCTGCCCCGGCTGCGGCTGCATCGGAACCGTCGGCGGCTGGCCCGGATAGCCGTAGCCGGGCTGCGCGGGCTGCGCGTAGGGGTTCTGCGGCTGGCCGCCGTAGGGAGCGGCGGGCTGCTGTCCGTACGGGTTCTGCTGCGCGCCGGGGTACCCGTAACCGGGCTGGGGCGGCTGCGGGGCCGAGGCGGCCTGCGGGTAGCCGTAGCCGGGCTGCGGGGCCTGGGGCGCCTGCGGATAGCCGTAACCGGGCTGCGGCTGCGGGGGCTGCGGCGGCTGCTGGGGCTGCTGCTGCGGGCTCGGGGGGCCGAAACCGCCCTGCTGCGGGGGCTGGTTCGGCGGTGGAGGGGGCGGCTGGGTCATGAGACGGGTACCTCGGTGGGGCCGTGGAGGCCGGACGGAGAAGGGGATTCGGTGGGACGGGGAAAGGACCGGTACGAACGGCTCAGTTACCGAAGGCCATGATCAGTTTCTCCCTGGCCTTGTCGCTGCCGGACAGCCGGCCCGAGGAGATGAAGAACCGCCCGCCGGACCAGTCCACGACGGGGTCGTAGAAGGTGTCCTCGATCTGGGCCGTGCTCTGGGGGTTCTGCAGCAGCTTCGCGGGCCTGTGGGCGGAGCCGGTGACCGGGATCGCCACCACCTGGCCGCCCGTGTCGTACGACGGCTGCACATAGGCGACGAGCCTGCCGCCCTCCAGCTTCACCGGAGACATCGGCTCGTCGGCCGGGGACGTGGTCCGCCACTTCGCCTTGCCGTCGGCCAGGCTGATCGCGACGATCTCGTTGGCGGTGGCGGTGGTGTCCGTCGGCAGGTACAGCGTGTCGCCGTCCGCGACGACGCCCGGGCAGCCCTGCAGGCCGCGTTCGAGGACCGCCGAGTCGCAGTGGGGGCTGAACTTCACGTCGGTCCTGACCTGGGACCGGAGCTTGCCGTCCTGGGTGAACGTCAGGATGTTCCAGGAGTTCTTGTCCTGGTTGGTCACATAGACCACCAGCGGGTCGACGGAGAACGTCCGGGTGACCTGCCAGCCCTTCTTGACCGCCTGTGTCCAGCGCACCTTGCCGGTGGCCGGATCCAGTTCCTGGATCTCGTCGTGCTCGTTGCTGCCGCCGACGCCGCAGGAGGCCACCTGGATCAGCCGGCCGGTGCCGCCCGCGTACGCCGCCGGGAAGCAGGACGGGCCGTACTTCTCCTTGTCGTACAGCTTCTTGCCGCTGTCGATGTCGTACGCCGTGCCCGACTCCTGACGCCCCACCATCAGCGTCCTGCCGCTCACGGTCAGCTCGATGTTGAGCGTGCTGTCGAACAGCGAGTTGTCGTCGACCGTGGCGCTCCAGCCCTTCGCGCCGGTGGCCAGGTCGATCTGCTGCAGCTGGTTGCACTTGGCGCCGTCGCCCGCGCTGTTGGTGTACGCCACGACGACCTTGTCGTCGTCCGACTTCCGCGTGGTGACCGCGCAGATCTTCTGCGGGAAGGAGATCGTGGCCCACGCGGACCCGCCGGAGGCGGCGTCGTACGCGAAGACCTGCTTGTACGCCGCCTTCACCACCGTCTTGCCGGTGACCCACATACCGGGCGCGTCGGCGCCGGCGCCCGGGGCGTTGGGTGCCGACCTGTACCAGAGCACCTTCGACTCACCCGCCTTGCGGCCCGCGTTGAGGTTCTCCGGGTCGCCACCACCGCCGTACGTGCTCGAACCGCTCGGCGAGGGTGTGCCGGTCGCGGAGTGCTGGGAGTCGTCGCTCTGCTGGGCGACGGGCTTCTTCTTGCCTCCACCGCCGCTCGTGACCGCGTACACCGTGCCGCCGATGGCCAGCAGCGCGGCCACCGCCGCACCGATGATCAGCGCGGTCCTCGCCCTGGGCCTGCCGCCCGGCGCGGTGCCGGGCGCGCCCTGGTACGGAGGCTGCTGACCGAACCCGGGCCGGGGCGGCGCGCCGTACGGGCCGGGCTGGGGAGGATAGCCGTAGGGGCCCGGGGTGCCGGGCGGGGTGGGGGCGCCGTACGGACCCGGCTGCTGGGGGTAGCCGTAGGCCGGCTGCGGCGGGGTGGCGGGCGGCGGGGGCGTGGGGGGTATGACCGGTGGCGCCTGCGGGGGGCCGAATCCGCCACCCTGCGGTGGAGGGCCCTGCGGCGCTCCGAATCCGCCCTGCGGCGGCTGGTTGGGCGGCTGGGTCATCAGCGCTCTTCCCCCTCGTTCACTGATTTTTCGCCACGCCCTGAGGTTCTTGACGGACCCTGGGTCGTTACTCAGACAGTTCTCAGACGGCCCTTTCTATCACCCGGTACCGACAGCACCCGGGCTCGCATCCGCCGCTGTTCCCAAGGGACGACCGGCCCGTGATGCCGCCGTTACGCGCCTTCACGCCCCCTTCACGCAGCGCACGCAACAGCCCCGCGCGCCGGGGGCGGGCGCCGGGGCGGTTGCGAAGTGGGGGTGTGAAGAGGGCGTCCGAGGTGGCTGGTTCACGCCGGAGCCGGAGCAGGGGCAAGCGCGGGCGCGGGAGCGGGAGTGGCCGCGGGAGTGGGCGCCGCTCACGCGTCTTCTGCCAACTCCAGCCAGCGCAGCTCCAGTTCCTCGCGCTCCCCCGCGAGATCGCGCAACTGGGCGTCCAGGTCGGCCACTTTGGCGAAGTCGGTGGCGTTCTCGGCGATCTGGGCGTGCAGCCCGGACTCCTTCTCCGAGATCCTGTCCAACTGGCGCTCGATCTTCTGGAGTTCCTTCTTGGCGGCGCGCTGGTCGGCGGCGCTCTTCTCCGTGGTGACCGGCTTGGGCGCCGCGGCGGCTGCCTGCGCGGCGACCGCCTCCTCCATGCGCTGCCGCCGTTCCAGGTACTCGTCGATGCCCCGCGGCAGCATCCGCAGGGTGCCGTCGCCGAGGAGGGCGAAGACGCGGTCCGTGGTGCGCTCGACGAAGAACCGGTCGTGGGAGATGACGATCATCGAGCCGGGCCAGCCGTCGAGGACGTCCTCGAGCTGGGTGAGGGTCTCGATGTCGAGGTCGTTGGTGGGCTCGTCCAGGAAGAGGACGTTGGGCTCGTCCATGAGGAGCCGCAGCAGCTGCAGGCGGCGGCGCTCACCACCGGACAGGTCGCCGACCGGCGTCCACTGCTTCTCCTTGCTGAAGCCGAACGTCTCGCACAGCTGCCCGGCGGTCATCTCGCGCCCCTTGCCGAGGTCGACGCGCTCGCGGACCCGCTGTACGGCCTCCAGCACCCGCCAGGTGGGGTCGAGTTCGGCGACCTCCTGGGAGAGGTAGGCGAGCTTGACCGTCCTGCCGACGGCGACACGGCCACCGGCGGGCTGCTTCTCGCCCTCGCTGCGGGCCGCGTCCGCCATCGCGCGCAGCAGCGAGGTCTTGCCCGCGCCGTTCACGCCGACGAGACCGATCCGGTCACCCGGCCCGAGCTGCCAGGTGACGTGCTTGAGCAGCACCTTCGGCCCGGCCTGCACGGTGACGTTCTCCAGGTCGAAGACCGTCTTGCCCAGCCGCGAGGAGGCGAACTTCATCAGCTCGCTGCTGTCCCGGGGCGGCGGCACGTCCGCGATCAGCTCGTTGGCGGCCTCGACCCGGAAACGCGGCTTGGACGTACGCGCGGGGGCGCCGCGCCGCAGCCAGGCCAGCTCCTTCCTGATCAGGTTCTGCCGCTTGGCCTCCTCGGTGGCCGCGATGCGCTCGCGCTCGGCCCGCGCGAAGACGTAGTCGGAGTAACCGCCCTCGTACTCGTACACGTCACCGCGCTGCACGTCCCACATGCGCGTGCACACCTGGTCCAGGAACCAGCGGTCGTGGGTCACGCACACCAGCGCCGAGCGCCGGCTGCGCAGGTGCTGCGCGAGCCAGGCGATGCCCTCGACGTCGAGGTGGTTGGTGGGCTCGTCCAGGACGATCAGGTCCTGTTCCTCGATGAGCAGCTTGGCGAGCGCGATACGGCGCCGCTCGCCACCGGACAGCGGCCCGATGACGGTGTCCAGCCCCTTGGGGAAGCCCGGCAGGTCGAGCCCGCCGAACAGCCCGGTCAGCACGTCCCTGACCTTGGCGTTGCCGGCCCACTCGTGGTCGGCCATGTCGCCGATGACCTCGTGGCGGACGGTGGCGGCGGGGTCGAGGGAGTCGTGCTGCGTGAGCACGCCGAGCCGCAGCCCGCCGGAGTGCGTGACGCGGCCGGTGTCGGCCTCCTCCAGCTTGGCGAGCATCCGGATGAGGGTGGTCTTGCCGTCGCCGTTGCGCCCGACGACCCCGATCCGGTCCCCTTCCGACACGCCGAGCGAGACGCCGTCCAGCAGGGCACGGGTGCCGTACACCTTGCTGACGTTCTCGACATTGACCAGGTTGACGGCCATTTCACTCCTGCGTGCGGGGGTCGGTCAGCCTTCTAGCGTAGGCCCTGCGGGGGTGAGGGCGGGGCGCGAGGGGCTTGTCACTCTTTGTGATGACGTGATCGGGAACCGGCCGCTACCGTGGAGGGCAGGCAGCAGGATCCCGTCCATGGGAGGAACCATGACCGCCGAGTCCGTAGAGCACCGCGTCCAGTGGCCGGTGCCGCCCCAGGACGGCTACACCGTGGACGACCTGTTCACACTGCCGGATCTCCCGCCGCACACCGAGCTGATCGACGGGAGCCTGGTTTTCGTGAGTCCGCAGCGCCGTTTCCACGCCAACGTGATCGACCTGCTTGTCAACGGCCTGCGCGCGACGCTGTCCGCCGAGTTCAGGGTCAGTCGGGAAATGACCGTCGTCCTCGACAACCGCAATGGCCCAGAACCCGATGTGAGCGTCATCCGCGCCGACGCAATCACGGGCCCCGGCCAGACGAAGTACGAGGCCAAGGACGTACTCCTGGCCATCGAGGTCGTCTCCCCCGACTCGGAGTCCCGCGACCGCACGACCAAGCCCCAGAAGTACGCCGCCGCCGAGATCCCGAACTTCTGGCGCGTCGAGGAGAACGGCACGAGCGGCAGGCCCGTCATCCACGTCTACGAGCTCGACCCGCTCACCCGGGCGTACATCCACATTGGCATGCACCGCGACCGGATCAAGGTCGACAAGCCCTACCCCATCGACATCGACCTGACCGCCATCGACACCCTCTGAGCCCCCTCAGAGCACCGTCGCCCCCGCCACCGGCCCCGCCGCCGTCCGCACCGATCCGCACGTGCCGGACGCCCGCAGGGCCGCCGCCACCTTCTGCGCCGACTCGGCGTCCCGCGCGAGGAAGGCCGTCGTAGGCCCGGACCCCGAGACCAACGCGGCGAGCGCGCCTGCCCCGCGCCCCGCCTCCAGGGTGTCCGCCAGCTCCGGGAACAGGGACAGGGCCGCGGGCTGAAGGTCGTTGGAGACGGCAGCGGCCAGCGCGTCCACGTCGCCCTTCGCCAGCGCCTCCAGCAGCTCCGCCGAGGCCACCGGCTCGGGGATCTCCCGCCCCTGCGCCAGCCGGTCGAACTCGCGGAAGACGGCCGGGGTCGACAGCCCCCGCCCGGCCATCGCGAACACCCAGTGGAAGGTGCCGCCGACCTCCAGGGCGGTCAGCCGCTCGCCCCGGCCGACGCCGAGTGCGGCGCCGCCGACCAGGCTGAACGGGACATCGCTGCCCAACTCCGCGCAGATGGCGAGCAGTTCGGCCCGCGAAGCACCCGCGCCCCACAGCGTGTTGCAGGCGAGCAGCGCGCCCGCGCCGTCCGCGCTGCCGCCCGCCATGCCGCCGGCGACCGGGATGTCCTTGGCGATGTGGATGTGGACGTTCGGTTCGATGCCCCGGCGCGCGGCCAGCGCGATCGCGGCGCGTGCGGCGAGGTTCGTGCGGTCCAGGGGAACCTCGGCGGCGTCCGGGCCCGCGCAGGTGATCCGGAGTTCCTCCGCGGGGGCCACCGTCACCTCGTCGTACAGGCCGACCGCGAGGAAGACGTTGGCGAGGTCGTGGAAGCCGTCCGCGCGCGCGGCACCGACCGCGAGCTGGACGTTGACCTTGGCCGGGACCCGTACGGTCACGCTCACTTGCTCGTCTCCTTGTGCTCGGCGATCCGCGCGAACTCCTCCACCGTCAGTGACTCGCCGCGCGCCTGGGGCGAGACACCGGCCGCGACCAGGGCGGCCTCGGCCGCGGCGGCGGACCCGGCCCAGCCGGCCAGCGCCGCCCGCAGGGTCTTGCGGCGCTGTGCGAAGGCCGCGTCGACGACGGCGAAGACCTCGGCCTTGGAGGCGGTGGTCTTGATCGGCTCCGCCCGCCGCACCAGCGACACCAGCCCGCTGTCGACGTTCGGCGCGGGCCAGAAGACGTTGCGGCCGATGGCGCCGGCCCGCTTCACCTCGGCGTACCAGTTGGCCTTCACCGACGGCACGCCGTACACCTTGTTGCCGGGCGTGGCGGCGAGCCGGTCGGCGACCTCGGACTGCACCATCACGAGGGTGCGCTCGATGCTCGGGAAGGTGTCGAGCATGTGCAGCAGCACGGGGACGGCGACGTTGTAGGGGAGGTTCGCCACCAGCGCCGTCGGCGGGGGGCCGGGCAGTTCGGTGACGTGCATCGCGTCGCAGTGGACGAGCGCGAACCGGTCGGCGCGCGCCGGCATGCGCGCCCCGATGGTCGTGGGCAGGGCCGCGGCGAGCACGTCGTCGATCTCGACGGCGGTGACCCGGTCGGCGACCTCCAGCAGTGCGAGCGTGAGAGAGCCCAGCCCCGGGCCGACCTCGACGACCACGTCCTCGGGGCGGACCTCGGCGGTGCGGACGATACGGCGGACCGTGTTGGCGTCGATCACGAAGTTCTGGCCGCGCTGCTTGGTCGGCCGGACACCGAGCGCTGCCGCGAGTTCACGGATGTCGGCGGGACCGAGGAGGGCGTCGGGGGTGGGGCTGCTCACGGGACAAGGGTACGGGGCTGTTCTTGACCGGGTGGCCAGGTGCCCGGTGCGGGTGGGACGCACCCGCACCGGGGGCCGGCCGGCGGCACGGCGGCGCGTTACCGCTCGGCCGGCCGTGCAATCGCGTTACCGCTCGGCTAACCGTGCAGTCGCGCCCCGCAGTGCGGCCACGGTGTGGCCCCCCGGCGCGTGTACAGCTTCTTCGCGCGGGAGGTCTGTTCCTCCGCCGGGGCGTCCTCGGGGCGGCCGGAGCCGCCGAGGGCGTGCCAGGTGCCGATGTCGAACTGGTAGAGCCCGCCGAACGTCCCGGAGGGGTCGACCGCGTGCGGGCGGCCGCCGGACTCGCAGGCGGCGAGGCCGTGCCAGTTCAGGTGGTCGGCGCCGGACGCGGAGTGCGGCCGCGGCTTGGTGCCCACCTTCACGATCTGTTTGCGCGGTTTGCGCACCACCTCGGACGCCTCCCGGTGCGGCTTCTGACGGACCCCGTTGACGATGCGCAGCAGGAAGGTGTCGCGCCGCAGTCCGGGCTGCCCGGGCTGTACGACGACCTCGGCGCCCACGAAGAGGGTGGGGTCCGCGGTGCGCTCGGTCTCGAACGGGATCTGCTCCTCGCGGACCTCCCGGCTGCCGCTGACCCGGAGCACGGTCACCGTCTGCCCGTCCCGGGGGAAGCTGTCGAGCGGCACGGAGGTGGTGTCCTGGCCGTGCAGGCCGATCCCGGCCTCCTCGACGGCCTCGCGGACGGTGGCCGCGTTGGTGCGGATGGTCCGGGTCCGGCCGTCGGCCATGATCGTGACGGCGCGCTCGGTGCGTACGTCGAGCGCGAGTCCGGCGCGTCCGATGGGCTGGGAGGGCGAGGTGGACAGGTACGCGCCCGCCGCGCGCACCCCCAGCTCGTCCAGCGCGCCTTCCACCGTGTGCGCCGTCGTCCACACCTCGTGCCGCTGGCCGTCCAGGGTGAGCCGGACGGGACGCCCGTGGCGCACGGCGACCGTGTCCCCGCTGGCGAGCGGCGCGCCCGAGGCGGGCGAGACCTTGTCGTGCGCCCCCACGCGCACGCCCTCGTCGGCGAGCAGCTCGCGCACGTCGTCGGCGAAGGTGTGCAGGGTGCGCGGTCTGCCGTCGACGGTCAGCTCGACCGCCTTGTCCTTGGCGACGAACGCGGTGGTGCCGCCGGCGAGGAAGGCCACGACCAGCGCCTGCGGCAGCAGACGGCGTACGGCGGACTCCGGGCGCTCGGCGCAGCGCACCCTGCGCCGGCGCGCGGCCCGCCCGCTCACACCGGTGGCCGTCTCGCCCCCGTCCGTTCCCGCTCCGGTCGAGGTGCCGCCGTCACCCGTCGCGCCCCCGGCGGCCTGCGCACTCCCGGGCTCCCGCGGGCTCCCGTCGTGTCCCGCGCCCGCCCCCTGCGGCGCGCCGCCCCCGCCCTGCCGCGGCAGCACCGGCTCGGTGACGAAGTAGGCCTGCGCCTCGTAGGCGGGCCGGTAGGTGTCCGCGTACGGGCCGTACGACAGGGTCTCCGCGGTGTGCACCGAGCTGCCGGGACCGTAGGGGCCGTAGGGGCCGTAGTCGGGACCATAGGGGTCGTAGGGGTCGTAGGGGTCGTACGGGCCGTAGCCCTCGTACGGCCCGTAAGGCTCGTACGGCTCGTAGGTCTCGAACGTCTCGTACTGCGACTTGCTCACGCCGACACGCTCCAGAGGTGCCAGAGGGGTCCGGATCGGGCCCCCAGAACCTAGCGGAGCGTCCGTCACTCTCCAAAGCGACGCGACTACGCACTGTTGCCCGTCGAGTGTGCGCCCACTGCTCGAACAGGCGGCTCAGCAGGGCGGCGGGCGGCTCAGTAGCCGAAGGCGCGGGCGGTGTTGACGGCGAGGGCCGTGGCCAGCGTGTCCTCGTCGATGCCGCGCACGGCGGCCATCGCACGCACCGTGACGGGGATCAGATACGGCGCGTTGGGGCGCCCGCGGTACGGCGCGGGGGTCAGGAAGGGCGCGTCGGTCTCCACGAGGACCAGCTCCAGCGGGGCGACGGCGAGGGCGTCCCGCAGGTTCTGGGCGTTCTTGAAGGTGACGTTGCCGGCGAAGGACATGAAGTAGCCCTCGCGGGCGCAGATCTCCGCCATCGCCGCGTCGCCGGAGTAGCAGTGGAAGACGGTGCGCTCGGGGGCGCCCTCCTCCTTGAGCACGCGCAGGACGTCGGCGTGCGCCTCGCGGTCGTGGATGACGAGCGCCTTGCCGTGCCGCTTGGCGATCTCGATGTGGGCGCGGAAGGACCGCTCCTGGGCCGCCTTGCCCTCCGGGCCGGTGCGGAAGTGGTCGAGCCCCGTCTCGCCGACGCCCTTCACCTGGGGCAGCCCGGCGAGCCGGTCGATCTCGGCGAGGGCCTCGTCGAGCGCCGCGTCGCCGCCCGGCTCGCGGGCGCCCTGCCGGGACCAGCCGTCGGGGTCACCGTGGACGATGCGCGGGGCCTCGTTGGGGTGGAGGGCGACGGTGGCGTGGACGCCGTCGTGGGCGGCGGCGATGTCGGCGGCCCACTGCGAGCCCTTGATGTCGCAGCCGACCTGGACGACGGTCGTCACTCCCACCGACGCGGCCTTCGCGAGACCCTCCTCGACCGTGCCGGACTGCATGTCGAGGTGGGTGTGCGAGTCGGCGACCGCGACCCGCAGCGGGGGCGGAAGCGGCGGTGCGGCGTTCTTGTCGCCCTTGGAGGTCTGGCCGGCGTTCGAAGGCATGCCCCGATCCTACGAAAGGGGCATGCCGTCACCGGCCGGCGATCCGCTCAGCCGGCCTTGCGCTGGAACGGGTGGAGGAGGTCGGACAGGTGCCAGTGGTGCGGCTCCGTGGGCTCCGTGGGCACCTGGGGCGCCTCCACCGGGCCCGCCTGCGGCACGGCGTGGTGCCGCTCGGCGACGCCGCGCACCGACGAGACCTGCCCCGCGCGCATGATCCGCACGACGTGACCGTCGCAGTTCTGGCAGCTGGGCCGGCTCAGCGGCGACGGCACGACCCGGCCGTCGGCCACGTACAGCACGAACTCGTGCCCGTCGGCGTCCGTGTGGTGCTCTATCTCGTACGACTGCTCCCAGCCGTGCCCGCAGCGCATGCAGGCGAACGAATACGACTCGTGAACGACGGCTGTGGGCGTGCCACGGAGGCCGGTCTGCCCTGCGATCTCGCTCATGCCAGCTCCTCTTGTCCGCTGGACAAAGCGCCCCTCTACGGGGCGCCTCTTCAACCAGTGGACGCCTTCACCAGCGCGAACGCACCAGGGCTGTCGAGTGTTGGAGGCGATTTGGGTCTTCCTTGCCGAAAAGGCCCCGGTCGGCGGCGTTTCGCTTTGCCAACGGCGACAGCCTTTTGCCGTCCCATGGACCTCCCGCTCACAAGAGAAGAGCCCTGCTCAGAGGGGGTATGAACCCAGCTCAGGTGCCGTGCCGCACCCCCGTCACGGACCCCCGTCCCCGTCACTCACCCGAACGCTTCGCCGCCACCACGGCGTCGAAAACAATCCTCTTCTGCACCCCCGCCTCCACGGCCACCGCCGCGATCGCCTCCTTGCGCCGCTCCCCCGCCTCTTCGCGCGCGCGTACCCGGCGTACCAGCTCCGCGGCGTCCAGTTCCTCGGGAGCGCTCTCCGGCGCCCCCTCGACCACCACGGTGATCTCCCCGCGGACCCCCTCCGCGGCCCACCGCGCCAGCTCGGCCAGCGAGCCGCGCCGTACCTCCTCGTACGTCTTGGTCAGCTCCCGGCACACGGCGGCCCGCCGGTCCGCGCCGAAGACCTCGCTCATGGCGGCGAGGGTGTCGTCGAGCCGGTGCGGGGCCTCGAAGTAGACCAGCGTGCGCCGCTCGGCCGCGACCTCCTTCAGCCGGGACAGGCGTTCGCCCGCCTTGCGCGGCAGGAAGCCCTCGAAGCAGAAGCGGTCGACGGGCAGCCCGGACAGCGCGAGCGCGGTGAGCACGGCGGACGGCCCCGGTACGGCGGTGACCCGGATGTCCTTCTCGACGGCGGCCGCGACCAGCCGGTAGCCCGGGTCGGAGACGGACGGCATCCCGGCGTCGGTCACCAGCAGCACGCGCGCGCCGCCGAGCAGTTCCTCGACCAGTTCCGGGGTACGCGCGGACTCGTTGCCCTCGAAGTACGACACGACGCGGCCCTTGGGCGCGACGCCGAGGGCCTGGGTGAGCCGGCGCAGCCGCCGGGTGTCCTCGGCGGCGACCACGTCGGCACCGGCGAGTTCCTCGGCCAGCCGGGGCGGTGCGTCCGCGATGTCGCCGATGGGGGTACCTGCGAGGACAAGGGTTCCAGTCACGTCCTCCATCCTCGCAGGAACCACTGACAGCCCGGCCGGGGAACGACCTCATGCCGACCGGTACCCCACATGCACGGGACTCGCACAGAACGGTTCCCTACCATGGCGCGGGTGACCAGTACCGCGTCCTCCATGGACCTCCGGCAGGGCCGGACGCCGCACGACCAGCGGCCGTCGTGGCAGCAGCGGCTGCGCCGATTCGGGTACGTACCGGCCAAGGACGCGCCCTCGGGCGACGTACGCGACCGGCTGGTGCCGCCGTACGCCGAGCCGGGCCCCCGGCTGTGGCAGGTGCTCGGCGTGCCGCCGGTCCTGGCCGAGCGGATCACCCGCTGGTCGGGCTGGGCCGGTCCGCTGCTGGTGACGCTGATGGCGGGCCTGATGCGGTTCTGGAACCTGGGCAGTCCGCGTGCGGTGATATTCGACGAGACGTACTACGCCAAGGACGCCTGGGCGCTCGTCCACCGCGGGTTCGAGGTCAACTGGGACAAGAACGCCAACGACCTGGTGCTGCAGACGCACGGCCATCTCGCGATCCCGACGGACGCGGCGTACGTCGTGCATCCGCCGGTCGGCAAGTACGTCATCGGGCTCGGCGAGCTGATGTTCGGGTTCGACCCGTTCGGCTGGCGGTTCATGACCGCGCTGCTGGGCACGCTCTCCGTCCTGCTGCTGTGCCGGATCGGGCGCCGCCTGTTCCGCTCGACCTTCCTCGGCTGCCTCGCGGGCGCGCTGATGGCGGTGGACGGCCTGCACTTCGTGATGAGCCGGACCTCACTGCTCGACGGCGTGCTGATGTTCTTCGTGGTGGCCGCGTTCGGCTGTCTGGTCATCGACCGGGACCGGTCACGGGAGAGGCTGGCCGCCGCCCTGCCGGTGGACGCCGACGGCCGGGTCCGCCCGGACGAGGAGGTCGCCGACACCTTCCGCTTCGGGCTGCGCCCCTGGCGCTGGGCGGCCGGGCTGATGCTGGGCCTGGCCATCGGCACCAAGTGGAACGGCCTGTACATCCTGGCCGCGTTCTGTGTGCTGGCGGTGCTGTGGGACGTCGGCGCCCGGAAGACGGCCGGCGCCCGGCGCCCGTACGCGGCGGCCCTGAAGTACGACACGGGCATCGCCTTCCTGGCGACGGTCCCGGTGGCGATCGCCGTCTACCTGCTCTCCTGGCTCGGCTGGATCCTTTCTCCGGCCAACGGCTCCGGCGGCTACTTCCGCAACTGGGCGGCCACCGACGGCAGGGGCGGCAGCTGGACCTTCCTGCCGGACTGGCTGCGCAGCCTGTGGCACTACGAGCACGAGGTGTACAAGTTCCACGTCGGCCTGACCTCCCCGCACACCTACCAGTCCAACCCGTGGAGCTGGATCGTGCTGGGCCGCCCGGTGTCGTACTTCTACGAGTCCCCGAACCCCGGCGCCGACGGCTGCCCGGCGAACGCGGGCCAGAAGTGCGCCCGTGAGGTGCTGGCGATCGGCACGCCTCTGCTGTGGTGGGCGGCCTGCTTCGCGATCCTGTACGTGCTGTGGCGGTGGGCGCTGCGCCGCGACTGGCGCGCCGGTGCCATCGCCTGCGGCATCGCGGCGGGCTACCTCCCCTGGTTCCTGTACCAGGAGCGCACGATCTTCCTCTTCTACGCGGTCGTCTTCCTGCCGTTCCTGTGCCTGGCGGTGGCGATGATGATCGGCGCGATCATCGGACCGCCGGGCTCCTCCGACACCCGCCGCGTGATCGGCGCGACGGCGGCGGGCGTCCTGGTGCTGCTGATCGCCTGGAACTTCATCTACTTCTGGCCGCTGTACACGGGCACGGCGATCCCGATCGACTCCTGGCGGTCGCGGATGTGGCTGGACACCTGGGTGTGAGTCGCGGCCGACGCGGGCGCCGGCCGCCACGCGCGCGTGCCGGGGGCGTGCGTCCCGCGCGGAATGTCGCAAGCGTGCTACGGATTTGCCGCCGGGATCACCCGCCGGGACGGGGACCTTAGGGTGAGTGCCGTCGTTGGGGAGTGTGAGGGCTACGGGGATCCTGGGGATCGCACGGAGGAACTGAGGCTGTGGGCAAGAGAAGGCACGTCGCCGAGCGACGGAGGACGACCGCGCCCGTCGTGGTCGGCGGGATGATCGCGCTGGCCGTGGGCGGCGCCGGGTTCGCCGTCTACGCGCTGACCGGCGGGGGTGCCGCCGCAGACGAGCGCACGCCCGCCGCGGCCGACCACAAGGCCGTCAGAACCGGCCCGCTCACCGCCGCGGAGATCCGCACGGCCTCCACCCGCTTCCTCACCGCGTGGCAGCAGGGCAGGATCGGTGAGGCGGCCGCCGCCACCGACAACGCCTCCGCCGCCGGCTCGCTGCTGGCCGGCTACACCAAGGACGCCCATCTGAAGGACGTCACGCTCACCGCCGGCACGCCCACGGGCGCCAAGGTGCCGTTCTCCGTCAAGGCGACGGTGTCGTACCAGAAGCTCGCCAAGCCGCTGGCGTACGGCAGTTCGCTCACCGTGATGCGGCGGGCGAGCGACGGCCAGCCGCTGGTCGACTGGCACTCCTCGGTCGTCCACCCGGATCTGAAGGACGGCGACACACTCGTCACCGGCGAGTCCGGCACCCCGCCGATCAAGGCGCTGGACCGGGACGGCGGCGAGCTGACGACCGCCAGGTACCCGTCGCTGGGCACGGTGCTGGACGGGCTGCGGGAGAAGTACGGCAAGACGGCGGGCGGCAAGGCGGGCGTGGAGCTGCGCGTGGTGCGCGGCAAGGACGCGCAGAAGGCCGGGCTGTCCGACAAGACGCTGGTGGAGCTGAGCAAGGGCACGCCGGGCACGGTGAAGACGACGCTGAGCCCGACCTTCCAGGCGGCGGCCGAGCAACAGGTCGGCAAGCGGGCGAAGGCGTCCGTGGTCGTCGTGCGGCCCTCGACCGGCGAGATCCTCGCGGTCGCCAACAGCGAGCACGGCTTCAACGTCGGCTTCCAGGGCTCCCTCGCGCCCGGCTCGACCATGAAGATCGTGACGTCGACCATGCTGTTCGAGAAGAACCTCATCACCCCGGACGCCTCGCACCCCTGCCCCAAGACGTACAAGCTGGCCGGCTGGACGTTCCACAACGACGGCGACTCGGAGATCAAGAAGGGCACGTTCAGGCAGAGCTTCGGGGCCTCCTGCAACAACGCCTTCATCGACTTCGCGCCGAAGCTGTCCGACAGCGACCTGACGACGGAGGCCCAGCAGGTCTACGGCCTCGCCATGGACAACTGGTCCGTCGGCGTCCCGTCCTTCGACGGCGCCGTCCCGGTGCAGAGCGGCGCGCAGATGGGCGCCTCGCTGATCGGGCAGGGCGCGGTACGCATGAACCCGCTGAACATGGCGTCGGTGGCGGCCACGGTGGAGTCGGGCGCCTTCCACCAGCCGTACCTGGTGTCCCCCGACGTGGACCACCGCACGCTGGCGAAGGCGGCGCGCACGATGTCCGCGAAGACGCAGTCCCAGCTGAAGGACGTCATGCGGTTCACGGCGGACTACGGCACGGCGGCCAAGGCGATGGCGGGCATGAGCGGCGACTACGGCGCCAAGACGGGCTCGGCCGAGGTCGACGGACAGAAGAAGCCGAACGGCTGGTTCACCGCTTTCAAGGGCGATCTCGCCGCCGCGGGTGTGGTCCAGGCGGGCGGCCACGGCGGCGACACGGCCGGGCCGATCGTGGCGACCCTGCTGAAGATGGGCGGCTGATCAGGCCCGCACCGGCTCCGCCGTGTACGTCCGGCGCAGGAATCTCACCAGCGTCTTCGACTCGAACTGGACCACCTCGACACCGTTGTCCGAATGGAACTCGACAACGGCCTGGACGCGCCCGCACGGCCAGACCCGCACCGCGCCGCTCTCGGCCGGCGCCCGCAGGCCCCGTTCGAGGAGCGTGCGCGAGAAGGTCCACTCGTGCGGTCCCGGCAGGCCCACCCGTACCGACCGTGGATCGGAGTCGGGGTCGTACCGCAACACCACCGGTACGGCCCCCGGATCCTCCTCGTCCGTGACGATGTGGGCGCGCGCGTACTGTTCGACTACAGACATCGGACCGCCCTTTCACGCTGGGTGACCTACCCCGGAAGCTGCTCTTCTGTACGTCTGTTTTCTCCCTAATGTCCCACATTTTCCCGTTCGTGCCCCGTTGGGCAGTAAGACTGGCGGCGTTCATCTGCGCCGTGCAATGCTCAACTTCCCCGTCGCGGCCGGAACAAGCGGCCACCCCGCCCTCGTCGACCGCACTTGTGGCGGGTGGGCGCGATGCTCGGCAAAGTGCGTCCGTGACAATGGGCGCGTGACGAACGAGGATCGCGCCGCCGAGGGGTCGCTGCTGCTGGACGACCAGCTGTGCTTCGCGCTGTACGCCGCCCAGCGGGCCGTGACCGCCGCATACCGTCCGCTTCTGGACGACCTCGGGCTCACCTACCCCCAGTACCTCGTGCTCCTGGTGCTGTGGGAGCGCGGCGAGACCAGCGTGAAGGAGCTGGCGCGCGCTCTGCGGCTGGACTACGGGACCGTCTCGCCATTGCTGAAGAGGCTGGAGGGGGCGGGGCTGGTGCACAGGGAGCGCGCGGCCGGCGACGAGCGCTCGGTGCTCGTCGCGTGCACCGGGCGCGGAGAGGCACTCAGGGAGCGCGCGACACGCATACCCGGCGCGCTTCTCACCTCGACGGGCCTCGGCGGGCAGGAGGTCGCGTGCTTGCGCGAGGCGCTGCGGAAACTCACCGAGCGCGCCGACGTAGCGGCCGACCGGCACTGATCCGGCCCTGACGTTCCGCTGATCCGGCCCCGCTGCTCCGCTGATCCGGCCCCGCTGCTCCGCTGATCCGGCCCCGACCGCCCGCTGATCCCGCGTTACCCACGGTTGCCACCCCCTGCCGCCGCCTGCTGACCTACCAGCCAGTACCTTGTGCACGATGTACTTGTGCGCCACTTGTTCCGGGGGAGGCCGGCCATGACCGAGGACACCGCCGTCGACACCCGTCCGACGAAGATCATGTACGTCGCCGAGGCCACCGCCCACGGCGGTCGCGACGGCTATGTCACCAGCCACGACGGCCAGATCGAGCTGAGGGTCGCGATGCCCCCGGAGCTGGGCGGCGACGGCAACGGCACCAACCCGGAACAGCTGTTCGCGGCCGGCTACAGCTCCTGCTTCCACAACGCGCTGATCCTCGTCGGCAACCGCGCGGGCTACGACCTGACCGGCTCCACGGTGGCCGCCAAGGTCGGCATCGGCCCGAACGGGCACCGGGGCTACGGCCTCGCGGTCGCCCTCAGCGTCTCCCTGCCGGTGCTGGACGCGGAGGTGGCGGCCCGGCTGGTGGACGCGGCGCACGAGGTCTGCCCGTACTCCAACGCCACGCGCGGCAACATCGATGTAACGATCCTGCTGGGCTGATCCCACCGAGGAATCACAGGCGCGCAGCCCGCGTTGCACCCACTGTCGCAGGCGATGGGACAGTGATCGAAAGGACGGCGGGCGTGGACGTGAACGGCACAGTGGCCGAGGGCTTCGAGCCGGTCAGGGAGGCGTTCGCAGCGAACTTCGCGCTGCTCGGGGAGCGCGGCGCGGCCGTCGCCGTGTACCGCGACGGGCACAGGATCGTCGACCTGTGGGCCGGCACCAGGGACGTGGACGGTACGGCGCCCTGGGAGCCCGGCACCGCGCAGATCGTCCGCTCCGCGACCAAGGGTGTCGTCGCCGCCGCACTGCTGCTCCTGCACCAGCGCGGCGAGCTGGACCTGGACGCCCCGGTCGGCGCCTACTGGCCCGAGTACAAGGCGGCCGGCAAGGAGCACACCCTCGTCCGGCACCTGCTCGCGCACCGCGCGGGCGTGCCCGTGCTGGACCGCCCGCTGACCCCCGCCGAGGCCGCCGACCCCGATCTGGGCGCCGCGGCCGTCGCCGCGCAGACGCCGGCGTGGGAGCCGGGCACGGACCACGGCTACCACGCCCAGACCTACAGCTGGCTCACCGGCGAACTGATCCGGCGGATCACCGGCCGCCCGGTCGGCGAGTGGATCGCGGACGAGATCGCGCGTCCCGTCGGCGCGGACCTCTGGCTCGGCCTGCCGGAGTCGGAGCACGCGCGCGTGGGCCGCGTCGGCCCGGTCGAGGCACCCGAGGCGGTGGGCGGTCTGAAGACCCGCCCCAAGCGCGCGGTGGCCGAGGCCTACGCCGACCCGGACTCGCTGACCCGGCGCGCGTTCGCGGCGATCACCCCGCTGCCCGACGAGAACGATCCCGCCTACCGCGCGGCCGCCCTGCCCGCCTCCAACGGCATCGCCACCGCCGAGGGGCTGGCCCGCTTCTACGCCTCGCTCATCGGCGCGGTGGACGGCGGCATCCGGCTGCTCACCCCGGAGACGATGGAACTGGCCCGAGCCGAGCAGTCCGCCGGGCCGGACCGGGTCCTGGTGGTCGGCACCCGGTTCGGCCTCGGCCACATGCTGCACGGCGCCGCGTCCCCGCTGCTCTCCCCCGGTTCCTTCGGCCACCCGGGCCGGGGCGGCGCCCTCGCGTTCGCCGACCCGGAGACCGGCATCGCCTTCGGCTATGTCACCAACGGCTTCCGCAAGAGCGTGACGGCGGACCCGAGGGCGCAGGCGCTGGTGCGGGCGGTGCGCACGGCGCTCGCGTAGGCGCTCCCGTCCCTGCACGCTGTCACACGTTGATCGAGTGCGAGGTCCGTCCGGACGCCGCGTCGATCTCGTCGTGTGCCTTGCTCAGCAGTTCCATGGCCAGTTCGTTGAGGGCACGGGCGCCGGCTATTTCCTCGCCGACCCTGGGCTGGTTGGCGTCGACGCGGTGCCTGGTCGCGTGGCCGTGCGCCCGTACCTCGGTTCCGTCGGGCAAGCGCACCAGGGCCGCCGCCTTCGTGTGCTGATCATCCTCCTTGAACTCCAGCTCCACATGCCATCCGACAGCGGTGTGCATCATGAGGATCACCTCCGGGAGCCGCTGGAATTCCAGCTGTTTCCAGGGTGCTCCCGTGTGCGGGGAACGTCACCTCGGCGGGACGGTCCCGCCTTCCTGCCCGGACTCGCCGAAGCTGGCGAAGTACGCGGCGGCCATGTCCTCGTCCGCGTGCCCCTGGGCCGCGGCGCGGGCGAACCGTTCCGCGGCCGCGGCGGCGACGTCCAGCCGTACGCCGCCCCGCTCACCGGCCTGGACGATGAGCCGGGCGTCCTTCTCCGCGGTGGCCACCGCGAACGACGGCGGGGTCAGCTTCCCGTCGAGCACCAGCGCGGACTTCGCCCGCAGGTATCCCATGTCGAGCGGACCGCCCTCGATGAGGTCGAAGAAGCCCTGCGGATCCACGCCGAGCGCGCGGGCGAGGGCGAGGACCTCACCGGCCGCCGCGGTGGCCGCGAGCACCCAGCTGTTGGCGACCAGCTTCAGCCGGCTGGCGCTGCCCGCGCCGGCGTCGGACCCGGTCCACACGGTCCTCGCACCGACCGCGTCGAAGACGGGCGCGACCGTCCGCCGCCCTTCCTCCGGCCCGGCGGCCAGCACGGTGAGCTGACCGGCCTCGGCGGGCTGCCTGGTCCCGAGGACGGGTGCGTCGTAGAAGACGAGTCCGTGCTCGCCGGCGAAGGCGGCCAGGGCGGTGATCAGCTCGATCCCGGCGGTGGTGCACTGCGCCCACACCGTGCCGGGCCGCAGCCCCGGCGCGGCCTCGCGCATGACGTCCAGGACCGTCTTGCCGTCGTACAGCATCGTCAGGACGACATCGGCGCCCGCGACGGCCTCCGCCGGGGTGCCGGCGATCCGTGCGCCGTCGGCGGCGAGCGGCTCGGCCTTCTCACGCGTACGGTTCCACGCGCGCACCTCCAGCCCGGCGCGGCACAGGTTCCGGGCCATCGCGGCCCCCATGATCCCGGTCCCCAGAACGCTGACGGTCGGCTTGTCGGTCATGGACGGCTCCCTCGTACGGCGTGTCGTGGTCAGTGTCATCCTGCTACCCGGCGCGCAGCATCAGCCCGATCCCGACGACCAGCACACCCGCCGCCGCGATCCGGGGTGCCCCGAAGCGCTCCTTGAAGAAGAGGGCGCCGATGGCGGCACCGACGATGATCGAGGACTCGCGCAACGCGGCGACAGGGGCGAGGTCGGCGCGGGTCTGCGCCCACAGGACCAGGCCGTAGGCGGAGACGGACAGCACGGAGCCGAAGAGGCCGAGGGCGGCGAAGGGGCGCAGGACGGCCACCGTCTCGCGCCGCCACCGGCAGCAGACGGCGTACGCCGGGATCGCCACGCCCTGTGCCACCATCAACCAGGCGGTGTACCCGAGCGGGGAACCGGAGGCGCGGACGCCGAGCCCGTCGACGAGCGTGTACGAGGCGATGGAGAGCCCCGTGGCGAGCGCGGCCCCGATCGCCGCCCAGTCCGGCCGGCGGCCGCGCAGCCCCCACAGCGCCACGCCGGTCAGGCCGGCACACGACAGGGCGATGCCCCCGGCCGCCCAGCCGTCCGGCACCTCGTGCGCGAACACGGCCGCGAACACGGTGACCAGCAGCGGGGCACTGCCCCGCGCGATCGGATAGGTCTGGCCGAAGTCGCCCAGCCGGAACGACGCCATCAGCAGGACGACGTACACGACGTGGATGGCCGCCGAGAGGACCAGGTACGGCCACGCGCCCGCCGCCGGGAGCGCCGTGAACGGGGCCAGCAGCAGCCCGATGAGCACACCGCCCGCCAGGATCAGCGCGAACCCGACCAGCTTGTCGGTGATCCGGTGCGCGATGGCGTTCCAGCTGGCATGGGTGACGGCGGCGAACAGGACGGCGGCCGTGACGAGTGGCGTCACGCGGTCTGCTCGCGCACGTCCACCAGGTCGGCACCGGCGTGGGTCACGAGCGCCTTCGGCTCGATCGGGAAGACCGTGTGCGGCGTTCCGGCGGCCGCCCACACCACGTGGTGGGCGAGCAGCGAGCGGTCGGCGAGGACACGCGTGCGTGTGCGGTGCCCGAAGGGCGGCACGCCGCCGATGGCGTACCCCGTGGTCTCGCGCACGACACCGGCGTCGGCCCGGGTCACCCTGCCCGCGCCCAGTTCCTCCCGTACCCGCTCCACGTCCACGCGCGAGGCCCCGTCCATGAGGACCAGCACGGGCACCCCGTCGGCCGCGAAGATCAGCGACTTGCAGATCTGGCTGAGCTCGCACCCGATGGCCGCGGCGGCCTCCGCGGCGGTCCGGGTGGCGTCCGGGAACCTCCTGGTGCGGGCGAGCACGTCGTCGAGGCCCAGCGCGCGAAGGGCTCCGGCGAAACGGGGGTGGGCTCCGGATCCGTCGGCGTCAGTGGCGGCTGTCGTCGTCATACGGGGCACGGTAGCGGTCGGTGTACGGCGCACGCGACTGAGTTGTCACGCCCGTGCCGGCCGCCACACACCCATACGGCCGCCGCACGACTGGCACGCGTCATCGGCCCTGAGGATGCTTGAGCTTGTGCTGTACGGCGCGACGGAGACGGGAGCGGCACATGAGGGCAGCGAGCGGGGGGCGCGCCACCGTCGGAGGCTGGTTTCTGCGCCACCTTCAGCTGGTGCCTGTCGTCCTGCTCGTCGGAGGCGCCCTCTTCGACTACAACACCGCTCCGCATATCAGTGGAGAGGCCTTCTACACAGCCGCGCCGATGGCAGCCGCCGCACTGCTGTCGCTTCGCGCGACGGTGCTGGCGGGCGTCGGTGCCTGCGCCACCGACATCGCGCTGCTCGCCCACTTCGGACTCCTGGGGGATTCCGGTGGGCAGAGCGAACTGGCTGCGGTCGCGACGGTCTCGGCCCTCGCCGTCGTCGTCAACCGTCTCATGTACTACAGCAACCTGCGCCTGGAGTCCGCACGCAGCATCGCCCTGGCCCTCCAGCGCGCCGTACTGCCGCAACTGCCGTCCACGATGGGCCCGCTGCGGATCGCCGTGCGCTACCAGGCAGCCGTGAAAGACGCCCAGATCGGCGGCGACCTGTACGGCGCCCAGGCCACCCCGTACGGCGTGCGCTGCCTGGTCGGGGATGTACGGGGCAAGGGCCTGGACGCGGTCCGGGTGGTGGACGTGGCCATGGGGGTGTTCCGGGAGGCCGCCGAGGAGGAACCCACGCTCGTCGCGATCACGGCCAGGCTGGAGCGGGCACTGCTACGGGAAAGAGAGCGTCGGACGGGACCCGAGCGCGCCGAGGGGTTCGTCACCGGCGTTCTCGTCGAGATCCCGCCCCGCGGCGATGAACTGCGGCTGGTCAACCGCGGCCACCCGGCGCCTCTGCTCCTGCACGCCGGCCAGGTGCGCAGCGCGGAACCGTCCGAACCGGCCCTTCCCCTGGGACTGGCGGAGCTGGGCGCCGGCCAGGACCGGACCGACACGGTGCCCTTCCCTCCGGGAGCGACTCTCCTGCTGTACACGGACGGGCTGACCGAGGCACGGAACCGCGCCGGGGACTTCTACGACCCCGCAGCCGGGCTGACCGGACGCGACTTCGCCGGACCGGACGCGCTGCTCGACGCCCTTCTCGCCGAGGTGAGCCGCCACACCGACGGCCGCATCACCGATGACCTGGCACTGCTCGCGGTCACCCGAGATGGCTGAGGAAATCGGCCCAAGCGGACGGGGTGACCTTCAGCTGCGCGGTGTCGGGGGTTTTGGAGTCGCGGATGTGGATGGTGGTGGGGGTGTTGGCCACTTCGACGCAGTCGTCGCCTTCGCTGCTGCTGCTGTAGCTGCTCTTGAGCCAGTGCAGTTCCGTGGCGCTCATAGTCTCCCCAGCGCTTGCTCAATGAAGGCCTGGGACTCCCTCGGTGAGAGAGCCTCGGCTCGGATGATCCCATACCGCAGTTCGAGGATCCGGAGCTGCCTGAGGTCCGAGACCGGGCGGCCGTTGAACGCCCCGTCGGAGCGACCTACGGCGGTACCGTCCTCGAACTTCAGCAACTCGACCAAGCCGCTCATTCCGGGGTGCCCTTCGTGGCGGGTCGGCATGACCTGGACCTCGACGTTGGGCAACTGGGACAGTTCCAACAGGTGTTCAAGCTGCCGACGGAGCAGCATTGTCCCGCCGATGGGCCGTTCGAGCGTCACCTGTTCCTGGACAAAGCTGAGGTCAGGAGCGGGCGAACGCTCGAAGATCGAATGTCGCGCCACGCGTGCCGCAACCATCTGCTCCAACTCGTCCTGCGTGTACGCCGGTCGGCGCACCTTCAGCAACGCCCGCGTGTACTCCGGTGTCTGGAGCAACCCATGGATGTTGTGGTTGCTGTACAACAGCAGCTCGACGGCCCGGCCCTCCATCTCCGCCAGCCTCCGCACCTTCTTCGGGTACCGGGCCCTGCGCATCTCCTCCATGAACGCCTTGAGATGACCCTGCGCCTTCAGGACCCCGTCGGCCTTCTCCAGGAACTCCGGCCGAGGAATCCGCTGCCCTCGCTCGATCTTGCGGATCAAGTCCTCGCCGTAGCCATGACTTCGGCCAGGTCGGCCACGCTCGTCCCGGCCGCCTCCCGGCAGACCTTGAGCAGGCGCCCCACCGCCTGCACCATCGGCTCGATCTCGTCGCCGGGTTCGACGTCCCAACCCGCCTCGTCCACGCCCTCGTTCACGCTCACACACCTCCAACGCGCACCTGTACCCGTACGACGTCCGAGACAGCCAGGACAGCCGAGACAAACCCGGGACAGAAAAAGGCCGGTGAGGGTGCAGCCCCGTCCCCACGGGCACCCTCACCGGCCGGTCCGGTGTCAGCGGCGGTACGTCAGACCCGTACCAGCTCCCTCTCCTCCTCAGGGTCGGCGTCCTTGCGCAGCCCCTCGCCCTCGACGTCCACGTTGGGCAGCGCGCGGTCCAGCCACTTCGGCAGCCACCAGGCGCGCTTGCCGAGCAGGGCGAGGACCGCCGGGACGATGGCCATGCGGACGATGAACGCGTCGAAGAAGACGGCGATCGCGAGGCCGAAGCCGATCATCTTGATCATCGCCTCGCTGGACCCCATGAAGCCGGAGAAGACGGCGATCATGATGACGGCGGCGGCCGTGACGACCCGTGCGCCGTGCTTGAAGCCCGTGACCACGGCCTGGCTCGGCTTCTCGCCGTGGACGAACGCCTCCCGCATCCGGGTCACGAGGAAGACCTCGTAGTCCATGGCGAGACCGAAGACGACACCCACCATGAAGATCGGCATCATCGACATGACCGGCCCGGTCTGCTCGACGTTCATCAGCCCCGACAGCCAGCCCCACTGGAAGACCGCGACGACCGCGCCGAGGGCCGCCATCACACTGAGCAGGAAGCCGAGGGCCGCCTTCAGCGGGACGAGGACCGAGCGGAAGACCACGATCAGGAGCAGGAAGGCGAGGCCCACCACCAGCGCCAGGTAGGGCAGCAGCGCGTCGTTGAGCTTCTGGGAGACGTCGATGTTCATCGCCGTAGACCCGGTGACCAGCACCTTGGAGTCGGTCTTCGCGGCGATGCCCGCGCCCTTGTCGCGGATGGCGTGCACCAGGTCCTCGGTCGTGTGCGAGGACGGCTTGGACCCCGGTACGACGGTGATCGTCGCGGTGTCACCGGCCTTGTTGGGCACGGCCGGGGTGACCGTGACGACGTCCTTCAGGCCCTTGATCTCGTCGCTGACCTCGGTGAACGCCTTCTTGGGGTGGGCGCTGTCCTTGGCGTCGACCACGACCATCAGGGGGCCGTTGAAGCCCGGTCCGAAGCCCTCGGAGAGCAGGTCGTAGGCGCGGCGCTGGGTGGTGGAGGTGGGCTGGGAGCCGTCGTCGGGCAGGCCCAGTTCCAGGGACGCGGCCGGGATCGCCGCGGCGCCGAGGCCGATCACACCGAGGAGGAGTACGGCGACCGGGCGGCGTACGACGAAGCTCGCCCAGCGGGTGCCCATGTTGGGACGGCCCGGCTTCTTCGGGGTGCGGCCGCCGCCGAGCAGCTTGCTCTTCTCGCCCATCGGCTTGATCTTGCGGCCCGCGTAGCCGAGCAGCGCGGGGATCATCGTCAGCGCGATGAGGACGGCGATGGCGACGGTGCCCGCCGCGGCGATGCCCATCTTGGTGAGCATCGGGATGTTGACGACCGACAGGCCGACCAGGGCGATGACGACGGTGAGGCCGGCGAAGACCACGGCCGAGCCCGCCGTGCCGACGGCGCGTCCGGCCGCGTCCTCGCGCTCGCGGCCCTCGGCCAGTTCGGCGCGGTAGCGGGAGACGATGAAGAGGGCGTAGTCGATGCCGACGGCCAGGCCGATCATCGACGCCAGGGTGGAGGTGGTGGAGCCGAGGTTCAGGGCGCTGGCGAGCGCGGTGATCGTGGAGACGCCGATGCCGACGCCGATGATGGCGGTGAGCAGCGGGAACCCGGCCGCGAGCAGCGAGCCGAAGGTGCTGACGAGGACGACGGCGGCGATCCCGATGCCGATGATCTCGCTGGAGCCGGTCTCCGGGGTCGCGCTGAGCGCGTCACCGCCGACCTCGACGGTCAGCCCGGCGTCGCGCGCGTGCTGGGCGGCCTGCTTCAGGGCGTCCTTCGAGGAGTCCTTCAGCTCCATGCCGGAGACCTTGTACTTCACCGACGCGTAGGCGATCGTGCCGTTCCTGCTGACCGCGTGCCCGGCGTAGGGGTCGGCGACGGAGACGACCTCGGAGCCGCTCTTCAGCTCCTTGACGGTCTTCTCGACGGCCGCCTTGTTGAGCGTGTCGGTCATCTTCTCGCCGCCGGGCGCCTTGAAGACGACACGCGCGGTGGCGCCGTCGGCACTCATCCCGGGGAAGCGCTGTTCCAGCAGGTCGAAGGCCTTCTGGGCCTCGGTGCCGGGGATGGAGAAGGACGTGGTGCCGGCGGGCGGCGCGGAGGCGGCGCCCACCCCGGCGAGGGTGAGCAGCGCGACCCATATGAGGGCGACGAAGTGCCGTCGCCGGAAGGCGAGTCGGCCGATCTTGTAGAGAAACGTGGCCACGGAGGCGTACTCCCGGTCAGGTCGTGGGTTCAGCTGGGCAGGGGTGATCAGCCCGACGACGTGAGCGGTGACGTCAGGTGGTGGGCTTGCTCGGGGATCAGAAGGGATCAGACGGTGAATCAGGCGGTGAATCAGGCGATGATCAGAAGGTGATCAGCCGGTGGGAGCGCCGAGGGCGGGGAGGACCACGGCGTCGATGTACGACAACAGGAAGGCCTGTGTCGGCGGCTGCTCGTCGATGAGCGAGCGGGCGGCGAACCCGCCGATCATCATGTGCATCACGTAGTCGATCGCCGGGTTGTCCGCACGGACCTCGCCCCGGTCGATCGCCCGCTGCACCACGCGCCGGAACTCCGCCAACTCCGGCTCGATGAGATGGTCCCTGAACGCCCGCAGGAGGTCGGGATTGCCGTGTACGGCCATCGCCAGACCCCGCATCAGCGCGGAGTTCTGTTCCATCTCGCAGTCGTCCGAGCGCAGGGTGAGGGCGTGCAGATCGCCCCTGAGCGACCCGGTGTCGACGTCGCCGACCGAGCCGCCCGGCCTGTTGTGCCGCACCGCCTTCGCCACCAGCTCGGCCTTGCCGCCCCACTGGCGGTAGAGCGTGGCCTTGCTGGACCGGGTGCGGGCGGCGACGGCGTCCATGGTGAGGGCGTCGTAGCCGACCTCCCGGAGCAGGGCGAGCACGGCGTCGTACAACTCGGCCTCGCGCTCCGGCGTGATCCGGCTGCGACGTGCCGCTGCGACGGCCTCGGTCATGTCACTCGCCTTCCTCTCGCGGAGCCTCCTGCTTCGTACACCCTGAAGATACCCTGCAAGCATGCGAAACGAAACCGTTTCGTACGTGCTCTGGGTCACGAATGTCAGCGGCGCATAAGTTGCTGGGGCCCAGCGGGCGGAAAAGCATGGGGAGGTGAGCTATCTGCGCCATCCCCACCTCAGCGGCGACCTGCTGTGCTTCGTGGCCGAGGACGACCTCTGGCTGGCCCCTCTCGACGCCCCGGGCAGGGCCTGGCGGCTCACGGTGGACCGCACGAAGGCCGGGCACCCGCGCTTCTCGCCCGACGGCCGCCACATCGCCTACACGACCTGGCGCAGCCTCGTGCCCGAGATCCACCTCGTGAGCGTCGACGGCGGTCCCGCGCGGCAGCTGACGTACTGGGGCAGCACGGACACGCAGGTCTGCGGCTGGACGCCCCCGGAGGAGGACGGCACGAGCGACATCCTCGCCGTCGCCTCCCACGGCGAGCCCTTCTCCTACTTCACCTGGGCCTACAAGGTGTCCACCGACGGCCACCCCGGCCGCAAACTGCCCTGGGGCCCGGTCGCCGACATCCAGGTCGCCGACATCGAGGGCGAGCACCGGACACTGCTGCTCACCGGCACCCCGCCGCACGAACCGGCCTCCTGGAAGCGCTACCGCGGCGGCGCCACGGGCCGCCTCTGGCTGCACGGGCGGCGCCTCGTCCCCGACATCGGCGGCCATCTGGCCTGCCCCATGTTCGTCGCCGGCCGGATCGCCTTCCTCTCCGACCACGAGGGCGTCGGCAACCTCTACTCCTGCGCGTACGACGGCACCGACCTGCGCCGCCACACCGACCACGACGCCTTCTACGCCCGGCACGCCGCCGGCGACGGCACGCGGGTGGTCTACCAGTGCGCGGGCGACCTGTGGCTGGTGGACGACTTCTCCCCCGGTGCCGTACCGCACAGGCTGGACGTCCGCCTGGCCGGGCCGGCCACCGGGCGCCGCCGCTACCCGGTACCGGCCGCGCAGAACGTCGACGGCATCTCCGTGGACGAGACCGGACGGGCCAGCGCCGTCGTCGTACGCGGCAGCCTGTACTGGCTCACCCACCGCGACGGCCCCGCCCGTACGATCACCGACTCGTCCGGCGTGCGGGTACGGCTGCCGGAGATGCTGGGCACGACCGGCCAGGTCGCCTACGTCACCGACGCGGAGGGCGAGGACGCCGTGGAGATCGTCCAGCTGCCCCGCGCGAGCGGCGACCGCGCCCCCCGCCGGCTGGCCTCCGGCCGGCTGGGCCGCGTCCTGGAGATGGCCTCCGACCCGCTGGGCGAACGGCTGGCGGTCGCCTCGCACGACGGACGGTTGCTGCTGATCGACGTGACGGAGGAGGAGACGGAAGAGGGGATGGAGGAGGGCGAGGAGTCCGGTGGCACCGGCGATCAGGCCGCGGCGGAAGCGGCTGACGCGGGTGATTCCGGGGACTCTGGGGACTCCGGGGGCTCTGGGGACTTCAGCGGGGCGGCCGGTGCTGCCGTCGCCGGCGAGCGGGTGACCGAGCTGATCCGGTCGGTCAACGGCCCCGTGCGCGACCTCGCCTTCTCCCCGGACGGCGCCTGGCTCACCTGGTCCCACCCGGGCATCGGCCGCTCCCTGCGCCAGATCAAGCTGGCCCGCATCAAGGACCGGCTGATCGTGGACGTGACCAACGGCCGCTTCGAGGACGAGAACCCCGTCTTCACCCGCGACGGCCGCTATCTCGCCTTCCTCTCCTGGCGGGGCTTCGACCCGGTGTACGACGTCCACACCGGCGACCTGTCCTTCCCGCTCGGCTGCCGCCCGTACCTCGTGCCGCTGAACTCGGCGACCCCCTCCCCCTTCGCCCTGAACCCCGAGGGCCGTCCGGCGGCCGGCGGGCTCGACCCGGCCGAGGAGGAGGAGACGGGCGAGGCCGGCACGGTGACCGTGGAGGTGGAGGGCCTGGCGATGCGGGTCACGCCGTTCCCGGTGATCGCCTCCAAGTACTCCGGGCTGCACCCGGTCGCCGGCGGCGGACTGGTCTGGCTGCGCTGGCCGATCTCCGGCGCGCTCGGCGAGACCTTCGTCAACCCCTCCGACATCAGCGGCCGCCCGACCCTGGAGTACTTCAACCTCACCAAGGCGAAGAAGTCCGAACTGGTCGACCATCTGGACTGGTTCGCGGTCAGCGGCGACGGCACCCGGCTCGTCGTCGTGGACGAGGGCGAGCTGCGCGCGGTGCCCGCCACGGAGCTGGGCGACAGCGACACGACCGTCTGGATCGACCTGCGGCGCATCCTGCACGTGGTCGACCCGCCCGCCGAGTGGCGCCAGGCCTTCGACGAGGCGGGCCGGATCATCCGCGCCTACTTCTGGGACCCGGGCATGTGCGGCATCGACTGGGACGCGGTGCTCGACCAGTACCGCCCCCTCGTCGAACGGGTCGCCTCCCCCGACGAGTTCGCCGACCTGCTCCGCGAGGTCCTCGGCGAACTCGGCACCTCGCACGCCTACGTCACCGCCGCCCGCCGCAACGAGGGTCCGGCCCCCTACCAGCGCTGGCAGGGCCTCCTCGGCGCCAACCTCGTGCACCGGGAGGAGGGCTGGATCGTCAAGCGCATCCTGCCCGGCGACTCCTCCGACTCCAAGGCCCGCTCGCCGCTGGCCGGCACGGGCATCCGCGAGGGCGCGATCCTCACCCATGTCGACGGCCGCCCGGTCGATCCGGTGACCGGACCGTATCCGCTGCTCGCCGGCTCCGGGGGTACGACCGTGGAGCTGACGTTCGTCCCGGCGGACGGGGAGCGGGGCCGGGCCCGCCGGGTCGCCGTCGTCCCCCTCATCGACGAGCGGCCGCTGCGCTACCAGGACTGGGTCGCCAAACGCCGCGCGGTCGTACGGGAGTTGAGCGGCGGCAAGTGCGGCTATCTGCACATCCCCGACATGGGCGGCTCGGGCTGGGCCCAGTTCAACCGCGACGTGCGCATGGAGGTGTCCCGGCCCGCCCTGATCGTGGACGTGCGCGGCAACGCGGGCGGGCACATCAGCGAACTCGTCATCGAGAAGCTGACCCGGACGATCCTGGGCTGGGACCTGACGAGGGACGCGCAACCGGTGTCGTACACCTCGAACGCACCGAGGGGCCCGGTGGTCGCCCTCGCCGACGAGGCGACCTCCTCCGACGGCGACATGATCACGGCCGCCTTCAAGCTGCTCAAGCTCGGCCCGGTGGTCGGCCAGCGCACCTGGGGCGGCGTGGTCGGCATGACCGGCCGGCACCGGCTGGGTGACGGCACGGTCATCACGGTCCCGATGAACGCGGCCTGGTTCGACGCCTACGGCTGGTCCGTGGAGAACCACGGCGTCGCCCCCGACGTGGAGAGCCTGCGCACGCCCCTGGACTGGGCCGAGGGCCGCCACGTCGAGATGGACGCCGCCATCGAACTGGCCCTGGACCTCCTGACCACCAACCCGGCCGCCATGCCCCCCGGCTACGAGAACGTCCCCAACCGCTCCCGCCCGCAACTCCCCGCTCGCCCAGACTGAAACGCGCCCGAGCAGGGACGCGCCCCGAAGGGGCGCGAGGCTGTATCGATATGCGGCTCCGCCGCGTGGGCGCGAGCAACCACAAACCACCCGCAGTCGCCGAAACCGCAAACCAGGCACCCCAGTTGGCGCACGCCGAACAAAAACGCAGGGCACCCTCCAAGAAGAAGGGCGCCCCACGCCAATCCGGCCAAAGCCGAGCGCAGCGACTACGCGTCGTAGTCCCGGTCGAAGCGGTCTTCCATCTCCGCTTCCGTGTCCTCGATGTCGCGCAGGTTCTCACGGCCGCGCTGCGGCTGCTGGCCACGCTGGGGCTGCTGGCCGCGCTGGGACTGCTGGCCGCGCTGGGACTGCTGCTGACCGGCCCGCTCACGGGCGTCACCGATCTTCTGCTTGCCCTGTTCCTGCCACTCGTTGGCCTTGTCCTTCATACCCATGTGGGTTCACTCCCGTGGTGGGTGAGGTGGGGGGAAACGGCCCCTCGGTGGGGCCTCACCCAGATTCACACGGGCGACCACGCAGCGCATGTGGATCACTTACGGTGCGTAGCGCGCTCTGCCTCGTCGGCCGCCCCACCTGCACCGACGAGCCCGGAGCGCATTCCCTGCAGCCGGGGCGCGAACCGCTTCATCTCGCGCTGTCCGACCGTCCCGATGAGCGCCGGCAGATAGCCGCGCACGCCCTGCATACCGCGCAGCCACCACTGCCCGTACACATGCGCCGAGCGCCGCTCGATCCCGGCGACCAGCCGGTCCACCGTCGGCCCCAGCGGGTACGTCTTGTTGGACGGCCACACCAGCCGCTGCCTGAGCTCCCGCATGACGTCGTCCTGGTCGGCGCCGCGCACCATGTCGGTGTCGGTCCAGGACAGGTACGCGACGCCGACGCGCACGCCCTGGTAGCCGACCTCGGCGCGCAGACTGTGCGCGTACGCCTCCACGCCCGACTTGGACGCGCAGTACGCCGTCATCATGGGCGCCGGGGTGATCGCGGCGAGGGAGGCGATCTGCAGCAGATAGCCCCGGCTCTCCACCAGCACCGGCAGGAAGGCGCGCGCGGTCACCGCCGATCCGATCAGGTTCACCTCGATCACCCGCCGCCAGGCCTGCGGATCGGAGTCGACGAACGGACCACCTGTCGCCACCCCGGCGTTGGCCACCACGATGTCGACCTTCCCGAACCGCGCCTTCACCTCCTGCGCGACCCGGCTCATCGCCTCGTGGTCGGTGACGTCGGCGTACCAGTGGGCGCTGTCGCTGTGCAGGCGCGAGGAGACGTCCTTGAGCGCCTCCTCCTCCAGTCCGACCAGCGCCACCTTCGCGCCGCGCGCGGAGAGCTTGCGCGCCAGCAGCTCACCGACGCCGCGCGCCGCTCCGGTGACGACCGCGACCTGCCCTTCGAGGCTGACCCTGCTCATGCGCCCTCCTTGATCTGCACGTCTGTGGCCTTCTGGGTGGTGACGTAGGTGGTGACGAGTTCCCGGATCCGGCCGGTCACCAGGTCGGGGGCCTCGATGGGGGTCATGTGGCCGACGCCGGCCAGCTCGGTGAGGCCGATGCAGTGCGGCAGCGCGGCGACCAGCGCGCGGGCGTGCACGGGGGGCGTGAGCCGGTCGGACGCGCCGTGCACGATCGCGGTGGGCGCGTGCAACTCCCGTACGCCGTGGTCGAGATCGAGCGCCTCGAGTACGGCCGCCCAGGCATGGCGCACGGCGCGCGGGCAGGCGTGCACGATCCGCGCGCACGCCTCCACCATGTGCGGGGCGGAACCGGCGCCCATGGTGGCGTACTTGAGGATGCTCTTGGCGACCGGCGTGACCGGGCCGAGCGGGGCGCGCGAGCCGAGAACGCGCCCGGTGATCCAGGTGCGCACGCGCCCGGCGCCGAGCGGCACCACGCGCGCCTCGGCGACCAGCCGCGAACTGCCGGTGCTGCACAGCAGGACGGCGGCGGCGTGGTCGCGGAAGCGGGGGCGTGTGGCCGCGGCCATGACGGTCATCCCGCCCATGGAGTGGCCGACGATCAGCGCCTTCTCCCTGGGCGCGAGCGTCTGCGCGAGCACCGCTTCCAGGTCGTCCGCCAGCGCGTGGGTGGTGCACGCCGGGCTTGCGGGACTGCGCCCGTGCCCCCTCTGGTCGTACGCGATCACGCGGTGGTCTCTCGCCAGCTCCCGTATCTGCGCCGCCCAGAAGGCGGTCGAGCAGGTCCAGCCGTGGGAGAGGACGACGGGGGGCGCGTTCTCGGGGCCGTGCACCTCGACGTGCAGCCGCGCGCCGTCGGCGGAGACGACGGTGAGTTCGCGGGCGGGGGTGGGCGGGGCGTACGGTCCGGTGGTCACGGAGGCTGTGGGGGCGGGTCGGCTCATGCGACGCCCTCGCTCTGCGGCACGGCGGCCACCGTCCGCTGCGCGGCCGCACCGGCCGCCTTGCCGTCGGTCTTCCGGATGACCTCGTACTCCGCCAGATCCACCCGCCGGGTCGCACGCCGGAACTCCGATGTCGTACCGGGCCAGATGGTGGTGTTGCGGCCGCTCGGGTCCAGGTACCAGCTGGTGCAGCCGCCGGTGTTCCACACGGTGCGCTTCATGCGCTCCTGGACCTTGCGGTTCCAGTCCTCGACGGCCGCGGGCCGGGCATCGAGGGCCGTACGGCCGCCGAGGACGTTCAGTTGGCGCAGATAGTCGGCCATGTAGTTCAGCTGGGACTCGATCATGAGGATCATGGAGGAGTTCCCGAGGCCGGTGTTGGGCCCGATGATCGTCATCCAGTTCGGGAACCCGGCGGCCGCGGCGCCGCGCAGCGCCTGCATGCCGTTCTTCCAGGACTCGGCGAGCGTGATGCCCTCCGCGCCGACCACCCGCTCGGCGATCGGCATGTCCGTGACGTGGAAGCCCGTACCGAAGATGATCGCGTCGACCTCGGCCTCGCTGCCGTCCGCCGCGACGACGGTGGACCCGCGGATCTCGCTCAGCCCGCTGGCGACGACGTCCACATTCGGCTCGGCCAGCGCCGGGTAGTACGTGCTGGAGAGCAGGATCCGCTTGCAGCCGATGCGGTAGTCGGGGGTGAGCTTGACGCGCAGGGCCGGGTCCTTGATGGCGCGGGCCATGTTGCGCTTGGCGAGCCGCTCGACCAGGCCGAGTTCGTCGGGGTGCTTGGTGAACGCCTGGACCTGCAGCTCCCGGATGCCCCACAGCAGGCCGCGCCGCAGTTGGGTGGTGAAGGGCAGCATCCGGTGCAGCCCGCGCTCGGCGCCGCTGATGGCGCGGTCGACGCGGGGCATGACCCACGGCGGGGTGCGCTGGAAGAGGGTGAGCCGGCCGACCTGCGGCTGGATGGAGGGCACGATCTGGATGGCGGAGGCGCCGGTGCCGACCATGGCGACGCGCTTGCCGCGCAGGTCGTGGTCGTGGTCCCAGCGGGCGGAGTGGAACACCTTGCCCGGGAAGGTCTCCAGGCCCGGGATCTCGGGGATCTTCGGGTCGGACAGCGGTCCGGTGGCGGAGACGACGACGTCGGCGGTGAGCGTGCCGCCCGCGGTCTCGATCTCCCACCGCAGGTTCTCGGCGTCCCAGCTCATCAGCTTGACCTCGGAGTCGAAGCGTATGTGCGGGCGCAGCCCGAAGAGATCGGTGACGTGCTCCAGGTAGGCGCGGATGTGCTGCTGCCCGGAGAAGGTGCGCGGCCAGTCGGGGTTGGGTGCGAAGGAGAAGGAGTAGAGGTGGGAGGGCACGTCACAGGCGCACCCGGGGTAACTGTTGTCCCGCCAGGTACCGCCGACGCTGTCCGCCCGCTCCAGGACGGCGAAGTCGGTGATCCCCTCGCGGCGCAGCCGCACGGCGGCCCCCAGCCCGCCGAACCCGGACCCGATCACCGCCACCCGTACATGCTCGTGCTCGGCCATCCCGAAGCCTCCACGCATCGCCTTGGACTCCGCCAGTGAACACTGGCGCAATGGGACTGTAGAGCAGGTCCGTACCGAGCGGTAGGGGGCAGGAGAGGGAAAGTTACCGACGGTACAACATAGGCTGCGGGCGTGGCAGAGGACGCAGAACGCAAGGAAGGCGGGCGCGAGTACCGCATGGAGGAGCTGGCCCGGCTGGCCGGCATCACCGTGCGCACGCTGCGCTTCTACCGCGAGCGCAAGCTGATCCCGCCGCCCCGCCGCGAGGGCCGTATCGCCTGGTACGACGACCATCACCTGGCCCGTCTGCGCACCATCGCCGCCCTGCTGGAGCGCGGCCACACCCTGAACGGCATCGCGGAACTCGCCGAAGCCCTCGACCAGGGCAGGAACGTCGCCGACCTGCTCGGCGTCGGCGCCCCCACCGAGGAGGAGCCGGTCCGCCTCACCCCGGAGGAACTCGCCGCCCGCTTCGAGGGCGAGGTCACCCCCGAGAACCTCGCCGCCGCCATGGAGCTGGGCTACCTCGGCACCGACGGCGACGAGATCGTCCACATCAGCCGGCGCCTGCTGGACGTCTCCTCCGCCCTGGTCCGCGAGGGCATCCCGCTCGCCGAGGTCCTCGCGGCCGGCGCCCGCGTCCGCGAGCACGCCGAGGCCCTGGCCGAGCTCTTCAGCGACCTGATCCTGCGCCACGGCCCCGAGGAGGACCTGCACCGCCTGCGCCCGCTGGCCCGCAGCGTGGTGGAGGCGGAACTGTCACTGGCACTGGACCGGCGGATCGGCAAGCGGGATCAGAGGTCGTAGACGACGGTCACCGGCGCATGGTCCGACCACCGCTCCGCATGCGTGGCCGCACGCTCGACGAAGCCCTTGACGGCCCGGCCGGCGAGACCGGGCGTGGCGACCTGGTAGTCGATGCGCCACCCTGAATCGTTGTCAAAGGCCCGCCCCCGGTACGACCACCAGGTGTACGGCCCCTCGACATCCGGGTGCAGGGCGCGTACGACGTCGACGTAGCCGCCCTCCTCGGCGGCGAACACCCGGCCGAGCCACTCCCGTTCCTCGGGCAGGAAGCCGGAGTTCTTCGTGTTGCCGCGCCAGTTCTTGAGGTCGGCCTGCCGGTGGGCGATGTTCCAGTCGCCGCAGACGACCACCTCGCGCCCCTCGGCGGCGGCCCGCTCGCGCAGCGTCTTGAGGTGGGCGAGGAACTCGCCCATGAAGCGGACCTTCTCGTCCTGCCGCTCGGTGCCGACCTCGCCGGAGGGCAGGTAGAGGGAGGCCACCGTGACGCCGGGCAGATCGGCCTCCGCATAGCGCCCGCTGCCGTCGAACTCGGCCGAGCCGAAACCGACCCGGACGCGGTCGGGCTCGCGCCGCGTGTAGAGGGAGACGCCCGCGCGGCCCTTGGCAGCTGCCGGGGCGTGCACGACATGCCAGCCGTCGGGCCGGCGCACCTCCTCGGGCAGCTGGTGCGGCTCGGCGCGCACCTCCTGCAGGCAGACGACGTCCGCTTCCGTCTGCGCGAGCCACTCCACGAAGCCCTTCTTGGCGGCGGCTCGCAGTCCGTTCACGTTCACCGAGGTCACAGTCAGCACCCCGGCACGATACCGGCACACTGGTCGGAGCCCTCACAGCCCGAGGCCCCACCGTCTGCATAGAAGTACGATACCCAGCATGTATATACGACGCGTTCGTTTCGATCACCCCGACGCCGTGAAGCTCAACGCCGAGGTCCAGGCCGAGTACGCCGAGCGCTACGGCGACGACGGCGACGCCACCGTCCTCGACACGGCGGACTTCGACCCGCCCCACGGCGTCTACCTGATCGCTTACGACGAGTTCGACCGCCCCGTGGCCACCGGCGGCTGGCGCAGCCAGGACCGCAACGAGGAGGGCAACGAGGACGGCGACGCCGAGCTGAAGCGCATGTTCGTCGTGGCTCAGATGCGCGGCCGCGGCCTGGCCCGCCGGATCCTCACGGCCCTGGAGGAGGACGCCCGCGAGGCCGGCCGGGTCCGCATGGTCCTGGAGACCGGGACCAAGCAGCCGGAGGCCATCGCCCTGTACACCTCCAGCGGTTACGAGCCGTGCGCCAAGTTCGGCTACTACCGCCACCACGAGGACAGCCGCTGCTTCGCGAAGAACCTGAAGAAGCAGAAGAAGTCGTAGACACGATGAAGCCCCGGTCGGCTTTCGCCGATCGGGGCTTCATGCTGCGTGGACCTGAGGGGATTTGAACCCCTGGCCCCCTCGATGCGAACGAGGTGCGCTACCGGACTGCGCCACAGGCCCTTGCAACGAGTGAAACTTTAGCATCCCGATCGGGGTGCTTGGAAATCCGTTCCCGGACTGGTCAGCGCGCCTTCCCCATGTGTGGCGGGCGTCACTCGTTGGCCGCGCGGGGGCGGTCACCGTCCTCGTACTGATCGAAGAGGGGCGTGCGTCCGCCACGCTCGCGCGACCTGCGCGCGGAGGCCGCGCGGCGCGCGTCACCGCGGCCGCCCGCCGGCCTCTCCCCGGACGCGGACGTCTGCTCGTCCGCCTCGGCCTCGGGCGTGCGGCTCGTCTCCTGCTCCGGCGCGACCGAGCTGGAACGCGCCGAACTCCATGTGTCGGGCGCCCCCAGATCCACGTCGGACGTGGCACGCGGCGCGACCGGCGCGGTCACATACGTCGGCAGGGGCACCGGCACCGGGTCCCAGCTGTCCCCGCCGGGCCGCCGCTGCCGCTCGCGCTGCTGGTCGACCCACTCGGCGTGGTCGGTCTGCTCGACCAGGGCGCGCCGGTCCGCGGCGAGCGCGGCGAGCCCGGTGTCCGTCTGGGCCTGAGGGGCTTCCTCCGGATCGTCGGCGCCGGGTCCCGCGTCGAGGGGCGCGCGGCGGCGCGGCTGACGCTCCCGGTCCCGCAGCCGCTGGGCGGCCACCTCGGCGCGCCGGCGGTCCATCTGGTACGCGAAGCGACGGCGCTCCTGGGAGCGCAGGTAGGCGATGTACCCGCTGAGCAGCACGGCCGGCACGGCGGGCACCCACAGGAAGGCGAGCCCGCCGACGGCGGCGACGATCGCGCCCAGCGTGAAGGCGAGGAAGAGAACCACGGTGGTGCGCCTGCGGCGCGCGAGGACCTTCGAACGCCGGGCACGCGCTGCGGCCGCCTGCGCCGAGGAGGTACTCCCGGCCGCGGACGGCACCCGCTTCTTCGCGGGCGCCGGACCGGAGTCGGGCGCTGCCGCAGCGCCCTGTTCCCGCGCCGGCTCCGCCCTCCCGGGCGCCTCGGGTTCGGGGTCGGCGTGCACCTGACGGCGGGTCGGAGGCATGGCGAAGGCCCGGACGTCCACCGAGTCGGTGACGGCGTCCGGTTCGCCGGAGTCCGTCTCCCCCTCCTGGGCGGAGCGCGCCCGCAGGTCCTTGGCGTACCGGCGCTCCATTCCCGCCCGTCCGGACAGCAGCCGGATGGCGGTGCTGAAGCGTTCCGTCGGACGGGCCTCGTTCAGCTCGTCCTGCCTACGGAGCCACATCGGCACCAAGTAGGCGGCCCAGGCCCCGACAATGACTGCGTAGATGAGGCCGCTGCTGCTCACGTCTCACACCGTAGAGGGGTTTGCGTGAGGCCATCCGCCAATTGGGCCGGTGTGTCGCACGATCTGGCTGATATTTCCAGCTTTTTTTGCGACCGATGTGATCAACCGACCGTCTCGTGACCGAATTCAATGCCTTCGAGGCGGTCAACAGCCGATCAATTTCGAACACATATTCAATTCCCTGTGCTCTGGGGTTTCTGCCGCACGTGCTGGGAGCGTGCCCGCTGCCACCGTGCGAGCAAACCGTCGGGCACCTCTTCCGCGGTGAGCGCGAACACGAGATGGTCGCGCCAGGCCCCGTCGATGTGCAGATAGCGCGGCCGGAGCCCCTCCTCGCGGAATCCGAGTTTCTCCACGACCCGGCGACTGGGCCGGTTCTCGGGCCGAATGCAGACCTCGATGCGGTGCAGTCCGACAGTGCGGAAACAGTGGTCCACCACCAGCGCGACGGCCGTCGGCATCACACCGCGCCCGGCCACCGCCTCGTCCACCCAGTAGCCGACGTGCCCCGAGCACATCGATCCCCAGGTGATCCCGGCGACGGTCAGCTGCCCGACGAGCCGCCCCTGGTACTCGATGACGAACGGCAGCATCCGGCCCGCGCCCGCCTCGGAGCGCAGGTGCCGGACCATCTGGCGGTAGGTCGGCCGGTGCGCGATCGGCCCGCTGGGCGTGGGCGGCGGAATGGTCGCCTCCCAGGGACGCAGCCAGTCCCGGTTGCGCCGGTTCACCTCGCGCCAGGCCCGCTGGTCGCGCAGCCGTATCGGCCGGAGGACGACATCGCCGTCCGCCAGCACGACCGGCCAGGAAGGGCTGTTCAGCTCGCACCCCCGCTGCTGGGTCTGGGGTGGTCGCCGCCGCGGATCTGGTCGACGGCGTGGGTCAGCAGGGGCTCCAGCACGGCGAGGCCGTCCTTCACACCGCCCGTGGAGCCCGGCAGGTTGACGATCAGGGTCCGCCGCGCGACCCCGGCCAGGCCCCGGGAGAGCGCCGCGGTCGGAACCTTCTGCCGCCCGTGGGCCCGGATGGCCTCCGCGATGCCCGGCACCTCGTGGTCGATCACCGCGCGGGTCGCCTCGGGCGTGCGGTCGGTGGGCGAGATCCCGGTGCCGCCGGTGGTGACGATGGCGTCGTAGCCGGCGTCGACACCCGCCCGCAGCGCCGCCTCCACGGGGTGCCCGTCCGGGACGACCTGAGGGCCGTCGACGTCGAAACCGAGGCTCTTCAGGCCGTCGGCGACCAAGGGGCCGCCCTTGTCCTCGTAGACGCCCGCGGCGGCCCTGTTGGAGGCGGTGACCACCAGAGCGCGGTAGGTCATGCCCTGCTCCAGTCGCCCGACTTGCCGCCCGTCTTCTCCTCCACCCGCACGTCCGTGATGACCGCTCCCTTGTCGACCGCCTTGACCATGTCGATCACGGTGAGCGCGGCGACCGTCACGGCGGTGAGGGCCTCCATCTCGACGCCCGTACGGTCCGTCGTCTTCACGGTGGCCTGGATCTCCACGGCGTCGTCCGCGACCGACAGGTCCAGTTTCACACCCGACACCGACAACGGGTGACACAGCGGGATGAGGTCCGGGGTGCGCTTGGCGCCCATGATCCCGGCGATCCGTGCCGTGGCGAGGGCGTCCCCCTTGGGCACCCCCTCGCCGCGCAGCAGCTCGACCACGCGGGGCGAGACGAGGACACGGCCGCTGGCGCGGGCGGTGCGCGCGGTCACATCCTTCCCGGACACGTCGACCATGCGGGCCGCGCCCGAGTCGTCGATGTGCGTCAGTCCGTCCTGCACAGGGGGTCCGGGGGTCTCCCCCCGGAAAGACTCAGTCATGCTGTGTGCCGCTCCTGGTCCGGGCCCGTCACAGTGCGGTGCGCAGGCCTGTTGTGCGCGACACGGTACCCCCAACCAGGAGGGCTCAGCCGAGCAGGACCACCTCCACCTCGGCGCCTTCCTCGACGGACTCCACGTCCTCGGGGACGACGATCAGCGCGTCGGCGTGCGCCAGCGCCGCGATCAGGTGCGAGCCGGCGCCGCCCACCGGGGTCACCTCGCCGTCCGCGTACGCACCGCGCAGGAACTGCCGGCGCCCCTTGGGCGAGCGCAGCGCCTTGTCGGTCTTCAGGGTGGCCCGGACGCGGGGCCGGTGTACGTCCGTGAGGCCCATCAGGGTGCGGATGGCCGGGCGGACGAACAGCTCGAAGGAGACGTACGACGACACGGGGTTGCCCGGCAGGGCCAGCAGCGGCGTGTGGTCGGGGCCGATGGAGCCGAAGCCCTGGGGCTTGCCCGGCTGCATGGCGAGCTTGCGGAACTCCACCCCGCTGCCCGCCTCGTCCGCGTCACCGACGTGCGACAGCGCCTCCTTGACGACGTCGTACGCCCCGACGCTCACCCCGCCCGTGGTCACCAGCAGGTCGGCGCGGACGAGCTGGTCCTCGATGGTGGAGCGCAGGGTCTCGGCGTCGTCGGCGACGGCGCCCACCCGGTAGGCGATGGCGCCGGCGTCCCGCGCGGCGGCGGTGAGGGCGAAGCTGTTGGAGTCGTAGATCTGGCCGCGGCGCAGTTCCTCGCCGGGCTGGACGAGTTCGCTGCCGGTGGACAGGACGACCACGCGCGGGCGCGGGCGCACGCGTACCGTGCCGCGGCCGATCGCGGCCAGCAGCGCGATCTGCGGCGGGCCGAGGATCGTCCCGGCCTCCAGGGCGCGGTCGCCCGCCTTCACGTCACTGCCCTGGGCGCGCACATGCGCGCGTGCCTCGACGGGGCGGTGCACCCGCACCTGGCCCGCGGCGCCCTCCGGAGCCAGGCTGCGCGCCCGCATCCCGCTCACGGGGCCCTCGCCGAGTCCGCCGTCGGTCCACTCCACCGGCACGACGGCCTCGGCACCGGGTGGCAGCGGGGCGCCGGTCATGATGCGGGCGGCCTGGCCGGGACCGACCCGGACCGGGTCGGCCGCGCCCGCCGCGACGTCGCCGATGACCTCCAGGGCGGCCGGGAACTCCGCACTGGCGCCCGCCACGTCCGCGACCCGCACCGCGTACCCGTCCATGGAGCTGTTGTCGAACGGCGGCAGGGACACGTCCACCGTCACGTCGTCGACCAGGACGCAGCCCTGGGCGTCGAGCAGTTGCAGCTCGATGGGTTCGAGGGGGCGGACGGTGGAGAGAATGTCCTCCAGGTGCTCGTCCACCGACCACAGGTCGTCCGGGCCGGCGGGGCGGGTCGCGGCGCTGCTCAAGATTGCTGCATCTCCTCGGCTACGTAACTGCGAAGCCAGGTCCGGAAGTCCGGGCCCAGGTCTTCACGTTCGCATGCGAGTCTGACAATGGCACGCAGATAGTCGCCACGGTCGCCGGTGTCATAGCGGCGCCCCTTGAAGACGACGCCGTGCACCGGCCCGCCCACCTTCTCGTCCTCGGCGAGCTGCTGGAGGGCGTCGGTGAGCTGGATCTCGCCGCCACGGCCCGGCTCGGTCTTGCGGAGTATGTCGAAGATGTGGGGATCGAGGACGTAACGGCCGATGACCGCGTAGCTCGAGGGGGCGTCCGCCGGGTCCGGCTTCTCGACCAGCCCGGTCACCCGGACGACGTCGCCGTCGGCGGTCGGCTCCACGGCCGCGCAGCCGTAGAGGTGGATCTGCTCGGGCGCGACCTCCATGAGCGCGACCACGCTGCCGCCGTGCTGCTCCTGGACCTCGATCATGCGCTGCAGGAGCGGGTCGCGCGGGTCGATCAGGTCGTCGCCCAGGAGCACCGCGAAGGGCTCGTGTCCGACGTGCGGGGCGGCGCACAGCACGGCGTGACCGAGGCCCCTGGGGTCGCCCTGGCGTACGTAGTGCATCGTCGCCAGGTCGCTGGACTCCCGCACCTTCGCGAGCCGTTCGGCGTCGCCCTTCTTCTCGAGCGCCGACTCCAGCTCGTAGTTGCGGTCGAAGTGGTCCTCCAGGGGACGCTTGTTGCGCCCGGTGACCATGAGGACGTCGTCGAGCCCCGCCGACACGGCCTCCTCGACCACGTACTGGATCGCCGGCTTGTCGACGACCGGCAGCATCTCCTTGGGAGTGGCTTTGGTGGCCGGCAGGAACCGGGTGCCGAGGCCCGCCGCGGGAATGACAGCCTTGCTGATCCTGGGGTGCGACTGAGTCATGCCCGCAACCATATCCGGTGCCTTTGTGTGGAAACTGTGACTCCGGTTGATTGACCCTTTATGACTGCATTCAAGAAGGGTGCGAGAACGACCCGTGGAACACGACGGACGCACGAGTGAGCCTGACAAGCGAATGTTGCGGCGGGAGCTCCTCTCGGTGAGGAACAGGTTGACGGACGATGACGTCGACGAGACGGGCCGCGCGCTGGCGGAGCGCGCCCTTCAGCTGCCTGAGCTGGCGCAAGCGCGCACGGTGGCGGCGTACGTCTCCGTGGGCAGCGAGCCCGGCACGCCCTGGCTCCTGGACGCGTTGCGCGCGCGGGGCGTGCGGGTGCTGCTGCCCGTGCTGCTGCCCGACAACGACCTCGACTGGGGCGAGTACGCCGGCCGGGACTCCCTCGCGCGGGTCCAACACGGCGGGAAAATGGCGCTTTTCGAACCCTCCGGCGCGCGTCTCGGTCCGGACTCCGTGACGGCCGCGGACGTCGTCCTGCTGCCCGGGCTCGCGGTCGACGCGCGCGGGATGCGCCTGGGGCGCGGCGGCGGGTCGTACGACCGAGTGCTGGCCCGTCTGGAGTGCGCGGGCGCACGCCCGCGGCTCGTGGTGCTGCTGTACGACACGGAAGTCGTCGCGCGGGTACCGGCGGAGGAGCATGACAAGCCCGTGCACGCCGTGGTGACGCCGTCCGGCGTGCGCCGTTTCCCGCACGCCTGACCCGGCGCCCCGCCGCCGTACGGAAAACGGCCCTCCACGCGCGCGTGGAGGGCGCGGTTACGGGGGGGGGGCCGGGCATGGCGTGAGACCGCGGGTGTGGCTCCTTGGCTTTTTGACCCCGCCGGACCGGTACCCCCA
>NZ_JBSFIH010000043.1:0-80614 GCF_053597455.1 Streptomyces sp. NPDC001393
GACCAACGAGGCTCCCGAGCTGCTGAGTTGAGACGTCGAACACCTCTCTCAACGGAACGGGAGCCTCGTGCGTTGCGGGCGCCGGCCTCGTCACCCATCCGGTGGCCGCTCTGAAAGAGCTCAATGACTTCAATACTCGTGAATAAAGCCAGGTGACGATGCGGCCCGGCTGGGACGGCACAGCGTGCACACCGTTTTCTACACTCACCGGATGAGCAACTACACGTGCACTCATTGCGGCACCGTCGGCCTGATGGAAGGTTTCATCGAGGATGCCGGCGAGCACTCGCGTGGCTACGCGCGCTGGATAGAAGGGGCGTTGGAGCGGGGAATTTTCGGGGGCGCCAAGCGGATGGGCCGACCCCGGCGGCAGATCGAGGCGTTCCGCTGTCCCAAGTGCGGGCACCTGGAGCTGTTCGCCTCCAACGAGGCGTAGTTGACCCTCGAAGTCCCTGGACGCCCCGCACGGGCGTGAACGCGTTGCTCGCCGAGGCCCGGATGACCCGCGTCCGGGCAACGGCACGGTGACCGCGCTCAACGTCCGCGTCCGCTACCCCGGGACGAAAGCACTCGGCATCACCTGCGGCGGCAGCGGTGCACCACCGGCGGCACGACGTTCTACCAGCCGGTGCCCGAGGCGCTCAGCGCCTACGGCGTCAGCATCTACTGGACACCAGGGCACCGGCATCGAGCCGCCTGACCTGATGCTCAACGCGGCCAGGCGGCCCGGCTGTTGAGCCACCGTGGGTTCCGAGGACGGCCACCCCGAGACCATGATGTGGCCCATGAAGATTCCCGACCGACGGATCGAACTGTTCACCGGCACGGGCAGCGAACAGCGGTTCAGCGGCCCCGCCACCGGTGACGAGCGAACTATGCTGGTGGCTGTGCTGGACGCCCAGCGCGCCACCCTGAAGCTGAAGTGCTCCGGACTGGGACCGGAGTTGGCTCTGCGGTCCGTGTCCCCGTCCTCGCTGTCCCTGCTCGGCCTCGTCCGACACCTCGCCGACGTGGAACGCCGCTGGTTCCGGGCCGTGCTTGCCGGGCACGACGTCGAGCTGCGCTTCTCCACCGTGGACGTCCCCGAGGGCGACTTCGACGGCGCCGGCCCTGCCCCCGAGGTCGTCGCGGAGTCCTGGGCGGCCTGGCACGCCGAAGTCGCCTTCGCGGAAGCGTTCGTCGCCGAGGCCGCGCATCTGGACATCGAGGGCCACGACCCCTGGCGGGGAACGGTCTCCCTGCGCTGGGTGCTCATCCACATGATCGAGGAGTATGCCCGTCACAACGGACACGCCGACCTGATCCGCGAACGGATCGACGGCGCGGTCGGCGTGTGACTCCGGTCGGCCGCACCGGCAGCCCTGAGGCTCGGTGCCCCCACCGCGGCGCGCCGGCAGCTGGAGAGCCCCGTCGGACCTGTCTTTGGGCAGCCCCCGCCCTGACGAGAGTGAGGGGGGCACCCCCCGTGTGCACACCGATCGGCTCGCGGGGCCGAACCCGTTCGCCGACGGTTGTGAACAGGGACGCCGGAGCGACACCCGGCGGACGGGCCGGGGAAGACGGGCGAAAGCACGCATGAGGTGCCCCCGATGAGGTTGATCGGTGAGCACAGGCGAGGACATGCGGTCACGGTGGGCTGGACGGGCGTGACAGCACCGCTGGTGCTGTCGCATACAGTCTTCGGCCCGGTTTCGCCCCGAACCCCCGACCTTCGTGGGCGCTCGCCCTGACGAAAGTCATGGCTCAGGAGTCTGGCTCAGGAGTCGTCCAGTCCCGCGCTGTAGGCGAGGCGGACCGTCTGGACACGGCTCCCGGAGCCCAGCTTGTCGAGGAATCGAGGGCGACGACGCGCGCCCCCATGGCCTCGGCGAGATCACGCTTCGCCGCTACGGCGTAGCCCACGGCCAGCGGTCCCAGGATCAGCGCGATGGCATACCCGGCCTCGCGCACTCCGGCATTCGGCAGGCCGCCCCGCAGCCCCACGACGCCCGCCACGAACCCGGCGAGACCGAACCTGGCCAACGAACCCGGCCAACACCGGCAGGCGCCGGCACCGCGCACCCACGGTGTACATGGCCACGGCCAGCGCCACCGGGGTGAATGCCACGACATGCCCGCGCTTGATCCAGCTGTCCACGACTCCCAGGACGACGACGGTCACGGTGACGACGGCGTCCACGCGTCGCGGCGGCCGCGATACCCCAGCGCGCACGCGCATGCCGTCACCCTAGGCCGTGCACGGCGCCCCCGGCTCGCCGGGCCGACGGCCGGGCGGCCGGGCGGAGGCCCACGCGGGCGCAACCGCGTCGCACAGGTGGTGGGGGAGGCCTGGGACGTCCGTTCCAAGGTGGGCCGCGCACGCTCCCTGGCACCGGACGTGGTGCTCATGGACATCCGGATGCCGGGCGCGGACGGAATCGCGGCCACCCGCATGCGCGGGGAACTGCCGACGTCACCGACCGTAGTCGTGCTCACCACGTTCGGGTACGACGTCCACATCGAGTCCGCCCTGAAGGCCGGCTCATCCGGATTCCTGGTGAAGGACGCCCCGCCCGCCGAACTGCTCAAGTCCCTCATCTCGCTCACGGTCGGTGACGCGGCGCAGCCCGCGGACCCGGACAGCCTGCGCCTTGCATCCGATCCGGGACTGACCGAAGGCACGGTCAAAGGGCGCGTGACCCAGGTCATGGAGCGCCTCGGAGCCACCAACCGCGTGGAGGCCGCACGGGTCGCCTTCATCGGCCCCGCCCGCGCGCGGGGCAACCCTCCCGCAGGTGAATACAAGGAGTGGAAGGGGCACCGTCAGCCAGCGGACGTTCGACCGGTCTTCATTGCGAGGCACCTGAAGGCCGCGACGGCGCACCCCTAGTCTCCTAGCGCCTGATCAGAAAGGACCTGATCAGTGGACAACCTCCCTGCTCACCGCTCACACCGGAGGTCCACCGTGTCCTTGCTGTCCCGCATCAAGCGCTCGCGCCGGGCGCTCTCCCTCGCCGTCGCCCTCCCCGCCGTCCTGGTCGGAACGTGGGCCGCTGCCCCGGCTGCGCAGGCCGCCGCCCTGCCCACCCCCGACCACGTGATCGTCGTGGTGCTCGAGAACCACTCCTACGAGCAGATCATCGGCAGCACAAGCGCCCCGTACCTCAACAACACCCTCGTGGCCGGTGGCGGCAACCTCACCAACTCGTTCGCCATCACCCACCCCAGCCAGCCGAACTACCTGGACCTGTTCTCCGGGAACAACCAGGGCATCACCAACGACAACTGCTACACCCCGCAGTTCAGCAGCGCCGCGAACCTCGGCTCCGAGCTCATCGCCGCGGGCAAGACGTGGGGCAGCTACAACGAGGGGCTGCCTTCTGAAGGGTCCACGGTGTGCACCAACTCCGCCACCAAGTACGCCCGGAAGCACAACCCGTGGTTCGCCTTCAGCAACGTCCCGCTGAACACGGCGCACACCTTCACGCAGTTCCCGACGGACTACACCACTCTGCCCAAGGTCTCGTTCGTCATCCCGAACCTGTGCAACGACATGCACGACTGCTCCATCACCACTGGCGACAACTGGGTGAAGAACAACCTCAGCGCCTACGCCACCTGGGCCCGGATGCACAACAGCATCCTGGCCGTCACCTTCGACGAGGACGACAGCTCGCACGGCAACCACATCGCCACCGTGTTCTACGGTGCGCACGTCGCGCCGGGCAGTTCCACCTCGACGCACTACAACCACTACGACACGCTGCGCACCCTCGAGGACCTGGCCGGGCTGACCACGCACGCCGGGGCCGCGGCCAACGCCTCCGACATCAGCGGCATCTGGAACTGACCGTGCGGCAGGGTCCGCACACCGTCGGCCCGCAGCGGTGAAACAGCAGCAGGACCGCCGCCCCACACGAGGCGGCGGTCCTGCCACCCCGCCTCCCGGCCGTCGCCATCCCAGGCTTGCGGTGGGCGGATCCGCATCCCGGGTGGCAGGATCAGGGAGGTGTCCGTCATCAGCAAGCTTCAGATCAAGCCCGGTCAGGGTGTCGTCGTACTGGGCAAGCCCGAGGACGTCCATCTGGAGGTGGAATCCGCGGGTGACGCGGCCTCGGCCGATGCGGTGCTCGTCTTTGTGACCACCTCGGGTGAACTTCTCGGGGCGGATGCGCAGGCGGCGCTCGCCGCCGCGCAGCGCGATGCCCTCGCCTGGGTGGCCTACCCGAAGGGCGGGAGGCTCGGAACGGATCTGAACCGCGACACCCTGGCCGCCGCGCTTTCCGAACGGGGCGTGCGGCCCGTGCGACAGGTCGCCATCGACGACACCTGGTCGGCACTCCGGTTCCGCCCCGGCGCCTGACCTTCGGTTCTGCGCGGGATGGGGTAGAGACCGTGGCGTTCACGGAGCCGGGCGACGACGGTGGGTCCCTGTCCTCTCACACGTCGGCTCCCCGGCCCGAGCGGCGTTCCTGGGTGCCGCTTCTCGCGGTGTGCGCCGGGTATTTCATGGTCATCCTGGATGTGACGGTCATCAACGTCGCCGTGCCCGTGATCGGCCGGGACCTGGCGACCTCGCTCACCGGCATCCAGTGGATCACCGACGGCTACACGCTGGTCTTCGCCGGCTTCCTGCTGACCGGCGGCGCGCTGGGCGACCGGCTCGGCAACCGTCGGGTCTTCTGCTGGGGCGTGGCCGTGTTCACCGTGTCCTCGGCAGCGTGTGCCCTTGCGCCGGACGCCCCCTTCCTGGTCGCTGCCCGGCTGCTGGAGGGATTCGGCGCGGCACTGATCGTCCCCGGCTCCCTCGCCCTGCTTCAGCAGGCCTATCCGGGGCCGGCGGAACGCTCCCGGTCCTTCGGGCTGTGGGGTTCGATGGCGGGCATCGCGGCCTCGGCCGGGCCGCTGCTGGGCGGTCTGCTGGTGTCCACGGTGGGGTGGCGCTGGGTCTTTCTCATCAATCTTCCCGTCGGTGCCGTCTGCCTGCTGCTGAGCCTGCGGCACGTGGCGCGTTCACCCCGGCAGGCCGCCCGGCCCGTGGACCGGCCGGCACAGTGCGCGGTCGTCGCGGCGGTGGCGCTGCTGACCGCGGCGCTCAACGAGGCCGGACGACGAGGCTGGACGGACCCGGCCGTCCTCACCGGGGCCGGGCTGGCCGGGATGGCCGCCGCGGCCTTCGTGGTACGTGAGCGACTGGCACGCTCGCCCGTGCTGCCCCTGCCGCTGCTGCGCTCCCGGGCGATGAGCGGGGGAGCCGTCATGGGGCTGCTGTTCAATTTCGGCTTCTACGGCATGGTGTTCACCGCGAGTCTGGATTTCCAGCATCGACGCGGCTTCAGCGCCCTCGGCACGGGGCTGGCGCTGTTCCCGGCGGTGGCGATGACCATGTTCGCCTCCATCTTGTCCGGGCGGTTGTCCCGCCGTACCGGTGATCGTCCCCTGGTCATCGCCGGCATGCTGCTGGCCGCCCTGGGGCTTGCGGGCTGGGCCGCGGCGGGTGCCGAGCCCGCCTACCCGCTGCTGGTGGCCCCGATGATGGCCGCGGGATTCGGCACCTCCTTCGCTCTCACCGGCTCCACCGCGACGGTGATGGGTGCCGCGCCGCCGTCGTACTCGGGCGCCGCCTCCGCCCTGTTCAACACCGCCCGCCAGATCGGCAGCGCCACCGGCGTGGCGCTCGGGGGCAGCCTGCTCGCCACGGCCCACTTCACCACCGGTCTGCGCACCAGCATGACCGTCGGCGCGCTTGCCTACCTGACCGCAGCGCTTCTCGCATGGCTGTGCGTGCCGGCCGGGCCCCGAGGGAGGTAGCGGGCGCCGGCACGGGGCGACGCCGCCTCCCGTGTCGGCGGTACGGCGGCTCACAAGCCGGGATCATCGAACTGGTCGAGGAGGAAGTCGACCGGTGCGAGGGCCGGGGCGGCGGACGTGCCGTCGTGAAGAGCCTGTTCCGCCCAGATGACCTTGCCGCGGGTCGTGTACCGCGTCCCCCATCGCTCGGCGAACTGCGCCACCAGGAACAGCCCCCGTCCGCCTTCGTCCGTGGTCGCCGCCCGCCGCAGGCGCGGCGAGGTACCGCTGCCGTCCGACACCTCGCAGATCAGAGAGCGTCCGTGCAGCAGCCGCACGCCGACTGGCGGTGAGCCGTACCGGATCGCGTTCGTGACCAACTCGCTGACGATCAGTTCCGTGGCGAATCCCGTCTCCTGCAGTCCCCACTCCAGCAACGTCTCCCTGCACCGCGCCCGTACCGAGGGCACCACCGCCGGGTCCGACGGCACCTCCCACTCGGCCACGTGCGAGGGCGGGAACATCCGGGTACGTGCCGTGAGCAGAGCGATGTCGTCGGAGAAGTGCGACGGCTTCAGCGCGTCGATCACCGCCTGACAGGTCTCCTCCGGAGTACGGCCCCCGCAGCCGCCCAGCGCCCGGCGCAGCCTCTCCATCCCCACGTCGATGTCGTGGCTGCGGTTCTCCAGCAGGCCGTCGGTGTACAGCACCAGTTGTGAGCCCTCCGGCAGGGACACCTCGGTGGTCTCGAAGGGGTAGCCGCCCAGACCGAGGGGGGCCGACGCCGGCACACCGGGGCAGGCGACCGTTCCGTCCGGGCGCACCACCACCGGTTCCGGGTGTCCGGCACGGGCCATCGTGAAGGCACCCGCCACCGGGTCGTAGACCGCGTACAGGCACGTCGCTCCGGTCACGCCCGCCCCCTCGTGGCTGTCCGCGGCATCGTCCGTGTTCTCCTCGTTGTCCATGCGGACGACAAGGTCGTCCAGGTTCCCGAGCACCTCGTCCACGGGCAGGTCCAGGGTGGAGAAGTTGTGCACCGCGGTGCGCAGCCGGCCCATCGTCGCCGCCGCGTGCAGCCCGTGACCGACGACGTCACCCATCACCAGGGCCACGCGCGCGCCCGGCAACGGGATGACGTCGAACCAGTCCCCGCCCACCCCCGCTTCCGCGGGCAGATAACGCCAGGCCACCTCCAGCGCGTCCTGCTCCGGCTGGGCCCGCGGCAGCAGACTCCGCTGCAGTGCCACCGCCATCGCGTGCTCCCGGGTGAACCTCCGGGCGTTGTCGAGGGCCACCGCCGCCCGTGCGGCCAGTTCCTCCGCGAAGGTGAGATCCTCCGGCCCGAACGCCGGGGAATCCACGGTCCGGTAGAAGTTCGCCACGCCCAGCGCTACGTTCCGCGCCCGCAACGGCACGGTCACCAGCGACCGCAGCCCGCACTCCAGGGCCTTCCGGGCGCGCTCCGGATCCTGTGACTGCCAGCCGTGCGCCTGCCGCAGGTCCGGCTCCAGCAGGCCCCGCCCCTCCTGCAGCGTCCGCATCTGCGGGGTCCCGGCCGAGAACGTGATCACCTCGCCCAGTGGATACACCGGCATCATCCGCTGGTCACCGCCGATCGCCGCCCGGCGCAGATGCCGCCAGCCCTCCGCCGTCGGCTCCCACCCCCGCAGCACCGCCTCGAGCAGGTCGACCGTCACGAGGTCGGCGAACTGCGGAACCGTCACGTCGGCCAGCTCCTGGGCCGTACGTCCCACGTCCAGCGTCGTCCCGATCCCCACCCCGGCCTGGTACAGCAGCTGCAGCCGCTCCCGCGCGACCTCGGCCCGCCCCGACACCGCCGCCAGTTCCGTGGTGTCCCGGAGGGTCACCACACTGCCTCCCCGGTCGGCGTGCGGGTACGTCGGCCGCTTGTTCACCGCGAGCAATCGGTCCCCTGCGGGATGCACCTCATCGGTGACCGCCTCCGGTGACGAGAGCAGGCGCATGACCGGCTCCGGCAGTCCCAGCTCCCGTATCGGGCGCCCCGGCGCGTCCGCCGGCAGTCCGAGCAGCCGTATCGCCTCGTCGTTGGCCAGCAGCAGTCGTCCGTCGGCCCCGGTGATCAGCACGCCTTCCCGCACCGAGTGCAGCACCGCGTCGTGGTGCTCGTACAGCTGTGCCAGCTCCGCCGGGGCCAGGCCGTGGGTCTGCCGCCGCAGCCGCCGGGCCACCAGTATCGTTCCCGTCATGGCCAGCGCCAGTGCGGCCGCGCCGCTGGCCAGGACGATCGGCAGCTGCGGCATCCACAGTGCCGCCACGTTCCGGACCGTGATTCCGGCGGAGACCAGGCCGACCACCTTGCCGTGCGAGTCGGTCACCGGGACCACTGCCTGCACGTCCGTCCCCTTGCCCGCGGGCAGCGGCGGGCCGCCGGCCTGCTGGACGACGGTATGGCCCTGCAGTGCGGGTGCGATGGTGCCGACGAACTTCTTCCCGATCTCGCTGGGGTAGGGATACGTATAGCGGATCCCCTGCGTGTTCATGGCGACGATGAAGTCCACACCGGCGCGCTTCCGCGCCGCCTCCGCCCGCGGCTGGAGCACTGCCGTCGGGTCCCGGCTCTGCAGCGCCGCGGCCGTGCCGGGGGCGTTCGCGAACGTCTGGGCCGCGACGACCGACTGCCGTCGCCCCTGCTGCAGAGCGTCACCCGACGCCTGGAGCACCATTCCCACCACCGCGGCCACGACCAGCAGGACCACGATGACGACCTGGAGAAGGAACACCTGACCGGCCGCACTGCGCAGGTCCAGCAGGGAAGCGTGACGTTCGCGCGTGCGTCCGAAGGGCGGATGACGTTCCGGGCGGCGAGGATGCCCGGAAAATACCTCCATACACCCTTGATAGCACCGGGGTGAGTCCTCGGGGCTCGTTCCGATGGGCGCGGATTCCGCGTGAGCCAGGACTGTGCAGGGCATGGAGGCGCTCGAGGGGGACCACGGCGCGCGGGGAGCATGCGCACCCAGGGAACGAAGCCCGTTATGCCCCGATAAGATACGTTTTGTGATCAGGACAGGACGGCCTCGGCGTCATCGCCCGCCCTACGGTGGCCGACGCGAGCCCGTACTGCTGTCGCCCGTGATTCTCACCGTCCTCATCGCCGCCCTGGCCTTCGCCACCCCCCGGGAGATCGCCTTCAGCCGTCTCCTGCCCGCCGCGCCCGCCCTCGCCGCCGCGATGTGGCCCGTGCTCGCGACGATCCTGCTGGGGGCGTTCTGCCTGCTGGTGATGATCGGACTCAGCCTCGTCTACTCCGATCTGGGGACGCCGTACACGGCGGCTGCGATCGTCGCGGTCACCTTGGCGGCCGCCTACACGAGCCATCTCCGACTCCAGCGGGAGGAGACGCTCTTCCAGATCCGGCTCGTCGCCGACGCGGCACAGCAGGTGCTGCTGCGCCCGCTGCCGCGCCGGGTCCAGGACGTCGAGATCGAGTCGCTGTATCTGGCGGCCCAGGAGCAGGCCCGCATCGGAGGCGACTTCTACGAGGTGGCCGACACGCCGTACGGGGTCCGGCTGCTCATCGGTGACGTGCGGGGCAAGGGGCTGTCGGCGGTGGGCGCGGCCTCGGCGGTGATCAACTGTTTCCGGGAGAACGCGTACGACCAGCCCGACCTGAGGGGCATCATCCATCGCCTGGAGACCAGCATGTGCCGCTACAGCGTCGCGATCCTCGACCCGGATCAGCCTGAGCACTTCGCTACCGCACTGATCGCCGAGATCCCGTACGTCGGTGGGCACGTGAAGATCCTCAACTGTGGGCACCCCCCGCCACTCCTGGTGCAGAACGGAGCGATCCGCGTCGTCGAGCCCACCGTCCCCTCCCCGCCGCTCAATCTCGCGACACTCCTCGGGGAGGACTACCACGTCGACACCGTCGCCTTCGCCGCGGGCGACCAGATGCTGCTCTACACCGACGGTGTGACGGAGACCCGGGACCGCACCGGCACGTTCTTCCCGCTGCCGGAGTGGATGCAGCAGCTCGGTCCGGCGGCGCCCCGTGAGCTGCTGGACCGGCTCCACCAAGACCTGCTCCACTACAGTGGCGGCAGGCTCGACGACGACATCGCGGCCGTCGCCGTTCATCGTCATGGGCCAGGCCCAGGTCCTGGGCGCCCAGGTGACATACGTGAACCCGCATGAAGGCGGCGCCTGGGCAACCCTGGACCTGACACTCAGTGATCGCCGCTCAGCCTCGGCGGCGAGTCCGGGCCGTTAGCTGGCGGAGTACTGCGGCGCGGCGTACGGAGCCGGCGCCGCCTGCGGGGCAGCGTAGGGAGCCACCTGCGGGTCGTAGCCGGCGGCCGGCGCTGTCTGCGGGGCGGAGTACGGAGCCGACTGCGGGGCGTAGTACGGCCGGTTGTACTGGTAACCGCCCCACGTGGCCACGGCGGTGGCCTGTGAGTTGGCTACCGCGGTGCCGCCCCCGACCGCCACGGCCGTGGCCTGCGAGTTGGCCACCGCGGTGACCTGCGGCGGGGCGCCGTAGCCACCGGCAAAGCTGACTCCGGCGCCAAGGACGGAGAGCCCCGCGACCGCGGCGGCTACGACGGCAACGCGCTGAATCTTGCGCATGATTCGACCCTTTCGTACCGGGACATCAAGCCCCGGGGTTGACTACTCAACGTGAGCATATATGCCCGCTTTGTAGCAATTTGGGATCAATGGCGCTCAATATGCCGTGTCGGTCGCTGATTTCGCTTTGTATGACGAACGCCATCGAAAGGGTCGGCTTCTCTGCGTTGTCCTTTGACTCCCGAAGGGCGAGTACGACGGTGGCCGCGCCGTCGACATCATCGAGTGCTGACCGGCGCCGCCACCGCAGCAGATCACAGCGTCCCGGTCGTGCCCATCCCGGACCCGCTGCCCGCGAGCCACTCGTCCCATCCCAGGTTGAAGTCGGCGTAGCCGTTGTCGGCCGGGGCTTTCGCACGGGGCGAGCCGGTGATGGTGACGGGGTCACCCTGCTTGACCTGGCCGTAGAACCACTTGGCGTCTGACATGGACAGGTGGACGCAGCCGTGCGAGCCGCGGGCGCTGCCGCTGCCCGGATAGGGGTCGCCGGTCGAGTAGTGCACGTACGTGCCGGACTGGGTCAGGTGGACGTCCCAGGGCAGCGTCAGGTCGTAGTAGTTGGGGCTGCCCTTGTCGCAGCTGATGCCGACGCTGCAGGAGGTCATGTGGACCTTCTCCTGCTTGTCGATGACGGCCATCGTGCCGTTCCACGTCGGATACTGAGCGCTGCCCGCATTGATCGACAGGGTGCGCACCAGCTTGCCGTTCCGGGTCACCTTCATGGTGTGGCCGGTCACCGAGACGTCCGCGCGCACGTCGTCGCCGATCGTGAAGGTGTGCGTGTAGTTGTGCACGCCGTAGCGCCCGCTGCCGTTGCTGACACCCTGGAGGTCAGCCTCGATCTTCACCTTCGTGCCGGAGGGCCAGTACGTCTTCGGTCGCCAGTCGGCGCGCTGGTCGCCGAACCAGTGCCAGGCGCCCGCCACCGGCTGCGAGGCGCTCACCTTCATGTGCTTTTCCACCGTGGCTCGTGCCTTTGCCGCCACCGGGTTCGTGAAGACCACCGAGATCGGCATGGCCACCCCGACCGTGGTTCCCGACTGCGGCATGATCGAGTCCAGCAGCATCGGCGGGCCCGCGGGCTTCGTCGGTGACGGCGAGGCACTCGCACTCGGCTTGCCCGACGCCTTCGCGTCGGCCCCGCTGGCCGCGTCAGTGCGGCCCCCACCGCAGGCACTCACGCCCACCAGCATCGCACCCGTGACGAGTGCGATCCCTATGCCGCCCTTGCGCCGTCCCACGATCTGCCCCGCTCTCTCGCTCTTCGGCCCTGACGGGCCCGACTCCCTGTCAGACAGCGAGGACGTCGCCACAGTTGCGCACCCCCCGTAAAGCGTGTCCCAAATCTCGGCGCGAGCGACATCGGTGCTTCCCACCTCGAGAGCGCGTGTTCCAGGCGCTCACGGCCGCCATGCGCGTGGTCGGTGACCCGGCCCAGTCCGTGTAACCGAAGGTCGCAGGCAGCCTCTACCTGCTGCTGTACCGAATGACGGCACGCAGCCGGGGAGCCGACACCGAGCTGCGTCGTCCTACGCCTGGTTGTCGCGGGAGGTGTCCGCGCGGCGGAGGGCGTCGCGGCAGGGCCCATGGTGGTGGTGACCCGACGTGCCCTCGTGGCCGGCCGCGGGGACGCACTGCGCGCCGTGGGCGGAATCGAGACCGGGCTGCTGAGCAACGTCCTCAACCCGAAGATCGCCGTCTCCTACACCGGCCTGCTGCCCACGCCGGCCCCGCCCCACCTGCCGACCGCCTGGGCAATGACGCTCCTCGTCCTTCTCCACACCACCCTCACCCTCGCCTGGCTGGGCAGCTATGTGCTCCTGCTGGCCAAGGCCGGACACTTCCTCGAAGATCCACGGACCCGCCACGCTCGGGTGCGCCACGGGCGTCGTGCTGATCGGCTTCGGTCTCGTGATCGCGACCACGTCCGGCTGATCCGCATCCCTAGCGCTTCATCAACACCTCCAGTACTTCGTGGAGATACGCGCCGAACTCCCCGCCCTCCTCCGGGGGCAGCACCGAGGGCACCGCGTGGCCGAGTTGGGCGTGGCCCAGATAGACGGTGTACGCGAGGAGTCCGCGGCGGCGGGCCTCAGGTTCGGGGAAGCCGAGGTCGGCGAAGAGCTGTGCGACGTACGCCACCCTGCGTTCGGTCACCCGGCGCAGGGCCACCGCCACTTGCGGGTGCTTGGCGGTGGCGAGCAGCGCGACCTCGAGGGGGTCGGCCGTGGCCGACGTGACGGCTGCGGTGAAGAGCAGATGGATCCGCTTCCTGGGGTCTGGCTCCGCCTCCACCTCGCTGATGGTGCCCTCGGTGTTGATCTCCGCCCAGCGGTCGAGAGCGGCCTCGATGAGCGCGTCACGGTTGGCGAAGTGCCAGTAGAAGCTGCCCTTGGTCGTGCCGAGCCGGGCTGCCAGAGGTTCCACGGCGACGGCCGCGACACCGCCCTCGCCGATCGCGGTGAGTGCGGCGTCCGCCCAGTCCTGGGCGGTCAACCGGGCCTTTCTGTCCTGCCGTTGCTGCCGTTGCTGCCGTTGCGCCATGACCATACGCTATCGTATGGTCAACCGTACGGTGGCGTATGGAGGTGCTCGGTGACCGCGATCTGCAATGTCCACGAGCGTGTGATCGAGGCTCCCGCGGCGGCCGTCGGCGCCCTGCTCGACCGCCTCTCCGCCGCGGACGACCCGATCTTCCCGACCCCGGCCTGGCCGCGGATGCGCCTCGACGGCCCGCTCGCCGTGGGCTCCGAAGGCGGGCACGGCCGGATCCGCTACCACGTCACGGCTTACGAACCCGGGCGTCGTGTCCGCTTCGACACCCCGGCGGACGGCGGCCTCGACGGATACCACGAACTGACGGTCGCACCGCTCGGTGCCGGACGCTGCCGCGTACGCCATGTCCTCGAGTGCGAGGCGTGCGGCCTCCTGCGGCTCCAGTGGGCCTGCGTCATACGGCACATCCACGACACCATGGTCGAGGAGATCTTCGACAACATCGAGCGGGCTGCGGCCGGTGGCGTTGCCCGCCCCGCGCGCTGGACACCGTGGGTCCGGCTGCTCCACCGGCTCGGCTGGGCCCGCCCCCAGGCCGTCGCCACACCGGCGGCGGCCCGGCTGATCCGTACCTGCCTCGACCGCACCGACTACCAGGACGCGTACCAGATGGAGCTCCTGCCCGGCCTGCCGCGTGACCCGGCGGCCTGGACGGGCATCCTGCGCAGCGCCTTCCCGGTCCTCGCCCAAGCGGACGGCGAACTGCTGCTGGACGTGAACACCGCGGGTCTGACCGCCCGCGCCTCGATCCTGATCGATGAGCGGTACGTCACCCTCAGCACGGCGGTGAAGGCCGACAGCCTGCGCGCACGCCTTTACTGGGGCATCGTGAGGCGCGTACACCCCTTCATGGCCCGCACCATGTTCCGGCGTACGCATCGCAGGTTGGCCCTCGCGGCGCCCAGCGCCGGAGAGCGGAATCGGGCGGCCTCACCCAGAGTGTCCGCCCCTGGATCACCGGACGAGAAGTGAGCCGGGGCGCGTGTCCCAGCGGTTGGCATACCGCCCGCTTGTCATCCAGACCGGACGTCAGCCAGGTGATCCCGGAGGCAGGAGGCGGTGGTTGATGTGTCTGTCCGCGCGCTGGGCCCAGGCGCCGATGATCCGGCCGTTCCACCAGATGGGGTCGAGGCCGGGCCGCAGAGCCGCCGTCGGCCCGGGCGCGGCGTCGGGGGCATCGAGGTCTCGGGCAGGAGGTAGCCGGTGCAGTCAGTAATGTCGGGCAGCCATCCGTGAGCAGGTCGGGTCGGCCAGGCTGCCGACGACCACCCGGATGGCACCGGCATACGGAAATTCGGTGTCGCGGACAGCCGAGCCGTGCCTACTGTTCCGGCTCATGGACGACACCACCGCCCCGCCGCGACTAACCCAACTCAGCTTCCACGGCCCCCTCTCCGATGACCGGGCCGCCGGGATGATCCGCCGGCTCACCAATCGAACGATGCCAACCGCTTCGACTGCTGTGCTTGACATCGGCTGTGGCTGGGGCGAGTTCATGCTCCGCCTCCTTGAGGCGGCACCCGGTGCGACTGGTGTCGGTATCGACCTCAATGAGGACGACCTCGCCCGCGGGCGCGCCAACGCCGAGACCCGCGGGCTGGCCGAACGCGTCCGCTTCATCCAGGAGTCCGCTGCCGGCACCGCCCGAGGCCCTGCCGACATCGTGTTGTGCCTGGGCGCCAGCCACGCCCTCAGTGACGCCCAGCCCCCGGAGCACACCGCCGCCGCACTCCATGCCCTCCGCCGCCTGGTGGCGCCCGGCGGCCGTGTCCTTCTCGGCGAGGGCTTCTGGCAACGTACGCCCACTCCTGACGAGTTGTCGGCCATGTGGCCGGAAGCCTCTGCGTCCGAGTTCCACAACCTCCCTGACCTCGTCGACCTCGCCATCGCCGCGGGCTTTCGCCCTGCCTGGATCGAGACTGCGAGCCTTGAGGAGTGGGAGCACTTCGAGTCCGCCTACCAGTCCGACGTCGAGGAATGGCTCGCCGCCCATCCCGACCACCCCCTGGCGAAGGAGGCCCGAGCTCGTGTGGACCGTCACCGCGATACGTGGCTCCGAGGATATCGCGGTGTCATGGGCCTGGCCTACTTGACTCTCGTTCCCGTGAACTGAGGAGCCCCCAGATGAGTACGTCAGTCTCGCCCGGCTGGATCCGGGCGCGCAGGATCAGATCGCGGAAGTCGCGCCAGCCGAAACCCTTCGGCTGATCCTTGCGACCGGTGTACTCGCGGACCGCGTAGAACAGCCGCGACCGCTCACCGGGCCTGTAGCAGACCAGGCCCGTCATCGACACCCGTCCGGAGCCGCGACCACGCGCCCGCACCACCAGGGCGCGGCCGATCCTTTCCCAGGTCCTGGCATGCGACGGCGCAGCCTCGCCCCCGAAGACCAGCCAGGCTGCACGCCCGGCCGCGAGGCTCTTACCCGCGGCCAGGTCGCCTTCCTCCCCACCTTTACCATCGCCCGACAACACCCCACCAAGTTTCAGTAGGTCAGCGAAACATCCTTGACGAACACGATGGCGTCGCTGTCCGTCAGGTGGGCCGGGTCCAGCGGGGCGTAGCCGAACCAGGGTGACACACGGGGTGTCGGCCGTGTGTCACCGAGGGCGGTGGCCAGCCGCGAGGTGTCGATGACACAGCGGTCCTCCGGGAGCGGGAGCGCGTACAGGAGGCCTTCGAGGGTGTCAGGGTGCGGGGTGTCCACTCCTTGGTGCCGGATCGTGCCGAGGGCCGTGGCCACGAAGGCGTACTCCGTGCCGAGATGGGCGCTGACGATCGCGCCGGCACTCCACCACTGCACCGGCCCCTGCCACATCTGCATCGTGCTCTTCTCCCGCTGGAGATGGGAGTTCTGGGCGTGGACGAATGCCGGGCCCCGTTCGGCGAGGGCGAGGAGGTTGCGGGCCATCATCACATCCCGCAGCGCGCACAGCCGCGTCATCCGGGCCGGTGAGGTGTCGGCCATCCAGTAGTGGTAGCGCAGCAGGCCGGCGGCGGTGCGCGCGTACAGGCGGGCACGGTCCCATTCGTCCCGCGAGGTCTCCGTGATCAGGTGGGGCGTCTGTGCGTCGAGCAGCGCCACCAGATCGTCGGCGATCAGCCGCAGCCGACCGGCCTCGGCCGACCGCCCCACGGACTGGGCCGGTTCCATCATCGCGGCGGGGTTGGTCCACCGGTCGTCGGTGCCGAGCAGGCGGTCGAGTGTTTCCGCGGTGCAGGGGAGCAGGTCCGCGTCCACCCGGGCCGCGAGGTAGCCGTGCAGCGCGGTGAGAACCTGCCGGGGGCTCGCGGCGGCGGTGATCTCCAGCGGGCCGTCGAAACCGGCGAAGCGGAGCCGCTCGGACGAGGGCCGGCCGTCGTTGTAGGCGCGCATCCAGCGCACGAGTTCGCGGTTGCCCGCAAAGGCGCCCCAGCCGTGGCTGAATCCGCGCTCCATGACCTCGTCCAGGGTGCCCGCGCCGGAGGTGACGTGGTCGTCCACGACCAATCCCATCAGGCAGTCGCTCTCGATCGCGATCGTACGGTAGCCCTCCTGCTCGACGAGCTGCCGGAAGACCTCGTTGCGCAACTCCAGCAGGGTCTCCTCGCCGTGGGTGGGTTCGCCCAGGGCCAGCAGCCGGGGCCGTTGCGGCAGCAGCCTCATGACCGTGGCAGCCTCGACGGCATGGGCGGTGTCCGTGATGTCGGTAGCCATGCCTTCAACGGTATCGTTGAACCTTCGGTTGAAACTTTTCCCGCGATATCGTCGTTCCATGCGACGGAACCCTCAAAACGGTAGGCGACTCAGGCCGGTTGATCTGGCGCGTCGGCACGGTCTGTCCACGCAGGCGGTCAGGAACTACGAGGAGGCCGGCATCCTTCCGACCGCCGATCGCACCCCGCACGGCTACCGCACCTATACCTCGCTGCACGCGGGCGCCCTGCGCACGTTTCTTGCCCTGGTGCCCGGCCACGGCCACCAGACGGCGACGTCGATCATGAGGGCCGTGAACCAGGGTGCGGTCGATGAGGCGTTCCGCCTCATCGACGAGAGCCACGCCCAACTCCTCGACGACCGGCGAACCCTCCAGGCCGTGCAGGGCGCCCTGCGCGACCTGACGTCCACCACGGCGTTCGGCCCGGGCGCACGGTCCGGGCCCGGCGCGGGGTCCGAGCCGGCCGCGCTGTCCGTGCCCGGCGGCACGTTCATCGGTCCGCTGGCAGGGAAGCTCGGAATCCGGCCTGCGACGCTCCGCAAATGGGAGCGCGCCGGGCTGGTGCGCCCGCGCCGCGACCCGTTGACCGGGTACCGCGTCTACGACGAGGCCGACGTACGGGACGCCCGGCTGGCCCACCAACTCAGGCGAGGCGGCTACCTGCTGGAGCAGATCGCCCCGCTGATCGCCCAGGTACGGGCGGCCGGCGGGCTCGAACCGCTGGAGGCCGCACTCGGCGACTGGCGCGCCCGGCTGTCCGCCCGCGGGCGGGCCCTGCTGACCGGGGCCGCGGAGCTGGAGACCTACCTCCGCGAGCGCGAAGAAGCGCGCCCAGACCCGAGCGAATCCACGCCGGACTCAACGCCATAGGGAAGTCACTTGACCTGGCTGTCCGCTTCCGGTGACGTACGTCGTCAGCGAGCGTCGTGCGACCAGCGGGTGGCTGCCGTCTTCGGGCAGGACAACGAGGAAGCGCCAGTCTCCGTCTTCGATGCGGGCCAGGCCGATCGTAGTGGCGGAGTCGCAAGCCGCGGACACCGCCCACGGCCCTGGTCGAGGCACGAGGCGACGCGATGCCAGACTGGATCGGCAACTCGATGCGGGAACAGACTCAGCACCGCCGGCCCACACCGGTTCATCCACTTCCCGAGACCACCACCGCCCGTCGGGCCACCGCTGGATCAGCCTCCGTCTGGCCAAACCTCGAACCTGCCCCGCCGGTAGGGGATTTGGGCCCTCGTGGTGTGCCCGTCCTGGCCCAGTTCGAGTGCGTTGGCTCCTTCAGGGCTGACTGCTCGCATGCCGCGTCGCTGTCAGCCGGTCCGGGTGGCTGGCGAGGTGCGCGCAGAGATCATTGTCCGGCCGCGGAAGGCGCGGAACGCGCATGCGACTGATGACCGCTTCGGCCTGTGTGCGCACCGCCCACGTGACCTCAGAAAGCTCACCATGCCCGATGCCCATGTCCTACACCGCCTGCCGAAGTTCCTTCTCCCACAGCGTGAAGGACTTGGGAGCCCCACCCGGCTGCGGCTTGCCCTCCTTGTGGCCCACGATGCGGTAACCGACGTGCCGGTAGTAGGCGTTGAGCTGTGCATTGTCGGCCAAGCAGTCCAAACGCACGCATGTCCGTCCCGCCGCAGCCACTCGGCGTTCCGCGGCCCCCAGCAGCAGCCGCCCCGTCCCGGGCACGGCGATACCACGGTCAACCATGAGCCGGTGCACGTACCCGGCCACGGGAGGCTGCGGGCCCCATGCGGCCTCGTCCTCCCACCACAGCTCCCAGGCGCCTGCGATGCGCCCGCCGTCGGCCTCCGCGAGCCACACCTCGCCATGCACCATGACCCGGCGGAAGTGGTCCTCGGCCAGCTCTCCCGGCAGCCACTGGCCGGTGATGCCGCGGGCCAGCATCCAGCGGGCCGCGTCATCGCGGAGGCGGACGAGAGTCGCCAGATCGGCGTCAGTGGCAGGGCGAACGCGCAGACCATTCACCCGGTGATCTTCGCACATCCGACCCACGGCGGCTCTGTCAGACCTGGTCGCGCAGGGCGACTGCGCGTACCTGCTCCTTCGACAGCCCTGGCGGATAGGCTCGGCAACGTCCGCGATGTGACGAAGCCCTGCTTCTGGGCACCGAGGAGTGTCGATGCACCACCCGGAGCCTCGGTATTCCGCACGGCTCGCCGCGTATGGGAGTGTGGGCACGCGGCTGTCCCTGCTGAGTGACCGTCGGCTCGGCGAGGCCGTGGCTGCCGCCGACCCGCTCGGCTCGGGTATCGGCGGCAGGTCGGCGGAGCTGGACATCGATGGCACGCAGGTGTTCGTGAAGCGGGTCCCTCTGACGGACTCCGAGTTGCTGCCAGAGAACGCGCGATCGACGGCGAACCTCTTCGGGCTTCCGCTGTTCTATCAGTACGGTGTGGGCTCGGCCGGGTTCGGGGCCTGGCGGGAGCTGGCCGTGCACGTCATGACCACCAACTGGGTCCTCAAGAACGAGTACGAGGGCTTTCCCCTGATGTACCACTGGCGCATCCTGCCCGACTCCCCTCCCGAAGGATTCGCCGACGAGTTCGGAGGCATCGACGGAGCGGTCGCGCACTGGGAGGGCTCATCGGCCGTGTGTGAGCGGCTGGAGGCCATCGGCCGGTCATCGTCCAGCCTGGTGCTCTTCTTGGAATATGTCCCGCAGACACTTGCCGACTGGTTGCACGACCACCGGACCGCCGCACAGAAGGGCGCAGAGGGCTCGCCGTACCTGTGGGTGGAAGAATCCCTGGCGCGCGGCACCGCCTTCATGAGCTCGCACGGACTCGTCCACTTCGATGCCCACTTCGCAAACGTCCTGACCGACGGTCGACTGCTGTACTTCGCGGACTTCGGACTCGCCTTGAGCTCCGGCTTCGAACTGTCGGCAAAAGAGGCGGAGTTCCTCTCCGCCCATCGTGCGTATGACCGCTGCCACACCGTGAGCCATCTGTTCCGCCGGCACCTGGCCGACCGCCTCCGCGGCGGTATGGAACACGACGCGTTCCTGCGCAAGTGGATCGCCGGCCTCCGGCCGGATGGCGTACCGGACGAGATCGCCGCGATCATCGACCGGCATGCCCGAGCTGCCCTGGTGATGGGCGAATTCCAGCGCCGCCTGCTCACCGAGACCAAGCGAACGCCATTCCCGGCCGCCGACATCGAACGAGCCTGCCGCACCACTGCGGTCGCGGCGTCCCACTGACTGCCCGTTACAGAAGCTCGGCCAGGCGCGCTGAGCCGTCGAGCGCACCTTCTCCTGGCATCACCAGGAACAGGGAGAGGCTGACCTTCGACATGCCGCACGGGTGCGGGTCTTCGTCGGCTCGACGGCCAGATGGACGCGCTCAGCGGTGAAGAGGAAGGCGATGCTCCCGCCTGAGACCGATGGCTGGGATGGCCACCGGCGGTGCGGGCCGGCGGTGCAAGACAAGGGCCAGTACCTGGCCAGACCAACCGCGCCCCGCTACTTTGGTGTCTGCGCACAACTGGGCAGTAGAGGGGGCCAGGCGTGACGAGCGGGCAGGGCAGCAGAACATCTGCGACCGCAGCAGCCGATACGGACACCACACCAGCCACCGACCCGCACGCGAACCCGGATGCGCAGCCCGACCCGGGTGACGGGCCGGACCACTTAGCGGAGGGCGACCCGGGGCAAGGTGAAGCCAGCCTCGCCGAGTACCTGTTCTTCTTCCTCGGCCTGTTGCCCACGCTCATTGCCGGAACACGGATCTACCTGATCGCTCACGGCGACCGTACGACCATGCTGGAACTGCTGGGCACGCTGAACGTGACCGCCCTGGTGCTGGACACCTTCATCCGCTTCATCGGTGTGATCGGCGGGGCGGTGACGGCGTTCCTCCTGGTGCGCCTCATCCTCGAACGCCCGGAATCTCCTCCCCGCTCCTGGCTCCGCCGCGTCATCTGGGACCACCGCCGCCCGGCGCTCTGGCTGCTGGGAGGCACCTTCGCTGCGTTCATCAGTACCGCCTACGTGGAAGAGTTCTACGACACCGACCACAAGTGCACATGGCAACCCGTCGACCTCTTCAGGATCTACGCCTGGCTGGCGGTGCTGTATGTCGGCCGCGCACTGGCTCTCTGTGCTTGGCGACGCCGATCCGCGTCCCGACGACCGAGCCTGGACGGCACGACGGCCGACGCGACGGCCGACGCGACGGCGGGTACAACGGACGGGACCACGGATGACGGCGGCGGCCCGGGCCAGGCTCAGACGTCGGCTGTGCCCGCCCGGAGCCCTTGGCGTATGTGGGGAGTGGCGACGTACACACTTCTCCCCGTCGCCGTCCTGATGACGTGTTCCCTACTCAAGCAGTCCGACGATCGCATGTGGCTGCCCGCCCAGGTGATCACCCTCAACAGCGTCCCCGCCGTGGTGACGCAGGAGGGCATTCAGCAGGACCCGGAATTCCCGCACCTGAACGTCGAGCACGACGGTCACTACACGTTCGTGGGCTACGTCCTCGATGACAACGATACTTCGGAGACCATCCTGGCCTCCAACGGGTTACTGCTGTCCGTCGACTCCAAACGCGTTGTCGACCAGGAGTTCTGTCAGTACGAGCCCACCCATGACGCCGCGGACGACATCCCCCTCATCGACCGCATGCTCAACCACGACGACTCCTGGAATCCCGGGTTGACCTGTGAGGACCTGCTCAAGAAGACGTCGGCCACGGTCCGTTGGGATGCTCACCCGGCACGAGGGCATGCAAAGATCTGATGCCCGAACCACTCGCTCCTGACAGTAACCTACCTCAACGTGGTGTCGCTTGATGAGCAGACGATGTGTTGGTCAACCAGGCGTGCACCTGCCACGCACCGGCCTCACCCACGACGACGGCGAACTGCGCACCGCGCTGCAGCACCCGCTTCTCCGCTTCCCGTCCATTACGGCGGCCGGGTCGGCGTATGCGGTCCGGGCGGAACTGCCGGAAGCGGACGAGGAGTCGGCTCCCCGGGACGGTGTAGTCCCGCTGGCCCGGGGCCGCGACGTCAGGAGATGCGGATGTCCGACCAGTTCGTGGCCTTGCCGACCTGCGGCCGGTGTCGAGGCCGCCGTGGCCGTTGCCCCGGTTAAGCCAGGCGCGTCCGTCCTTGTCGAGAGAGATCAGGTCGGCCCGGCCGTTCCCGGACAGGTCAAGCCCGCCGACCACGTCCTTGTAGGAGCCGTCACCGTCGAGGTCGCCGAACGGCAGCACGAGCCCGGCCGTCGGCCAACTGCTTGCGCGCCGCCCCGCGGACAGCTTCGTCACGTCGCCCACGGACACCTTCAGTCCGTTGCCGCCCCGGCCGAACAGGTCGGCCTCGCCGTCGTCCGTGTGGTCACGCCACTTGGGCAGCGCGCGGTTGGTGGTCGTGGACTGGCAGACGCTGTCCAGGACGGTGCTGTTCGTCGCGGTCCGCTTGCACGCGTCCCAGAGCAGGACGGGTGCTCGGTCCCCGAAGGCCGCATTCCCGTGCCGAAATCATATGCCGTGCCTGCTGGATGACCGTCAGCAGGCCATCATCCAGCAGGCGCCTGTCGGCGGTCACGTAATTGGATCTGCCCGCAGCTTCGTGAATGCTCAGCCGGAAGCCGGTGAGCCGTCAGCGGGCGCCTGCCCTGTGTGCGAGGCGGGCGGCCTGCGGCGAAAGATCTCGGCCACAGCTGTATTCGCGACCACGACAACCGCCATGGCCACGGCGGCACCAGGATGCCCGACGGCGTACAAGGCCACTGCTCCACCACCCAGCACTGCCGCTTTGACCACGAGCACGAGCGACAGCCTGGGCCGCAGCCGGGCCCTGGGTGCCGCGAACAAGGACCACAGCACCATGGCCAGCAGGGGTGTTCCCGCGCCGAGCAGGATACGAAGAGCCTGGTCGTGACTCACGGCAAATCCCCACCAGCTCAGGCACGCCAGAGCGGCGAGCTCCACCACAAACGCCAGGAGTTCGTTCGCGGCGTACCAGCGCCGCTCGTCTATGACGACCGCGGCGGCAGGGCGTGTTGGCATGGAGTCCTCTCGCTGGACCAGGGAACCCAGCATGCCAAAGCGGCGCCGCGTGGGGTGGGCTTTCACAAATCAGCGGCCAGAGCCACCTAACTCCCCACCTGGAGCCCCAACTTTCCCGCCCACATGTTTGAACGAGGCGGATGCCTCTTGCGGTTGGTGATCCGCAGGAGGTTTGCTCCGGTTGGCTCAGATGATAAGAGCTAGCTCGTGCCGCGTCTCGTGCCTCAATGTTCTAGGCGTGACAGACACGGGACCTACCGAAGAAGAGACGGGCTGCTGGGCTGGTGCCTGGTGGCCAACGTGGCGAGAGAAACCGCGCACGGCGAGAGCGGCCTCGAGATCCAGCACGGCACGAAGCACTTCCGCGCAGGCGCCCTGCTGTGGCTCCCGCCCGTCCGCTGGGACCCCGGCCACGGTCGCTGGCCTGCCGTGGGCCGGCACCGAGGCAACGGCCGCCGGTACATCAACATGATCGTACGCGCGGATGACCTGGAGAACTTCAGGGTCAAGGGTGTCTACAGCGAAGCTCTGGTGCGCAGCCTCAACGGCTACAACCACGACCCGTCCGCCCCGCGGACCCTACAGAACCCGCGGACCCGCGAGCGGGCACAGGACTGGGCGGACGCCCGGAACCACTTCCGGGAGCCTGTCTTCATCGAAGGCCACCCCTATGCCCACCCGCGGGTCTCCGTTCCCAACCCTCCACCCGCAGAGATCCAGATCGACGGTGAGACCCTCCACCTCGCCCGCTACGGCACCAGAGGAGCCCACTACAGCCGCACGCACCCTCCCGCGGAATGGACTCCCGAGCCGTGATCCGCACGTTCCAACGATGGGGCGGGGAAGTCGGCGCCATGGGCGGGGAACCACCTGACGTTCCATAGCGCCACAACGCGCTCGAGGTGGTCGATCGCCGCCACCTCCTGCAAGGCTCCCCATGGCCGTGGAGAAGGCGTGCCGCCGCCACCGTCAGTGCCTACGCCAGCCTGCCGCCACAGGTGCCGAACCCCCGCGGCTGCCCTGGCCGATTCCGACTTCTCGGCTCGGCCGAGAGTCGACGAGAAGCCAATCGTCGCAGGGAGACTGCCCCTGGCTGCTTGGATGAGACAGAGGCAGCTGTGGTCCCACGCCGTTCATCACCGCTTGCTTCAGGGAGGAAACAACTGTCACGAACAGCATCTCTGGTCACATCCCGACAGCCTCAACCGACGGGGTCAGGGGGATCGCGGCCCGTATCGTGCCGCAGGACTGATGCCGTTGCCCACGGTGCAACGTGGGCCGGTCCATTCGAGGCCGAGGACGTCTCGGCGTCTCATCGAACAGGACGTTCGGTGACCGTCGGCAGGACTTTCTCGGCGATGCCGAGGAGAACGCTGTCCTCCGGGAGGGTTCCGGAGGCGCTCCACACGGTGATGTCGTAGTAGCCGCCGCGGTCCTTGCGGTCGAGGGCCACGGACAGCGTTCTTGCCAGGGGGCCCTGTTCGACCGGTCCGCCGGATCCGCCGCTGCCGAGATTGATCTTGAACTTCATGGTGTGATCCGAGGAGAGGACCGCGGGCCGGCCGAGAACCGTAAGCGTCCTGATGTCCTGCTCATCCCCGAACTTCATCAGCTTCACGTACTGGGCCGTCGACAGCTCGTTGTACGTGGCCGAGACATCCACGGTGTACGTGTCGAACGTGACCTCGGCCTCCGGCTGGGCGACCTTCCCATCAGTCAGGGGAGCGGTGTTGCTGGTGCCGGACGCCGTGGTCGCGGTCTCTGCAGGAGTTCCAAGGAGCTGGGCCAGGTCGGGCCGGTTGAGCGCCTTGCACAGTTCCTCACCGGTCACAGCCCGGGGCGTGTGCGTGTAGGCCTTTGGCAGCTCCTCGTCCTGCCTGCCCGGACACGAGGCGGGCTGCGGGGTGCTGTCGTCGTACGGCAGCACGTGCGGAGCCACCCACAGCGCGGCCGCGAGTGCCCCGAACACAGCCACGGCCGCGACGGCCTGGCCCCAGGCATTGTGGTCCTTCTCGGCAATGTCCGGGCTTGGACGCGGCCCGACTGCGGCCTGGGCCCGGACAGTGGCATCGCCTGCTGCCTCGTCCGCGGGGAGCGCCGGATTCGGGTTCCGGCGTGCGCGCAGGGCCCGGACCACCGCGTGGACGCGTATGGCGGTGAACACGAGGAACACGACGCCGAGACCGGCCGCCACCTCGTCGTGATCGCGGACGGCGAGATACATGATGCGTACGCCGAGAACGGACCCGACCGCGATGAGCAGGGGTTCGCGGACCCAGAACGGCAGGAGGCGGGGGAGGAAACCGAGCATCCGGTGATCTCATCAGGACAGGTCCGCGTTCGCCGTGGTGGAAGCCACAGTTCCGGGCACATCGTGGGCGGTTGGGTCGGGATCTGGTTCGGCAAAGTGACGGTGACTGGATTCTGTATCGCCGACCGGCCGCGGTGTCGTCCTGGCCGAGGCCCAGGAGGCTGACGGCAGCAAGCAGGTGGCGTCGGCAACCTTGCCCTGCGTGAGCGGTCTCGGGTCGACGTCGTTGCTGTATTTCCGCCCGGCCCGTCGTGCCCGGCCCGGCGGCCGCCGCCCGTCGCCTGGTTGACGGCCTGTCACCCGCCCCTACGTCAGCGGCACACGCCCGGATCCGTTGGCCTCCCGGCGAGTCGGATGACCGCGTTCTCGTCGCTGCCCCAGCCTGGCCCGGGACCCCTGGGTACGGCGGGCGGTCGTGACGTCGGTCCTCCACTGCCCGCTGACGGCCGTGCCGCCGGCCCTGAACGGCGGAGGCGGACCGGGTGCGTCGTCATGCCCGTCCGTCCGGGCGCGGGCCTGGAGGCGCAGTTCCCCGGGCTGCCGGCGTCAGTCCCGGCGCCGCCCCGTACGGGTGGATCAGCAGCTGGCCGGAGTCGACGGGTGTCGGCGTGGTGCCGTAGCGCGCCGGGGCGGGGCACGCCCAGCGCGGCGTACGGCGTACGTGCGTCGGCAGTCCGCCCGAACCCCTGGAGTGGCTCGACGCGAGCCCTGCCGCATGCAGAACTGGACGGAGTGTGCCACCCGCACCTTGATCGTCGCCATGGAAGATTGGTGATCGGTGAGGCCGTGCCGCCATGGAAGTTTGAGCGGCACGCAGTGCTGGATGTCACGAACGGCGGGTCACCATCCCGCTATCGTGGCTCCGCATGACCCCTGCCGAGATAGAGATCACCGCCGAGTTGGTCCGGGATCTGCTGCACGACCAGCACCCGGACCTGGCCGGTCTGCCTGTGCGGCTCGGCGCGCGTGGTTGGGACAACCAGCTGTGGCGGCTCGGCGACGCCCTCGCCGTCCGGCTGCCCTGGGCGACGCTGTCCGCGGACGCGCTGCTGCTCAAGGAGCACGCCTGGCTTCCCGCTCTCGCCCCGCATCTTCCCCTGCCGGTCCCCGTCCCGCAGCGCCTCGGCGAGCCCTCCGAGCGGTTTCCGCGGCCCTGGATCGTCACCACCTGGGTGCCGGGAACGCCCGCCGACCGTGCCCCCGTAACCCGCGCTGCGGAGGCAGCCGACACCCTGGCCGCCTTCCTGACTGCTCTTCACCGACCTGCTCCCGAGGGGGCGCCGGCCGGCCGTGACCGTGGGGGTCCGCTGGCCGAGCAGGCCGAGGGGTTCGCCCATGGTTTGGCCTCCGCCACCGAGTCGGGGCTCATCCCCGACCCGGACGCCGTCCGCGCGGTCTGGGAAGACGCCGTCGCCGCGCCCGACTGGACGGGGCCGGCACTGTGGCTGCACGGCGATCTGCATCCGGCCAACGTCCTCACCGCGGACGGCACCTTCTGCGGCGTGATCGACTTCGGCGACCTTTCTGCGGGCGATCCGGCCTGCGACCTCGCCGCCGCGTGGATACTGCTGCCGGACAGCGCCGTCGACCGCTTCTACGACGCCTATCAGCCGGCCCCGGACCCGGCGACCCTGCGCCGCGCCCGTGGCTGGGCGTTGTTGAAAGCCCTCGCCTGCATCCTCATCGGAGAGGCAGGCGTTCACGGCCGTCCGGGTGGGAAACGCACCTGGGGCCCGCCCGGACGGGCCGCGCTGCGACGCCTCACCGCGACGATCCGCCGCCCCAGTTTCCCCGGCGCCGAAGAAGTGACCTGATCACTCAAACTTCGGGGCCTTGCTCAGCCTTCACTGACACAGGACACGCAGTCACGGTTCCGGCACTGCGTCCGGAGAGTGGCCGGTCTCGGGCGGGACGATGAGGGCGCCGAGGTAATCCGAAAGAAGCGCCCTGCGAGTTGTTCCGAGTCTCGGTGGGTTCTCCGCTGCGGGCGAGGCCCAATCCCCGGGAGCCGGGGCGAGGGGGAGCTTGTTTGGACGCGCTCGCGTCTGCGGGATACGGCACGGAGCTGACGGCGCCGGTGTCCCGGGTCGCCCTCCCCGTCCACACCCACCACGAGGGGGGTGGGCAGAACTCCACCCTCCGCTGATGGAGCCCGCGACGTACGCCGTCGATCCCCAGCCCACCGGACCGCCCTTGCGGCTGTGGCAGGAGCCCGGCGCGGACGCGGCTGCTCGGCAGGGCGTGTTCGCGCCGGTGTACTCCGTCTTCGTCGGCGCGAGGAACAGGATCGTCATCGCCCCAGGCGACTCCCGGTCCATGACCCTGATCCCTGACGACTGCGAAGGGTACTGCCGGGGTCTGGATGGCCGGGCCGGTCCCAACCTGGCGCGCGAGGGGTGCGGGCGGGCTGTGGCTACCCGGTTGGACGACTGCGGAAGGTGGCAGTCGGTGTGGCAGGAGCCCGGCGCGGTCGTGCGCCGTCCCTCGGGCATCTCGGCCGGTCCGCCTCCCGACTGGGCGATCTGGAACGTGCTGAGCATCGCGTCCCGCCTGTCGAATCCGACGGTCGTGGAGCCGTCGCTGGGAGGCGGCGGTCGGAGTCGCACTGGCCCATCTCGTGGCGGTCACCGAAGGCCACCCGGTGAACCTTCCCGTCGGTCCCGTCGCCGAGTTGCTCGGCCACGCCGTCAGCCGGCATCTCCCCGCCGGGCCTGGCGCCGGTCCGTGGGGCTGGCGGGGCCGGGGATTCACTCCTCGCCGATACCCGCGACCGGGGTCCTCCCGGAGGGCGTCCTGCGCGACGACTACTCCCTGCCGCCGCGCCCCCGGCTGCCCAGGTATCGCGACGCGCACCGCCAGGCCGTTCCGCCTGCATCAGCGGGCTGACCAGAGGAGTTGCCTGAGACATGGAGGCCGGCCAGGCAGCTGGTGGCGGTTTTGTCGCAGCGGTTGGCGATCCCACGCCATTGCTCGAGGCGGATGATGCACCACTCGACCATCTTGCGCTGCTTGTACGCCTCACGGTTGAAGGCGGGAGGGCGCCCGCCTCGGCTGCCTCACCGCAACCGGTGGGTGCTCTGGCCTGCTTGGATCGGGGTGACCGTCTGGGTAAGACGGCTGCGCCCTGGCGATGCCCCGCCCGAGTCGGCTGACGCGAATCGTGCCTCCCCCCGACGGGATATGACTTCCCGTCCGGCCGGTCGTCCACCGGGTGAAGGCCCCTCGACTTCCGTGTTCGCGCCGAGAGGCGTCTCGGCGTCCGGCCCTATGTGCGCGTGCCGCGGAAGGGGACCTGGCCACCGAGAACGAGGCACGAAGTGGTCGAGAGAACCCGCGGGGGACTCCTACCGAGCAAGACATCGAACCAAGTGGTGCAGTCACCGGTCGAGCTGATTCGGTTCCGGTGGGGGAAGCCGGCGGTCCTCTCCTGTCGGCTGGGGGTTGAGGAGTTCGGCCATGGAGCCTTCGGAGAGGTAGCGGCGGTCGAAGACCTGTCATTCGTCATGGAGCTCGGTCAGGACCCCGGAGGCCAGCCGGTCCAGTGCCGCCCCAGAGGTCGATGTCCGTCGCAAGGCGGTCGAGGGTACCGCCCACAAGGTCCTCCTGCAGGAATCGGCCGAGGCGGACCTGATCGTCGTCGGCGCTCAGCGCCGGCACGGCCACTTCGGTCTGCAACTCGGCCGGGTCAGCCACACCCTGCTGCAGGATTGGGGAAGACCTGGACGGCGTCGGCCTACCGCTTGATTTCCCGGTTCTGCCGCTCCAGCGGTGGGTTGACGAAATCGGACAGCGGGTGCACGCCCCGAGCGGACACCCCCGTGTTCACGACCCTCGACCGACTACGCGACTCGGCGGGACACCATCCGGCGGCCTGCCAACTGTCGAAGAGGGGGACGGCTGCTGCTTCACGGTGAGGCCCTCAAGTCCGCAGACTGATTGCGTCCCGCGTCCGCGCCTGAATGCATGGCCCTTCCCCGCTGGTGCCGGCAGGGCTTGCCTTCGTCCGCTCCCTCGGGGGCAGAGCGGCAGGTCGCGCGGTGCAATGATCCGTCCAATGGCCCGTGCCGAGGGCGACCGCGGATCCCGTTCCCGGGCGTTGTTAGGGTCGGGTGGTGTTTTCCCTCCGTGAGCCCGTCTTCTTCAGCCGCCTGCGCGAGGCGCGCCGCGTCCTCGTCGCCGGTGCGGGCGGGGGCTTCGACGTCTACGCCGGACTGCCCCTGGCCCTCGCGCTGCGGTCGGCCGGTGCCGAGGTCCACCTGGCCAGCCTGTCCTTTGCCGACCTGTACGGCCTGGACCTGGACTCCTGGGTCGCGGAAGACGTGGCCGCCGTCCGCCCGGACACCCCACTGCGTGGCGACTACTTCCCCGAGCGCTCCCTCGCCCGCTGGCTCCACTCGCGGCAACTGCCCGACACCGTGTACGCCTTCCCCCGCACGGGTGTCCAGCCACTGCGCGCCGCCTACCGGGCCCTGCTCGATCACCTGGGCGGCGTGGATGCGGTCGTACTGGTGGACGGCGGGACCGACATCCTCATGCGCGGGGACGAGCACGGGCTCGGCACTCCGGAGGAGGACATGGCCAGCCTGGCAGCCGTCGCCGGCCTGGACGAGGTCCCGCACCGGCTCGTGGGCTGCGTGGGCTTCGGCGTAGACGCCTACCACGGCGTCAACCACTCACTGGTGCTGGAGAACCTGGCCGGCCTGGACCGCGCAGGTGGCTATCTGGGTGCGTTCTCGCTGCCTCGCGAGAGCGTTGAGGGTGCCGCCTATCTCTCGACGCGGTGGTCGATGCCCAGCGCAGCCATGCGAGTCATCCGAGCATCGTCCACGGGTCCGTCGCCGCCGCTGTACAGGGGGAGTTCGGAGACGTACGTTTCACCGAGCGCACCCGCGGCAGTGAGCTGTTCGTCAATCCACTGATGGCGCTGTACTTCTGTGTCGACCTGCCCGCCCTGGCGCGCGCGAACCTCTACATCGACCGGCTGGAGGACACGGTTCTGATGCGCCAGATCAGCTCCGCCATCTCCGCCTTCCGCGAGGAGCTGCCCCGGCAGCGGCCGCCCCGCGCTTTCCCGCACTGAGCCCGGAGGCAGTACGAAGGCCCCTGCCCGATGGGCGAGACTCCGAGCCTCCCCTTAACGGCACGGGAGCCCTGCTTCGTGTGGGGTTCCGCGGGTAGCAAGGCGTGCTTGTGCATACGACTGATCCTGGCACGCGACTCTGACATCCCGGCCGGGCCTGTGGATAACTCCACTCGGGCTGCACACATTGCTGTCGCGTGGATCTCGGCGATGTCCGGCAGCAGTTCGCCGACTATCCCGACGACCCAATACCGCTGTTGCGGGTCGATGGGGCGCTGACGGTCGGCTTCATGACGATGAACTCGACCGACGGGGACATCAGGACGGTGTATTACCTGGCGTGGAAGCAGTGCCCGGTCGAGTGGACCGGGCCGCACGCGTCTGACGAAGTCGGCCCAGCCCTTTGTGGCAAGCTGCTGCGAACCGTCTTCGCGCAGCCCGATGCCGATGCCGTCCAGGCCCGGATGCGGCACGTGCTTCACGTGCTGGACGTGCTGGAGACCAAGTTCCCCCAGGCCGCCCACTAGCTGGACACAGGCCAGCACGACCTGCTCGCCTTCACCCCCTTCACCGCCTTCGCGCGCGTGATCTGGCGGCAGATCTGGTCCAACAACCCTCAGGAACGCCTGAGCAAGGACATCCGCCGCAGTACCGACGTGGTCGGCACCTTCACCGACCGCACCGCCCTGATCCGCCTCGTCGGCGCGGTCCTGGCCGAGCAGAACGACGAATGGACCGAGGCCCGCCGTTGCATGAGCCGCGAACTGCTTGCCAAAGCCCACCTCCGCCTGATCGAGTCAGCAACCGACCAGAACATCCTGCGCACCGGATGACTGCATAGCACCCCAAACGAGATCATCGAGTGGCCTTCGACACACCACTCCAGAGGACGTGATCGCGCCCGGCGGGAACAGCCAGTCCGATCGAAGCTGTTGGACTGGCCGAGGGACCGGCATCGCGCAGGCGGGGAGCAGAGAGCAACAGGTCATCCGCCCTGACGTGTTCCTGGGCTCTTGTTTTTCTGCCCTACGTCTGGTCACCCCGATACTGGGGGCGACCGCCGGCCGGGGCAGGGCAGACTCGAACCGAGCACCCTTTGACCGGAGGACTGTTTCATGAATGACCGGCCCTTGACACTGATGGCTGTGCACGCTCACCCCGACGACGAGGCCACCGGAACCGGAGGTGTCCTCGCGCGCTATGCGGAGGAAGGCGTTCGCACGGTGCTCGTCACGTGTACGGACGGCGGTTGCGGTGACGGGCCGGGGGGTGTCAAGCCGGGTGAGCCCGGGCATGATCCGGAGGCCGTCGCCGCGATGCGGCGTCAAGAGCTCAAAGCGAGCTGCGAAGTCCTGAAGGTCAGTCATCTGGAGATGCTGGGCTACGCCGATTCCGGGATGATGGGCTGGCCGACCAACGACGCCCCCAGCGCCTTCTGGCAGACACCCGTGGAGGAGGGCGCAGCCCGCCTCGCCGAACTCCTGCGGTACTACCAGCCCGATGTGGTCGTGACCTACGACGAGAACGGGTTCTACGGTCACCCCGACCACATCCAGGCAAACCGCATCACGATGGCGGCGCTGGCGATGACCGGGATGGCTCCGAAGGTGTACTGGACGACGGCACCACGCTCGATGATGCAGCGGTTCGGGGAGGTCATGCGCGAGTTCGGCGCGGACTGGGAGGAGCCGGATCCGGCCGGGGACGCCGCGATGCCCGAGATCGGACTCCCGGACGAGGAGATCACCACCTGGGTGGACACCACCGACTTCGGCGGTCAGAAGTTCGATGCGCTGGCTGCGCACGCCAGCCAGGGCGAGAACATCTTCTTCCTGAGGATGGGCAAGGAGAGGTTCACAGAGCTGATGGGCGTGGAGACCTTCGTCCGGGTAAAGGACACCACCGGCGCGGCCGTGCCCGAGAATGACCTCTTCGCCGGGCTGCGCTGATCATCACCCTCGTACGGGTCCTGGTGCTCGCGGTGTCGGCTTCTTGCTCCGGGTGTCGTTGTGGAGCGTGACGGCCGATGGCTGGAGGCCCTGGGGGAGTCGGTGTCCTGACCGGAGCGGGCAGATGGAAGACTGGGCGCCTGTGACGCTTTCCCATCTTGCTCGCCGTATCCATGCCGCCTCCCATCTGACCGGGCAGTTCACGCTCCGGTCCGGGCGTTCCGCCACGGAGTACTTCGACAAGTACCGGTTCGAGGGGGACCCGGTCCTGCTGGATGACATCGCCCGGCAGATGGCTGCGCTGGTGCCGTCCGGAACCGAGGTTCTGGCCGGTCTGGAGATGGGCGGCATCCCGGTGGTGACCGCGCTCGGCCGACACACTGGCTTGCCTTGCGCGTTCGTGCGCAAGCAGGCCAAGCCGTATGGCACGTGCCGACTCGCCGAAGGCGCCGACATCGAGGGACGCCGGGTGCTGGTCGTCGAGGATGTGGTCACCAGCGGAGGACAGATCGTGCTGTCGGCCGCGGACTTGCGTGGTCTGGGGGCTCAGGTGCACGAGGCTCTGTGCGTGATTGACCGTGAGCAAGGCGGTGCCGATGCCCTCGCGGCCGAGGGCATCGGACTGTTGTCGCTGCTGACGGCAGCGGACCTGCGGGCGGCTGCCGCCTGAGCGGTGGGGACTGGTGGCCGCTCTGGCCCGCGCGTCTCGGTGATGGCGACGGGCGGGTGGAGGACTCGTCGACGAGGTGCGCCGCTCTCTGCCGCAGTCGTCTGTGGTGCGCAGAAGCGGGTGTGGCGCAGGTGGGTGTCGGGGACGGCTGATAAGCGTTACCGTGGGGACCCTCTTCTGCGGCGAGGCCGAGCCGGGCACCGGGGGAGGAGAGTGCGCCGGACAAGCTGAGCATCCGGCCCCCTTGCGAGCGGGATGTTCCAATGGATGTCGGATCATGAGCATCGGCATGGTCTGCTCCCGACCGAACCGGGATGGTCTCTATTCGTCGAGACCGGCCGACGCCGGATCGTCCTGTGGGCACGGCCCGGAGATGCGCGGGGCCGACTCCGTAAGTGCCCCGCCGCTTGCTACTACCTTGCTGCCAGGGGGTGACCTCTGCGAAGAGCAGACGCAGGTCAGGCTGGAAGATGGCGTGTTGGAGGCCGGCAAGGCCGCGCCGCGCGCACAGCGGCTGGACGCACCAAGTACGTGAAGCGGCTCATCGACGAGCGCGGGACGTTCCTTGACGGTCTGGAGGAGCAACTCGACGCCCCGTACGGCCAGCGGCAACCGGGTGCCGCCGCGTGATCCTGCACGTTGACGAGTACTGGATCCTCGAGGTGGCGGAACGATGGGCTGGCCACCGCGACCGGCCGCCGACGACTACGGCGTGCCGATCGGCGCCGTCGCCGGTGACGAAGACCGTAGTCTCGGTGGGGCCGTAGATGTTGAGCAACTGGCGTGGGCCAAGGGCCAGCACGCGGCGGGTGGCTGCCAGACCCAACTGCTCCCCTTCTACTATGAGTTGGCGCAGCAGTCGGACGCTGCCGTGATCGTCAACATCTCCTCGGTCTGCGGCACCCGAGCTCTGGGCAACTCGATCCCCTACGCCGTCAGCAAGGCCGGCCTGACCCGCCTGCTCGCCACCCAACTCGGCCCCCTCATCCGGGTCAACGCCATCGCCCCCGGCCTCATCGACACACCCTGGTACGACTAGGCCGAGCAGGTCTGGGAGAACTCCCGCGACTGGATCACCGCCAACCCCCCTGCGCCCCGTCGGTTCGCCCGAGGACGTGGCCGAGGCGGTCCACTACCTCACCAAGGCCGCGTACACCACCGGCGACGTCCTCACCGTGGACGGCGGCCGCCACGTCGTCTCAGTGCCGTCGCCCATCCCCTTCTCCTGCCGGCCGGCGCGCCGAGGACGTTGCGGTTCACCAACACGGCCCAGGCCAGGTCCACGTCGGCCTGGGCCATCAGTGCGGTGAAGACTTGCTCTCCAGTTCGTTCGACCTCCGGAGGCACACGAGTACCCTGATCGGCTCCGGCCGTGGTGTACCCGAGGTCAAGCAGACAGCCGGGAACGTCATGGACGATGACAGATTCGCCCCCGACTCCTTCGCCTTCGTCGCCCGCGTCGACAATGGCCACTTCACCTACCTGGCCTCCCTCGGCGGCCTCAACTCCTCTGCGGAACAGGCCAACTGCCGCGGCGTCTTCGCAGCAGCGCAGCACTTCCCTCCGCTGCCTGACGACACCTGACATGACGAGTCCTCTGCCGATTGAATACTGACCGCCTGCTCGTTCACAACATGTGGCGGCTCACCGGCGCCGACTGCCGAGCCCTGTCCCCGCTGTTCGCACTCGTGATCCGGCGGGTCACGGGATCTGGGCCTCGATGTCGGCGAGTTGGGCGGCGAGGATTTCCTCGAACGCGGCGCGGCGGTCTGCTCCGAGGGGGCGGATGTCGCGGGCGAAGTGGGCCAGGGCGGGGAAGTGTTCAGGATCGGCGCCGAGCACCGCGACGCGGAACTGCTCCATGCCCTGTTCGTACTCCTTGGGGGCGAGGGTGCCGATCCCGGCCTCGGAGGCGATCAGCGCAGCGAGGAGGATCACGATGCGGTGGTAGCGCACCGGGATCTTCTCGTCGGGCAGGCCGGATGCGCGCAGGGCCTGCAGCAGTTCCTCCATGACCAATCGGGATCCGGTGCCGCCGGAGGCATAGCGTCCCCACACCACGGCGAGTTGGGGTTGCTCGCCGAAGGCCTCGCGCAGGCGCAGGGCCAGGGCAGTGACACGCTGCTTCCAGTCGCCCTCGGGGCGGTGGCCGTCCATGGCGGCCAGGAGGATCCGGTCGGCGACCGCGCGCAGCAGCTCGGTCTTGTTGCGGAAGTGCCGGTAGAGGCTGGAGGAGTCGGTCCCGAGCGCTGCGGCGAGTTTGCGCACGCTGAACGACTCGGCGTCACTTGCGCGCAGCAGTTCTGTCGCCGTGTCCAGGATCTCCTCGGTCGACCATCGCCTTCGGCCCGTCATCTCGCCCCTCTCGTCCAGACTCAGCCTAACCCATGCACTTGCCGATGCACGCACTGCGTGCATACTGAGGACAACGTCCTGCCAGATCGCGACGACATCCCCGGCATTCGGCCGGGAGGGGGAGAGAAGACATGAGCGAGACCAGCGCGACGACGCGCCCGCCGGCGCCGGACTTCTCGGCGATCACGACCGAGGAACTGCACGTCTACCGCGACGCAGAGAACCGCTTCCGAGCCTCCAACGCGGCGCGGACGATCCTCGGAGAGCCGGACCCCGGCGCCGCGATCGAATGGCGGGAGATCGCGTTGCCGGGCCGCGACCTCCCGGTCCGGGTCCACCGGCCGGCTCCGACAGGAGACGACGAAGCCGCCACCGGGACCGACCTGCCACTCGTGGTGCATGTCCACGGAGGCAGCTTCGTGGGTACGGCGGTGCAGTGCGACTGGACCAACAGCCACCTTTCGGCCCGACTGCCCGCGCTAGTCGTCTCGGTCGAGCACCGCCTCCTCACCCCCGGCAGCCCGCTCGCGCATGCCGCCGACGACGGCTGGGACGTGCTCGACCACGTGGTACGGCACGCCGCGCAGTGGGGCGTCGACCCGGTCCGCACGGCCGTCTTCGGCGAGAGCTGCGGCGCGCTGATCAGCGCCCTGACGGCCATCCGGGCCAGGGAGGCCGGCCTGGAGCTGAAGGCGCAGGTGCTGGTCAACCCCGCGGTCGACGTGACCGAGACGATGTTCGACTACCCCTCGATCGCCGAGTACGCATACAGCCCGACCCGGGCCCTGCCGCAACTGCGGCTCTTCCAGCGGCTCGCCGTTCCGCCGGGAACCGACGCCAGCGCAGTCTCGCCGCTGTACGCGGACGACCTGAGCGGACTCGCCCCGGCGCTCGTGGTAGTGCCCACCCAGGACGCGGTCGCCGACCACGGCCGCCGCTACGCCGAGCGGCTACGCGAGGCAGGGACCTCCGTGCGGCTTTCCGAATACCCGGGAGCAAAGCACGCGTTCCTCACCCTGCCCGGCGTGGAACCACAGGCCGAGGCCGCCCAGGCGGAGATCCTCCAGTTCCTCTCCGCGGCCCTGGCAAAGTGACTCAGGAACGATGCGGCCCACCCTTGGCGGGCCTCCAGCAGAGTGGCCGCGGTCGCGCTGCACTGAACTGAACTGCACAGCGACCGCACCGTGCCGGCCGCGAAGACCGGCGTCCGCCGCACCGCCGAGGGCCTGGTCCCCTCCGGTTCGCCCAAAGCGGGCGGCCGCCCATGCGCCGCCACCCATGGTGGGAGGCCCGGGACTTGTCGGTGTTCGGGCTGCACCATCCGCCGTGCGCGCTCGATGATCTGGAGTGTGTCTCGGTGGCGCTCGGCTCGCTGGACCTGGAGTCGGCCGGCGCGGTGCTGCCGAAGGGCCGTCAAGCGCGGCTGCGTGACTCGCAGCGGGAGTCTCGAGAGCGTGCAGCGCGGCAGCCGAAGAGTGCCCCTGCCGCCGGTGCCACCGAGCGGGCTGCGGTGCGAGGTGTGTGACAGGCCGCTGGATCCCCGTGTCGGCACAGGCAGGGCGGCACATCCTGTGCCGAGAACCGAGCTGAACGCAGCTCGGAACGGAGTAGACGGTCGCTCCACGGACGCCGCATACGGTCATGCGAATCGAGCGTGTCAGCCGTGGTCCCGCCCCTCACGGCTGGTTCGGGGCGTCGTGCCGTGCCCGGCTGGGATCCGGCCAGGCCGAGGGTCTCTCAAGCGCCGGCACGCCTCCAGGGTGGGGCGTCAGTCCGGCTCACGTGTTCTCGTCGTCGGCGGCGAGGATGGTGCGGCTGGCCGCGAAGAGCCGTGCGCAGCGTTGTGTCATTGCTTGGGGTGACTGGTCGGGGTGGTTGACCCACCAGCGGACCAGGGCGGTGCACAGGCCGCGCCAGGCGTATTTGAGGGCGTCGGCATCGAGCGGGTCGCTGGACCCGGCCGCGCGGAGGAGGTCGGCGGTACCGATCGCGGCAAGATCATCGATGGCGCCGCGGTAGTACGCCGCGCGTCGGGCGGCGTCGCTGCCGGGCGGCAGTGTGGCGTCGTAGAGGACGAACCACCCTTCGCGCTGCCCGTCAAGAGCGGTGAAGAGGGCATCCAGCACGGGCAGGGGCGTGGGCGGCGCGTCGGTGTCTTGTTGGGCCATCGCGGCGCGGAGGGCGCTCAGCAGTCGGTCGCCGATCGGGGTGAGGCAGGCGAGGTAGAGGTCCTGCTTGCTTCCGAAGTAATGGTGCAGCAGCGGCTTGGTGACGCCGACGCGGGCGGCGATGGCGGCCACGGTGGTGGCTTCGTAGCCGTGGCGGCCGAACTCCTCGGTGGCCGCGTCCAGGACCTGTCGTTCGCGCGCGGCCCTCGGTACGCCCTTGGTGCCGGCCCTGGAGGAGAGCGTTGTCATGAACTCAATCTTACCCTAGGGTAATTTACCCTTGGGTAAATTACCGACTCGCTGGGAGCGCCATGCCTGCCACCGCGAACGCCTCCCGCACCTCTCGCACCCGCTCCTGGTGGGGCTGGGGCTACGCAGACGCCCACCCCGATGACGCCGAATGCGCCGCAATGGGGGCTCTGCTGCCGGGCACCCTGGCCCGCCCGCTGCCGGTACCCCGCATCGCCGACCTGCCCATGGCCCGCCCCCGCGTGACACCCCCGGCCGCACTGGCGCACCTGGTCACGGCCGATCCCGAAGCACGCGCGGCTCACGCCATGGGCAAGGCCTACCGCGATGTCATCCGGGCCCTGCGGGGCCGGCTCGGCCGAATCCCCGACCTGGTCGCCCGACCGACCGCCGACGCCGAGGTGACCGACCTGCTGGACTGGGCCGGCGAGCACGGTGTGGCCGTCATCCCGTTCGGCGGCGGCTCCTCGGTGGTCGGCGGCGTGGAATACCGCGGCGACGCCCACCGCGCCGTACTGTCACTCGACCTGACCTCGATGGACCGGGTCCTGGAGATCGACACCGTCAGCCGCTCGGCCCGTATCCAGGCCGGCGCGCTCGGCCCCGTGCTGGAAGAGCAGTTGCGGCCCCACGGCCTCACCCTGCGCCACTTCCCGCAGAGCTTCGAGTTCTCCACCCTCGGCGGCTGGCTCGCCACCCGGGCCGGGGGCCACTTTGCCACCGTCCACACCCACATCGACGACTTCGTGCAGTCCCTGCACGTCATCACTCCAGCAGGCCCCAACACGTCCTGGCGCCTGCCCTCATCCGGCGCCGGACCATCCCCGGACCGCCTGTTCCTCGGCTCCGAGGGCGCGCTCGGCGTCATCACGGAGGCGTGGATGCGTCTGCAGGAGCGCCCGCGATACAAGGCCTCAACGTCCGTGGCCTTCGCCGACTTCCACCAGGCGCTGGACGCGGTGCGCGCCATCGCCCAGTCCGACCTCGCTCCGGCCAACTGCCGCCTGCTCGATTCCGGGGAGGCACTGCTGTCCGGCGCCTCGCACGATGGCTCCGCTGTCCTGGTCTTGGGCTTCGAGTCCGCCACCACCCGCGTCGACGACCGCCTCACGAGCGCCCTGGACCTGGCCCGCGCCCACGGCGGCCGCAGCAGGGGGCTGACGGCGGACAACGACGCTCCGGCCGATACGGCTGCGAGCGCCTGGCGTTCGATGTTCCTGCGCATGCCTTACCTGCGCGACGGCCTGGCCCGCATGGGTGCCGTCATCGAGACCTTCGAGACCGCCGCCACCTGGGACAAGATTCCCGCCCTGATCGACACCGTCCGCACCCAGGTCGGCGCCGCCGCATTGAAGGCCACCGGACACCCGGCCACCATCAACTGCCGCCTGACCCACGTCTACCCCGACGGTGCCGCCCCCTACTTCACCGTGGCCGTCGCCGGACGACCCGGCGACGAGGTTGAGGTCTGGGACGACATCAAGGCCGCCGCGAATGACGTCCTGCACCGCTACCGCACAACCATCACCCACCACCACGCCGTCGGCCGCGACCACCGCCCCGGCTACGACCTCCAGCGCCCGGAGCCCTTCGCCCTGGCGCTGCGCGCCGCCAAGGACGCCCTGGACCCCAACCGCATCCTCAACCCAGGTGTCCTGATCGACTGACAGGACGGCGACAGAAAGCGTGAATGACGTACGGCCGGTCCGCAGCACAGCCACGATCGAGTACGGCCACCCGGCACCATCTGATGCCTGCCCCCGCCGCGGTCCTGGGTCGGGACAGAGCCCGCCGGCCGACCGAACTGTTCCCGCGCGTGGGGAACTGACCACGCTCGCATGGGGCTTCGATACGGTCGCAGGATCGTCCCCGCATGCCTGGGGAGCAACTGCTCTGCAACGGCTACGTGGACACGTCGTGGGGGCCATCCCCGCGCCTGCGGGGAGCACATGGGCCGAACCCTCACTGCCTGCCTCGCACTGCCCGGCCTCGCCGCGCATCGCGCTACCCAGCTCGGTTTCCAGCCGGCGTCCGGGGAGCGCCCCGTGCCAGCCGGCAGGAGAAGTCAGTAGAGGGCATGTGGCCTGCTCTGTTACGGTCCTGTGGCCGGCCGCGGGACTCCGGCGCGACTTCCGGAACCTGCCTCTGAAGCATTGATTCGCAGCTCGTGCCCCCATTCCCCGGCCGGCCTCCGCACCCTTGAGGAAAGAATGGGATGGATTCGTACGCGGACCTCGTCGCAGCCGACGATGTGCTGCTCTTCGTCAATGCGTCGATCACCTCCACGAGCCAGCGTGAATTCCACAGCGACGCGGACGAGCAGCGGCTGTCCTTGGACTTTCTGCATGCCTACATGCTTGGCAACTACCGTGACCTGTACGCCGCGGTCCTCGCGCTCGACATCAACGACTACAACGCGGTCCTGATCATCCGGCGCCTGCTGGAGACCACCGGTGAGGCCACGGCCGACCAGCGCCGCAGCGAGGGCCGTCTGATCGCGTCCCGTCTCGCGACGCTGCCGCCACAACGCGTGTACGGACTGTTCGATGCCCTGCGCCGGGCCAGGGTGAACAACCGTCGCACCCGCGCGATCATGCGTGACTGGCTGTCCGCCCGCCCGGACCTGGCCTTCGATGCCGTGAAGTACCGCAGCAGCCTCAAGCGAGCCCTGCGCCACGCACACCTGGCCCCCGCCACCGAAGAGCTGGGGGCGTTCGTCTTCGCGCCGCTGACCCGCCCGCACTATGCGACACCCCTCTTGGAGACGTGGCGCCGCGCGCACTACGAGCAGGCCGCCCTGTATGAGCTGCCGTATACGGCTGCCGAGGGCTTCGCCGCCAAGCACGGCATACCCCGGCATGTCTTCCTGGAGCGCATAGCCCCGCGGATGACCCGCCTGGAGACCTTGCGGTTGCAGGAGTCCGCGCACAAGCGCGGGACCACAGCGGTGCAGACCGACCTGACCGGGATGCCGCTGACCCGGTTGGCGACCTACGTGCTTTCGCTGCCGGTCCAGGAGCGCCTGCGCCGACGTGCCGAGCTGACCCATGCCCTGGAATCGGCCGCCGACCGGGTGGCCGGCTCCCACCGGGGGAGCTGGGGCAAGGTCACCGCTGTTCTGGACGACAGCTTTTCGGCCTTCGGTTCCGTTCACAAGCGTCGTCGACCGTTGGCCGTGGCGCTGGCCTGCCACTATCTGCTCGCGGCCCTTGCCGGCACCTACACCGGGCTGTGGACGTCTGGGCGGACCGACGCGCTGCTGACATATCCGTACGGGCCGACGCCACTGGGCCTGCGGATTCTCGACGCGTTGGACACCACCCCGTCCTGGCTGGTGATCGTCTCCGACGGATGGGACAACGCACCTCCCGGCCTGGCCGCCGAGGTGCTGCGCATCTGGCGGACCCGGCTCGACCTCGAGCGTCGCACCAGCATCGTGCATCTCAACCCTGTCTACGACGCGTCCGATTTCGAGGTCCGCCGACTGTCCGGGACGGTGCCCACTGCGGGCATCCGTGACGCCGAGGACCTTCCCGCACTGGTGGAACTCGCCCAGTTCGCGGAAGGCCGGACCGGCCTGGCCGAACTGATCACCTACATGGACACTCGTGCGGCCCGCATGCTGAGCGGACACCAGCAGGAGCAGGCGCGATGACCACGCTGGACCTGACCGGCCTGGCCACCCGCCCGTCCCAGGTCTGGGGTGCCGTCCGTCTGGTGCCGCTCGTACGGGACGAACCCATCGACGATCTCCGTCTGCACTCGCAGCTCTACGGCGACGTGGCCGGCCTGGTCGAGGTCGGCCCGCACCACGCCTATGTCTCCTACATCCCGCACGGATTCGTCGCCACGTGGACCGGTGACGGCACGCCTGCAGCCGCCTACGGCACCCAGCTCTGCGTCGACGGCCACGCGGCTCCCGTCGCCACGATGGGCCTGCGCTTCCACCGCAGAATGGCCCGCCGTCAGGCCAAGGACCGGCTGCGGTTCCTTCCCATGCACCTGGCGCTGGAAGGCTACCTGGCACTGCACTTCGGCGGCCCCTCGACCGCCTGGGAGGAGTGGTCGCAGCGTGCCATCCGCCAGGGGCTCTCCCCTCGCGTCGAGGAAGCCTATGCGGGTGCCGAAGTACGCGGACTTGCCGACGCACTGCGCATCTTCGAGATCCATCCCAACCAGTGCGGCGTTTTGGTCTACGTCGCCGACGCGCTCGCTGCCGCGTTCGCGGTCCCGCATCCCGACGACTACCGCGCACTCCACCCAACGCTCCTGCAGGACCTGTACGGCGAACTCATCCACCACTACGCCACCCTGATGCCGCCAGTGCCGGACTTCCGGGCCCGCATCCCCGACTCGCAGATCCGCTCCCTGGCCCACCTGCGCACGGCAGTTGCCGAGCAGGAACATGCCTGGACACAATTCCACGACACAACCATGGCGACCGGCCTGCTGGAGCACACGTACACCTGGCAGACGGTCTATCGGATGGGACGCTTCACCCTCTCCCGCTTCCTGCCGCCGTTCCGTCCCAAGCAGGAGAACCACATCGGTGAGACCATCATCGACGACGGGGGCAGGATCGCCTACCTCAAGACGTTTCGCCTGTCCGAGACCCAGGTCCGTCGCGGTCACCTTCTCAGCAGGCTTGCCGCCAACGACTGGCACCTGGCGAACACCGCAGCCGATCTCGGCATCAACGAGGCTCAGCTGGGTCTGCGCCTGGAATCTGCCGGCTTCGGTTACCTGCTCCGCCAGGACGTCTTGTACGGATACCGCAAGCAAGCACGAAACCGGACCCGATGAGCGCGGCAGCATCAACTGGCCCCAAGGAGCCCGGCGTTGTGCTCCGACTCGTTGGCATCCGACCACGGACCTCGCGCAAGAACTCGTTTGGCGGCAACCGCGAACACTGCTACGTTTCCCAAGGCCGTGCTAGGGATTCGAGGAGGTGGTACCCGTGAACGCAGTATCGACATGGGTGCTCCCCTCCGGGGTCACGGTCGGGCGGTAGGCCGTCCGGGAGCGCCGTCAGGGCAATCCCGAAAGGCACGACCATGCATTTCACCTCTGAACAGCGTCTCGACGACGGTGTCCTCGAGCGCGAATTCACCCTCGGCGAGATCCCCGGCATCCTGTGGACGCCCCCGTCCGCATCCGCACCGGCGCCGCTGATCCTGCTCGGCCACCCCGGCGGACTGCACAAGATGTACCCCCGGCTGGCGGCGCGGGCCCGGCACTCTGCGGCGGAGGGCTTCGCCGCGGCCACCATCGAGCTCCCCGGGAGCGGTGAACGTCCCCGTTGGACCGCCGCCGAGCAGGCCCGCGCCGACCTGCGCCGGGCGCTGGAGGCCGGTGAGCCGGTCGATGACGAGATCATCGACGCCCTCATCCTCCCGCTGGTCGAAAAGGCGGTCCCGGAATGGCAGGGCGCCCTGGACGCCCTCCTTTCACTGCCCGGGATCGGCGGCCCGGTCGGGTACTCGGGGGGAGTGATTTCCATCGGGATCCGGCTGGCGGTGGTCGAGCCGCGCATCTCGGCCGCCGTTCTGTTCGCCGGGAGTTTCGTACCTCGCGCCATGTTCGAGGAGGCCCGCCAGGTCACCATTCCGCTGCACGTCCTCCTGCAGTGGGACGACGAAGGGAACGACCGGCAGGCGGCCCTGGACCTGTTCGACGCCTTCGGGACCAAGGAGAAGACCCTGCACGCCAATCTCGGCGGGCACACCGGCGTCCCGCAGTTCGCAGGGGACGCCGCGGCCCAGTTCTTCACCCGGCACCTGAAGTGACGCCGGGCCGTCAGACCATCAGCAGACGGTAAGCCGCGCTGACCAGGATGCTGCTCGCCGAGGAAAGGTCCCGGCGCTCCTGTGCTGTGTGTGCCGTGGGCCCCTGCCAATTCGGCAGGGGCCCACGCTGCCCGAAGCCATGAACCGAACGTGCTGCCCTGGTCGTGGATGGTCCAGCGACCCGCGTTGTCCCGCAGCAATGCGTCCGGCGCCTGATGAGATCAACGTCGCCCCAGTCAGTCGTACATTGCCAGTGTCTGCCCCCCCCGGATGCGCGCGCCGAGGGCTGTCCCGCCCGGTCAGGCGGCGGCCAGTGCGGGGAGCCGACCGTGAGGCCGAGTGCGTCGAATGCGGCAGACGCCCCGGCCGTTACCGCCGGGCTTCCCGACGGCCAGGGACACATGCCGTCCCATCCGCGCGGCTGGGGCTCGCGCACTGACTCTCGGGGGCGCATTTCCTCTACGGGCAGGTACCCGCCGGCACTCCTGTCCGCCTGGACACGTCCGCTGTGCGACGCGGCGTCGACTTGCTGAGGCCCTTCGGCACGCTGGTCGTCGACGCAAGCGGCACCTTCCTGCCCCCGCAGGACAGCCTGCGCGCCCTGCTCGGGCGGGTCGACCACCTGGTCCTCACGTCCACCACGCGGCACCAGTACCTGGACGCCGTCCGCGAGCAGCTCAACTGGCTGTCCGAGCACGGCTACGAGGAGCTGATACGGACGGCGACCCTGGTGGTCTCGGACGTGCAAGGCTCGGCCGGGCACCAGGACGCACGGACCAGGGCCGACGGACTGGACGGCGTCGTGGTAAGCGTGTGCTCGGTTCCCCACGACACCGCCCATGCACCGGCTCGGACTCGTCGACCGCTCCGCTCTCGACCCGCGACCCGGCGCGCTCGTTGCGCGGCGGGCGGAAACGTGTCCCGATGCTGGCGGTGGACCGGGGACTGGGCGTCTTCGGCTGCCGTCGGCTCGCCGCGGCTGGGGGCGCCGCCGGGTACGGTGCGGCGGGCTGGGATCCATGCGACGGTCCGTGCGGGGATCGCGGCACTGCGATCGGCGTGGGGGAATGCCACGCCGACGACGGCTCCCGCCGGCTCGTCCTGGGCGAAACAAGTCCCGGCCCAGTGCGTCGTTCACCACATGGGAGCAGGTCGACGACACGAACCTACTGGTCTTCGACCTCGACTCAACACATAGGGGCCCGGGGCCTGGTCGGCGGCTGCAGCTCGCTCACTTCGTCAAGACGTGCCGTCGAGGGCCTGCCGGATGTTCCTCGGCACGAGTCGCGGGGTGCCCCCGGGACCTGCGGGCCGCCGCTGGGTGAAGTCGGTCTCGGCGCGCTCTTCTGCGAACGACACGCGGGGCACGCGCAGGGCCCCAGCCCCGGCGCCGGGTGTACGGCTCGGCGCCGGGACCCATGTGGGCTATTTGCCGAGGACGAGAGTGTTGTTGCACCCCAGGTCTGAGCCGAGGTTGGTGCTCTGCGCGCCAGGTGAGCCCTTGCCGTTGGACCGGTTGCCCTGTCGGCCGTTCTCGAACCCGGACTCGCCCTGTACGTCGACGTTCTTGTCGGCCGTAGTGCATGAGGTTTTCTGGTTGATGAGGACCGTCTCGCTCTCTCGACCGTGGTCCCCGTGCCCGTGCCCATGTCCGTGCCCCTGCCCGTGGGCGTAGGCGGTGCCGGTGCCGAGGAAGCCGACGGTGCCGAGAAGGACGGCCACGACGGCGGTCTTGCGAGGCTTGCGCATGTCTTCTCCGAGCGTTTAAGCGGACGCGTACGCGATCCGCCACGTCATAAGGTGACGAGAGGTTAATGCGTAAATGCCTGCTGTCTACTCGTCGGCACGCCGGATCGTCTGATCAACGATCACGGTCGTCAGCCTCGTGGCCGACCCAAGTGCCCTGCGCGGTCAAGGCATCGCGAGGCCGGATGCCGGCGTAGGCGCTCCGCGCAGAACCACCCATGTGGCTGTGCCACGAGAGCGAGGCGGCATGGGTCATGCGGCGCTGAACCAGGAATGCCGAGGAAACTTCCCTGCAGGGGCGACGAGTTCGTCTCACGGCGACGCATATCGATGAGTCGTGCCGCGTACAGCGGCTCTCGATTTTGTGTGGCAGGCTGACGATCACACTTACCCCCCGGATCGGGTCGAGCCATACTTCGTTGCCGGGCGCGGCGGCATGGAGGTGCTCTGCGATTGCCGAGAGTAGGACAATGAGGCGTTCCTGCACTTCGCGGTCTCTCGTACTTGTCCTTGGGCTTTTGGCGGCCGGTGCGCCGAAGAAGACACCGGCCATGTCGACAGCCACCGCAATCCCGGACGCGGCGGCGGCCCGCGAAGGCCGTGCGACACCTAGGCCCGGGGCGTGCGGTGGAAGGTGGCCCGGTAGGTGCTGGGGCGCTGGCCCGTGTGGCGGGCGAAGAGGGCGGCGAGGGTGCCGGGGTCCTGGTAGCCGACGGCCCCGGCGATGGCTGCGACGGTGTGGTCAGCTGGTCTCCAGGAGATGGCGGGCGCGGCGGACCCGGGAGGCCTGCAGATGGGCCAGGGGGCTGTGTCCGGTCTCTTCGGCGAAGCGGCGCAGCAGTGTGCGGTGCTGACCTGGAAGGTGCCCGCTAGTGCGGCGAGGTCGTACAGCTCGGCGAGGTTCTGGTCGAGCTGCCGCATGACCTGTTGGGAGAACTCGCGGCCGGGCTGCGGGAGGAGCTGCGCGGCGACGTAGGGGGTCTGGGAGGTCCGTGCGTCGTCGAGGAGCGCCAACCGTGTGGTGGCGCGAGCCACCCGGATGCCGTTGTGCCGGTGGATCAGGTCCAGCGCGAGGTCGTACATGGCGCTGAAGGCGGCCGTGGTCGTCACAGCCGTGTCGGTGACGACCAGTTGCTCGGGCCGCACGTCGGTGTTGGGGCAGCGCCTGGCCAACTCGCCGGCGTGCAGCCAGGAGGTGGTGGCCCGACGCCGGTCGACGAGTCCGGCCTCGGCGAGCAGGAACGCGCCGACGCAGAGGGAAACGACGGCGATGCCGGCGGCGGCCTGCCCGCGGATCGCTGCGACCTCGGGGGAGAGCCGGGAGAGCCGCGCGTCGAGGTCCGCACGTCCAGGCTCGCGCCGCCCGAGGCGATGATGTGGCTGCGGGGCGAGAGAACCGACACCCGGTAGCCGGCCGCGTCCGGACCGGCGACATGCCCGGCCATCGTCAACAGGACGGGGACGCCGAACACTTCGGAGGCGAAGCAGCCCGGGCACGCGAGAACCCCGACCCGCAGTTCACCCGGTCCGTCGGCATGGACCCGCACCGTCCGCCGCCTGCCGCGCCGTCTTGTTAATCGCCCCCATGCCCCTTCATGCCCCCGGCCGGCCCCGGGGCGCCGGCCGCGTACAGTTCGCCTGTCTCGCGGTTGCGCGAGATTACCCCTGATCTTGGCGATCTGGCCCCTCACCGGCGACCGGTCCCGAGGACAGGCTGGATCCATGAGCGACGACGATCCGATCACCGACTTCACCAGCCGGAGCGTGGCCGTTGAGGGGGTGGAGAAGACGGTGTACGTGGCCGGGGCCGGGCCCGCGGTTGTGGTGCTGCCCGAGATGCCGGGCATCAGTCCCGATGTTCTGCGGCTCGCGCGCTGGGTGTGGGATGTGGGCTTCACCGTCCATGTGCCCTCCCTGTTCGGGACGGACGATGCCTTCCCTACCGTCGAGGGCGGCCGGGAGGTCATCCGCCGCGCCTGTGTCGGCGCCGGCCGGGGCTGGGCGCGATCGGCCTGTGCTTCACCGGCAACATCGCCCTCACCATGGCCCTGGAGTCAGCGGTGATCGTCCCGGTGGTCAACCACCTGTCGCTGCTGCTCGACGACCCCGGCGGACTCGAACTCGACCCGGCGGACGCGCGTGCGGTGCGCGACCGGCTCGCCGCGACCAACTCACCGTCATCGCCTACCGCTTCGAGGGCGACCGTTGGTGCACTGGGCAGCGCTTCGCCGCCTACCGCGCGGCCCGCGACGAGATCCTCGCCTTCCTCACCGAGCGCCTGCACCCGCACGGGACGACCGCGGCCTGCCATCTGACCGGGCCTTGGTCCGCCGGACGCCGCCGCATCGCCGCCACCCCCCTCGCCGGCGCCCTTGTCCGGCTCGACACTGATCGACAAGGCGGGGTATGGGGCGGGACCGGTGGTGTCTGGCTCCGCCCGTCGTCAGGAGCTGGTCGGGCGGGGTCTGCGCCGTGAGGGAGGGGGGTGTGTCTGGGGTTTGAAGGCGGGGTGTGGGGGTGGAGGGGGTGCTTAGGCACTCGCCCGCCCGAGTACACGGTGAGTTGGGCCCGGCAGGCGTCCTTCTCCAGACTGCGGGGTGTCTCATGACACACCGGCGGCTGACTGCCTCTCTTACCGTCAAGTCATTGGAATCTCAACCCACCGGCAGTGGAGCCATGTTGGTTCCGTATTGTGCAGCACTCGACCTGCCGCACGCCTTGGTCGAGTGAGGGTCACATACTCATCGTCACCCGAGAGGGTGACCGCCGCTACGGAACCAACGAAGCCCCTGGCCGATGGCGTGTTGAGTGAGATCACCGCACCAACGACGAGGGGCTTCGTCATGTCACCGCACCTGACCAGCCCCTTTCTCGCCTGAGGCACAGGGTGAAAGAGGTTCACTGAGTCCTGCGGTGAGTTCTTGTGCGCCGGGGCGATTTTGCCGCCTCGGCTGGCCAGCAGGAGGCGGCGCGCCCCGTGGACGGCGAGGACATGGCGGGCGAGGACCGAGCCGAGGGTGCCGGTTCCGCCGGTGATCAGGATGGTGCCGTCGGGGTCCAGGACGGTGGCGTCGAGGGAGAGGGCGGTCGGCGGCGTCGAAGGCGTGGCAGGTCGGAGGCGGGTCGCGTTTGTGCCCTGCCCGTATGGAGTGCTGGTGTGTTGCGCCTGTCGGCGACGCCTGCCGTTGACCTGGGCGGGGGATGGCTTTTGCGAGCAGGGGGCCAGGCGGGGGACGTAGGCGGTGTCGCCGCGCAGTGCTCGGCATCCGCCTGCCATGGCCCCCCGGCAGGGGCCAACGCCGAGCCGGCCGGTGAGGGATCGTCGTCGTGAGGCGTCTCCATTTCTTCTGGTTCAGGCGTTGATCAGGACGATTTTCCCGTCCGCACGACCGGTCTCGCCGAGGCGGTGTGCCTGCCCGACTTGGTCGAGGGGAAAGGTGTGCACCTGGGGGAGTGAGAGGCGTCCGGTTTCGATGAGCTCGCCGAGTTCGGCGAGTACGTAGAGGGCGCGGCCGTCGTCTCCGCGGCTGAACGTCACCTGGTGCTCTTGGGCGCCGGCGAAGTCGGCGAGGGTGACGACATGCTGAGGGCCGCCAGCGAGATCGATGAGGTCGGGCAGCACTCCGCTGCCGGCGACGTCGAGGGCCCGGTCGACGCCGTCGGGCGCCAGTGCGCGGACCTCCTTCACGAGGGTCTCGCCATAGGCGACGGGCTCGGCTCCCAGTGCTCGCACGTACGCGTGCCTGGCCGGGCTGGCGGTGCCGATCACCCGCGCACCGCGCGCCACCGCGAGCTGGACTGCGGTGCTGCCGACGTTTCCTGATGCGCCGTTGACGAGGAGCAGGCTGCCGCTGACCACGCCGAGCCGGTCGAGCCCGCGCGCAGCCGTCTCGACCGCGGTCGGCAGCGCTGCAGCCTCGGCGAAGCCGACGGACGCAGGCAGCGGCGCCCAGAAGGACAGCACCGCCAGCTCGGCCTGGGCGCCGCCTTGCTCCGACAGGCCGACCACGCGATCGCCAACGGCCACGTCCGTGACGTCCTCACCGACCTCGTCCACGACGCCAGACGCCTCGTGTCCCAGTGTCTGCGGCAGCCCTTCGTCCATGAGGCCGGCGCGCTTCTTCCAGTCACTGGCATTGACGCCGGCGGCGCGTACCGCGACGCGTACCTGGCCGGGGCCCGGGTGCGGGTTGGGAACGTCCACGATCTCCAGGACCTCAGGGCCACCGAACCGGCTGAACTGCACTGACTTCATCATGGACTCCGCTCTGAACGGCAAGCAAACACACTGGAAGAGAAGAAGACGATGCCCAGGACCGCGACCCCGAGCGAGACCGAGGCTGCTGCATGGCCTCCACGGCGCCGGAGGCGGAGCCGACCTGGTCCATGGTCACGTTGGTGAGGATGGACCAGAAGAGCTGTCCGATGCTGCCGCCCGCGCCGGTGCCGATGAGGAGCAGGCCGGGCGCGAGGTCCCAGCTTGAGGCATGGGGAGCGCCGGAGAGCGTGAGGGCGAGCACAAGCCGGTCGCCTTCCTGAACGCGGCGTCGTCGTCGAAGACCTGCTTCAGCAGGCCGAGACCCTGCGGGATCATCAGCGCGCCGAACGCTTCCTTGGAGGGTCCGGAAGGCGATGACCGTGCCGATGTTCGGCGCGAGGGCGCAGGCTGCTGAGAAGAAGGTGAACCCGGCTGAGCCGACCAGGGACAACCGGCGGGGGCCAAGGGTGTCTTTCAAGCGTGCGCCGGTGATCAGCAGGACGGCGAAGAAGGCGGTAGCGCGTGTCTGGGGACGTGTGGAGGGAGATGGGGTTCATGGGGGTCCTTGTGGGAGTGGCCCAGGGGCCCACGGGAGGCCGCGTCGGGCGTGCCGATGCATCACGAACAGCGTACGTCACGAACGCCGTACATGACGAACGGCGTTCGTTTAAGATGGAGTGGCAGCCGCTTAGGGTGCTGCTCCTGCTCCCCTCCTGGAAGGCCGAACCTCGATGCCCCCCACCCGCCGTCGTTCGACCCGCGACCGTCCGGCCAAGCCGCCGCTCAGCGAGAAGGCCGTCGTCGACGCGGCCCTGGAGATCTTGAAGTCAGAGGGACTGTCGGCCGTGTCGATGCGACGGGTCGCCGCTGCGCTGGACACCGGGCCCGCCTCGCTGTACGTCTACGTGGCTAACCGCGAGGGCCTGCTCCACGCCATGCAGGACCGCATCTTCGCGATGGTCGAACTCGAGCCCGTGGATCCGGCGCACTGGCGCGATCAGTTGCACACGCTTCTGGGGCGCCTGCGCAGTGCGCTGGCGTCCCACCCCGGCATCGCCATGACAACCATGGCCGAACCGCCCAGGAGCGTAGCGAGCCTGTGCCTGCTGGAGAATCTGCTGGCCATCCTCCTCGCAGGGGGACTTGCCCCCCAGGACGCGGCATGGGCCACCGACATCCTCGCGACCTTGGTGAACCACGCGGCCATCGAAGCCGAAGCGCGGCCTGTCGGCCACCGCGAGCAGGCCGAGGACCTCTACCGGCACTTCACCGCCCAGTCGCCCGACACATTTCCCCTCATCACCGCTCACGCCGCCCAGCTCGTCGCCGGCGACGTCGAGGAGCGATTCCGCCTCGCCGTCGATGCCGTCATCGACGGCTTCCTCACCCGACCGGCGTAGGTCATTGGCTGACGGTCTTACCCGCACCTGCTGAGGACGCCTTCGAAACCGACTGAGACCGGGCCGATTCCTCCTCGTCGCCGTCCTGGGGCGCGTCCGGATCGCGCAAGGGGCACAGGACCTGGTCGGGGCCCCTGTCCTTGATGTCGAACAGGTAGCGGCCCAGGAAGTGATGTGCTGGTAGCGGGAGAGCCGGGCGACGCCCTCCTCCTTGTTGCCGAGCCCTCGGCGCGGAGCTGACCGATGGCGGCGGCAACTCCGCTGCGTCAGCAAGTACTTGGGGCAGATCGGAACTGGGTTCGGTGGCGTAGCGCTTGGGCGACGCGCCGGACGGTGTCAGCCATGGCTGCGGCCCGTTCCCACTCAGCCGGCCGAAAGTCCGCGAGGTCGATCCGTCGGCCATGGCGAGCGCCTGCCGCGCGTCGCGGTGGGACGTGTGGCCGGATACCGGAGGGCCCGAGGCACCGGTGTCGTGGGCTGCGCCTCCGGCGCGCAGGCGTTCGTAGTCCTCCTGCTCCGACGCGAAATTGGCTCGTTGGGTGCGGCCACTCAGGGCTGCATCACCGTTTCGGGCGAAGCCTTCGTCGGCGCGTGCACATTCTTGCGTGATTGTGGTGCCGTTGGGGCTGGTGTAGTAGCGCAGGGCCGTGCAGGTTTCGGCGGCCACGTCGAGTGTCAGTTGTTCGGCGCTGCCGAAGAGCTGAAGAGGTACAGTACGCGGGTTTTGTCGGTGTCGGGCCAGGAGCGGATTCCGGCGGCGGACACCTCGTGGCTGATGTCCTCGCCCCATCGCTCGCGTACGGCCGGCGGGTATAGCCGGGTCAGCAGCACGGCCGCGTTCATGCCGGGGTGATCCCCAGTGCGCGCAGGCCGGCGGCGGAGATGCGGGCCATCTGCTCGAGTTTGGCACGCAGTTGGTCACGGCCCGCGTCGGTGATCCGCATGGTGCGGTGCCGTTCCTGGGCTTCGCTCTCTTCGCCCGCGGGCCGGATCAGCCCGCGCCCCTCCAGCCGGGACAGCGCACCGTAGAGGCTGCCTGGGCCGAGTCTGCGGTCGGCCAGCTCCTCGATCGCGGTGTTGATGGCGTATCCGTGCGGCGGACCGTCCGCGAGGACGGTGAGCACGAGCATCTGGGCGTCGTTGCTGTGCATGGGGCTCCCTGCCTCGAGTCCTCATGCTACGAGCCGCGATATTACTTGTCACGTAGTACGAGGTGCGTACTATGGTTGCTCATGGAATCCATGGAGGAGAACGGGCGGGTGTCCTCGGCCGTGGTCTGGGTGAGCCTTGGTGTGGCCGCTGTGTTCGAGGCGTCGACGGTGCTGGAGACCCAGGACAAGACGGTCAGGGCGGCGAGCCCGTGGCAGGACGACCCGTACGACGTGATGGTGTCTCTGGCTCAGTTCACGGTGCCGATGCTCGCTCTGGCGATCGCGCTGCGGTTGCTCGTGTGGCGGGCGCCGGGCGGTGCGGATCGGGCGCGGCAGACGGTGCGTGCGGCAGGGGCGATGCTCACACTAGCCGGGCTCACGCTGGCCTCCGAGTGGGCCGCGGTCGTGGCCAGGAGCCCTTTCTCGGTCTCGGGATGGGCATCGGTACTGATCAGCGGGCTGGTCGTCAACTCCGTGCTTACGGTGGTGGCAGCTGCGTCGCTCGTGCGAGGGCGCCGTCGGCGCGGTCTGTGCGGCGGTTGGCGGAATGACTGGCTCGGCGACGCCGTCATCGTCTGCCGACGCGTTCCCGTGCTGCGGCGTCGGGTCGGTCCGGACGCCACGGCCTGGGTGCGCCGCCGCGCGATGACCGTGTTCGTCGCGCTGAGCGTGCTGGCAGCCACGGCGGTAACCAGTGCGCAGGCCATCGGCGAACGCTGGACGGATCCGCTGCTCATCGCCTGGTTTCTGCTCGTCGCGGCTACCTCCAACCTCGCGTTCTGTGTGATCAGCAACGCGATTGCCGGATTCATCGCGCGTCCGCCGCGCACGCGGCTCCGCCGTATCGGCGAGGCGTCGCTGGTCGCCGGATGCGTCGCGATCAGCGTGGCGACGGCGTTCCGCGACATGCTGTGGCCCGTCTTCGGATCGGGATCGCTGACGTCCGTACCGGCCCTGGTCACTCTCACGCTCGGCGCCGGTCTGGTCACGTCCGTGATCACGGCAGCTCTCCTGCTTGCCCGCACGCACGGTGCCTCGCCTCACGATCGCGACGGTGCCGCTTCTGCGTGATCGCTGCCCTCCCAAAAGAATTCCGATGTTCCGGTATGCACCGGTGAAAGGCGGGACGATGGAACCATCCAAGGCACACGGACAAACAGCCCCGATGATCTGCGCCCGTGACCTGTCCAAGCGGTACGGGCGCAGGCAGGCTGTCAGCGGGCTCGGCTTCGCCGTGGAAGCCGGCCAGATCTGCGCGCTGCTCGGCCCGAACGGAGCGGGCAAGACCTCCACAATGCGCATGCTGGTCGGCCTGTCGTCCCCGGACACCGGCAGCGCGACCGTCCTCGGCGAGCCGGTCGGCCTGGGCGCGGGCGTGTTGAGCCGCGTCGGCGTGCTCATCGACGGCCCGGCATGCGTGCCGCACCTCACCGGCCGGGCCAACCTGCGACTCCTGTGGTCGGCGACGGGGCAGGCATGGCCACCTCCCGTACTGGACGACGCCCTCGACCTCGCCGGGCTCGGCGAGGCGCTCGACCGCAGGGTCAAGGGCTATTCGATGGGTATGAAGCAGCGGCTGATGCTGGCCCACGCCCTGATGCGGAAACCGGACGTACTCATCCTGGACGAGCCGGCCAACGGACTGGACCCTGGCGAAGTCCGGGCCCTGCGCGAGTACCTGGGCGAACTGGCCCGGCGAGGTGCCGCCGTACTGGTCTCCAGTCACCAGCTCGCCGAGGTACAGCAACTGGCCAGCCACGTCGTCGTGCTGAACCACGGCCGGCTGATCGCCGCCGGACCGATGGACGAGTTGCTCGGCGCCGCCGGCACCTACCGCCTCCAGGTGGACAACACGGAGGGGGCGGCCGCCGTCCTGCGCGCGCTGCCCGGTGTTGTGACGGTCATGACACGGCTGGATGAGATCGTCGTCACGGCGCCCGGTGTGCCCTCCCGCGACCTCGTCCACGCGCTGGTCACGGAGGGTGTCGGTGTCACGTCCGTACAGCAGGAGAGCAAGTCCCTGGAAGAGGCGTTCCTGACCATGACCGAGGGAGACGGTGAGCGTGCTGCGCGTTGAACTGACCACCCAACTGCTGCGGATCCGCACCCTCGTCGTACTCGCCTGCCTGGCCGCGGTCCCTGTCATGGCCGGCCTTTCGTTCGCCTCGGACGCAGGACACCGCAACGGCCGTCAGACCGGCCTGTTCGGCGCCTCCCCCTACTCCGCGCTCAACCACGCCATGGCGAGCATGGCGTTCATCGAGCCGCTGCTCCTTCCGATCATGGTGGCGCTGCCGGCCGCCGCGATCGCCTCGTCCGACCGGGAGTGGGGAACCCTGCGCTACCTCTACGTCGCACCCGTGAGCCGAGCCCGCCTTCTGGCGGCCAAACTCGGCGCCCTGACCGTCCTCACCGTGATGGCCACCCTGTGCGTACTGACGGCCGGCCTACTCGTCGGCCTCGCCGTCTTCGGCTGGCACCCGTTCCATGTGGTCGGCGCTCCGAATCTCACCGGTGGTGAGACGGCCGCCCGTGTCCTGTTGGCCACCGGCTACTGCCTGCTGTGCATGCTGAGCATCGCGACGATCGCGTTCGCCCTGGGGCTCCTCCTGCCCCGTGGCATCGAAGCCCTCGGCGCCGCCGTGGCCTTCGTGATCGCTGGAAGCCTCTTCAACGGCTCGCGCACCCTGCACGTGGTGCAGGTCGCCCTGCCCATGCACTACTGGCAGGACTGGAACCACCTGTTCGACTCCACGGGCAACGCGCACCTCGGTACCGGCATCGTGGTCCAGATCGCCACCAGCGCGTTGGCCACCTGCGCCGCCGCCCTCGTGCTGCTGCGACGGGACCCCGCCGCATGACACCCGATGTGCCCGCGATGCCCGACCTCCGCGACGATGCCTCCTTGCGAGCTGCCACCGCCGGCGACACGGCGGACACCGCCGCGCCGGCCGCCTCTACCGCAGTATCCGTTACACGCGGCTACGCCTCGGCCACGACGATGTAGAAGGTCACCGCCGCGAAGAACGGACCCTGCGTGAGCCGGCTCAGCCAGGCCTCCGCCTCCTGGTCGCTGAAGTACCCGGCCTCGACCGCCCGGCGAGTGGTGCGTTCCAGGCCGAGAATCCTGTCCGCGACTCCGAGGTCGCGGAAGACCGGAGTGACCGGGATGACCTCGGGCACGGTGAATCCGCTCTCGGTCGCCAGGCGTGCGAGCTGCCTGCCGATGCCGGCGTTGCGTACCACACGTTCGGCCACATGGCGGGTGTAGGCGCGGGTCAGGTCGCTGTCCGGATGGTCGACGGCCAGGGTCTCCCAGTCCGGCTCGCCCATGACGAGGCGACCGCCTGGCCGCAGGACTCGGTGGATCTCGTCGAGCGCCGCCGGGGGATCAGCCACATGTTGCAGGACCCGGTCGGTGCGGGCGCGGTCGGCGGTGCGGTCGGCCATCGGCAGGTCGTGAATGTCTGCGTGCCGGACGTCCACCACGGTCTGACCGGTGGTGCGTGTCCGGGCGGCGTCCACCATGGCCCTGTCCTGGTCGATGCCGATGACGGCGCCGGCCGGGGTGACCGCTCGGGCGAGTGCCTCGAGGTCGGTACCAGGGCCACAACCGAGGTCGAGCGCCCTGTGCCCGGCACGCAGATCGAGTGCGTCGAGCATGCGGCGCTTGTAGGAGCGGCCGAGATCACTAGTGGCGAGCCGGTCGAGATAGGTGACGGAATCGGGTTTGGTCGTCTCGAACGCGGAGGACGTCATGCGCTCAAGTCAACCAACTGCGCGATGCATAAGGGGCGCGCTATTCCGGATCGGTGTCTTCGTTGAAGTTGCCCAGATGCACAGGGGGTCGGCCCAGGTCGACGGCCGTCGGTACGTCGGGCAGGAGAGAGGCCATATTCTTCGGGCGAACGACCTCCCTGGTAGTGGCCAGATCAGCTGTCGACCACCAACGATGTCCGTAACGGGCTTCCTCCGTCCGGACGTTCATCGCGCGGACGTCGTCCGCCATGACCCGGGCGAGACGGTATTCCTCGTACTGGTCGAAGGTCTGGCCGTCGACACTGAAGATCGTCTGCCGGGTCCAGACGACGGGACTCAACCGCTCGACGGAAAGACACAGTGCCGTCTCCTCCCATACCTCGCGCACGGCGGCCTGAAGGTAGTCCTCGTCCTCCTCGACAGCGCCACCGACGGTGAACCACCATCGTGCCCCTGGAACACGCGGATCACGGCCGCACAGCAGGAGGAGGCGATCGTCGCCGTCCATGAGGAGAACACGGGAAGTCCACCGCTTTGTCAGGCCCATGAGCGCCGATGCTATCCACGGGGTGCTCCCGGACTTGACTCTCCCGTGGAGGGAGACATGAAGGTTCAGCCATGAACGGTGACACCCACTACTCGATCGGCGAACTGGCTCGGCGTACCGGGCTGACGGTCAAGAAAATCCGGTTCTATTCCGACCGCGGCATCGTGGCGCCGGCCCATCGCACACCCGCCGGATACCGCCACTACGGTGCGGACGCCATCGCCCGCTTGGCCCTCGTCCGGACGCTGCGCGAGCTGGGCCTCGGCCTCGACGTGATCCGGCACGTCACTGATCAGAAGCTCACGCTGAGCCAGGTCGCCGCGGCACATGCCGCCGCCCTGGACGTACAGATCAACACCCTGCGTCTGCGACAAGCGGTGCTGACCACTGCTGCCAGACGCGAGCCCACCTTCGAGGAGATGGGGCGCATGCACCGGCTCGCCATGATGTCAGAGGCCGAGAGGCGCCGCCTGGCCGATGAATTCCTCGACGCGGTCTTCGACGGCCGCCACAGTGAGGCAGGCCATGCCGCGATCCGGCGCTCCATGACACCCGAGCTACCCGACAGCCCCACACAGGAACAGATCGAAGCATGGGTGGAGTTGGCGGAGCTGTCCCTGGACGCAGGCTTTCGTGCCGGTGTACGGAGCTTGGTCGAGGACCACATCGCCGACCTGCCGGACGGAGCGCCCACGCCGCCACGCCCGGACGTCGTCGCCGTCACCCGCGATCTCGTGGAAGCTGCCGTGGCATCCGGCATCAGCCCTGACTCGCCGCAGGCCGATCCCGTGGTCGCGACGCTCACCGCAGGATGTGCGCTCGCCGTCGGCCGTCCCAACGACGCCCTGCTGCGGGACTGGCTGTTGCAACGACTGGAAGCCGCGAAGGATCCACGCAGGGACCGGTACTTCGCCCTGCTCGCCGTGATCAACGGCTGGCCGGCACCGGAACCCGTGGAGCCGGTGATCGACTGGTCCGTCGAGGCGCTGAGGATACGAACGAGCCGATGATGCAGCAGCCGAACCGGCGCGGAACCTGTGCAGATGCGGCACCGCCAGCCACCGGGTCACATGCCATCGGCCAATGGGGGATCGCGTACTACTGATCGCGCTGCGGTCTCCAACTCCTTGGGAAGGCATGGTCTTTGGAGGCGGCAGGTGCCCGGACGGTGCTACCGGCCGGGCCTGCAGGCGGTCGAAGGCGGTGACGATCACCTGGGTCCAGGGTCAGCGCCCGGGCCAGGCGGAGCGACAGGTGACGTGCGGTGGCGGCGAGCTGGCCGGCGGCGGCGAACAGCGGCAGGCGCGGGTGCTTGGGGCTGCGAGCGGCGTGCGGGGCGGGCCAGGTCGAGCGTCGGCATCCAGGCCAGCAGGTCGAGGACGATCTGGACGACCTCCAGCCAGACGCGGTTCTGCGCGGCTTCGTGCAGGGGCAGTTGCGCAGCCCGGTCTCGCGGGCGGCGCGGATGCGGTCCTTGGCGCAAGCGCGTTGGCGGTGCCGCGGCTCCAGGGCCGCTTTTGCCGCTTGTCATCCTCCAGGCGCCGAATTCTTGACTCAGTATTTCCTTCAACTTTCGGTGCCTTCGCATTGACGGATGAAAAGCGGGCTGCGTGGCCGTGTTTCCCGCGAAGACCCTGTGCATTCTCATTGACCAGAACGCGTCAAGTCTACTTTGCTTCTCGCCGTCTGACGGAGCATCACCTGCTGCGACCAGCAAAGACGCGTTGTGGCAGGGGAATTGTGGTCACCCCGGCACTGCCCCGTCGACGTGTCATGCAGCTCGCCTCCACCGCACCCACGGCGGAGGTCTGTACGCAGAAAGGAACCCATAACCCATGGGTAGACCCCACATTCGCGGCGCGGCCCGGGCGACCCTCACCGGTCTCGCGTCGCTGTCCCTTCTCACCGCTGCGGCGCTCGCCTCCATACCCCAGGCGACAGCCGCGCCCCAGGCCGCAGGTCACACGGCCAGACCGAACCCGTACGACCCGGCCTACCAGCACCCGTACCGGCACGGTGTCCTTCCGACCATCCAGCAGCACGCCAAGATGAAGTCCTGGTCGGCCGCCCATCCCGCCGCGACCGCGGCGACCGGGCCGCAGACGCTCTCCTACGGCGGCGGCATCGACGGCATCGGCGTCCAGAGCGGCCACTCCAAGGTCTACCTGGTCTTCTACGGCTCGCAGTGGGGCACGCAGAGCACCAACGGCAGCGGCGACGCCACGTTCTCCGGCGACCCGGACGGCGCGGCCCCGGTAACCCAGGAGATGTTCAAGGGCATCGGCACCGGCAACGAGCTGTGGTCCGCCGACCTCACCCAGTGGTGCGACGGCCCCAACGTGGCGGCTGGCGCTACCAGTTGTCCGTCCAACGCCGACTTCGTTCCGTACCAGAGCGGCGGAGTGCTGGCCGGCGTGTGGTACGACAACTCGGCGGCCTCCCCGAGTGCCGCGACCGGGCACCAGCTGGGTGCCGAGGCCGTCAAGGCAGCCGGTCACTTCGGCAACACCACCGCGGCCGCCAACCGTGACGCGTACTACGTCATCCTGTCGCCGCACGGCACGAACCCGGACAACTACCAGGGCCAGTACTGCGCCTGGCACGACTACAACGGTGACAGCACCCTGACCGGCGGCCCGGTGGCCTCCTCCTACGGTGACATCGCGTTCAGCAACCAGCCGTACAACATGGACTCCGGCGCGGGCTGCGGTGTCGGCTTCGTCAACTCACCCGGCACGCTCGACGGCTGGACCATGACGCTCGGCCACGAGTGGCACGAGATGATGTCCGACCAGAACCCGGCCGGCGGCTGGACCAACCACACCGGCAGCTCCTACGACGGTCAGGAGAACTCCGACGAATGCGCCTGGATCTCGCCCGGCAGCACGGGCGGCGCGGCCAACGTGAAGATGGGCACCGGCACCTTCGCCGAGCAGGCTAGCTGGTCCAACGACACCAACTCCTGCGCCATCTCTCACCCGATCGTGGGCGGTGGCACGGGCGGTGGCGGCACCCTCACCAACGGCACCTTCGAGACCGGTAGCCTGTCCGGCTGGACGAGCAGCGGCAGCACCTCCGCGACCACCTCAGCAACGCACAGCGGCAGTTACGGCGCGATGGTCGGCTCGACCAGCCCGACGAACACGTCCTCCCTCTCCCAGAGCTTCACTGCTCCGTCCGGCACCAGCAGGGTCTCCTTCTGGTACAACGTCACCTGCCCGGACACGGTGACCTACGACTGGGCGACGGCCACGCTCCAGGACACCACGTCCGGCACCACCACGACGCTGCTGGGCAAGACCTGCACCCAGGGCGCAGGCTGGAAGCAGGTGTCCGGCACCGTCACCCCGGGCCACAACTACACGCTCACCCTCACCAACAAGGACGACGACTACGCGGGTGACCCGACGTACACCTACTACGATGACGTGACCGTCTCCTGACCCTCACCCCAGACCGCGGGGGCGGGCCGCCGCCCCGCCCCCGCCCTCCACTGCAGTCCATCCGTCCTCTCGGGCGGCGTTCTCGGGAGCGCCCATGCCAGACCTGCCGGCCCGCCGCCGCCCCGTCCGTCCGCGCCCGCTGCACACCGGCATCGTCTGCCTGGCTGCCGCGGCCTGCCTCCTCACCGGATGTTCCGGCGGGGCCGCAGGAACCCCTCCCGTCACACCACCGCCGGACTCCAGTACCTCCCCGGTTCCGGCCGGCCACTCCCCGACACCCCTCCTCCTCGACGAACGGGCACGGGGAACGACCGTCCGAGTGACCAGCGGCACGCTCGTCGTGGTGCGCCTGCACAGCACCTACTGGTCGACCCCGGCCGGATCGGACCCGCAGGTGCTCGCCCCGTCCGGAGGCGGCACCATCCCCGCCGGCACTTGCCCGCCCGGCCGCGGCTGCGGGACCTCCTCGGCGCGGTTCACCGCCCGTCGGCCCGGCATCGCGCACGTCACGGCCCGCCGCACCTCATGCGGCGAGGCGATGCGCTGCTCCCCAGGCCAGGAACGCTACGAGGTCACCGTCACCGTGACCCAGTAGGGCCCGCGTGCACCTTCGTCGACCAGCGTCTGGCCTGGGATGAGGACCGGGCCGCCCAGAACTGCTCAAGGTCTCCCGTGCCGCCTTCTACGCCCACCGGAGGCCGCTGGCAGCGAGACCACCTCTCCGTTCTCATCGGCGATGCCGCGACGAAGGCCGTGGCCCGCCCCTTCCAGTGGCTCAGCCTTCTGATCTCAGATGTCCGTCAAACCGGCACAGGCCCAGGTCTCGGCACTTGCCCTGGGGTGATGCCGAGGTCGCGATTCGTGCACCGTCAACAGGGCCACGTTCTGGAGGGCTGAAGACCGCGGGTTGCGGTCTTCGGCCCTCCGATGGGGTGTGGCAGCCGTGGCGGCTATGACGGCGGGTAGAAGAGGGGGTGGCCGGCCTCTACCTCACAGCACGGTCTCCACAAGGGGCGGCTAACGGTGGCTGAGGTGGCGGTCGTGATCCCGGTGCCGGTCGCTGTACCAGCCGCGGTGCCGGCCATGGTCCCGATCCCGGTCCCACCCACGGCCCCAACCACGGCCCCGCTCCCGGTCCCGGTCCCAGCCCCGCTCCCGGTCCGGGCCCCGGAACTGACCGTCGCGGTCGTGGCCGCTCCTGGGGCTGTGAGAGTAACTTCTCCCGTTGTCGCGGTCGTGGCCGGATACGGCGGCCAGGGCCGGCATTGCAGCTGCGGCGACGAGGGCGCCCGAAGCCACACAGCTGGCGATCAGGCGGACCGTCGTACGAGAAACAGACATGAATCTGTCACCTCACGTTCGTGCACGCCAACCCTGCTCGGGCCGGGCGTCCAATCCGACATTCCCGGCTTGGTGCCGAGGCCCCACACTGTGGCCCTCCACGGCGCCACCAGATCAACGGAAGGGTTCGCGTTACAAAGCGCAGATAGATCCGTAACTCTCCCTTGTATGGGCCATCGAGGCTGAGGAGGGCCCTGACACCGGCCCTGTCCCAGCTGCGAATCACACCGCCTAGGACTCCGTTAGGTCTGTCTGCCTGCAGTGTTCAGGGGCATGAGGACTGTGTGGACGTACATGAAGTCAATCGTGTTCGGGCGGAGTTGGCGTTATTCGTGGCGGACGTGTTCGCCTCGGTGCCGCGCAAGGACCAGCGGGCCAAGAGCGACTGCTATCTGCGGGGCCTGATGATGGACGGCCGCCGCAAGTCCATCCAGGCCATGGCCTCGCGACTGCCGGACGGCAACGAGCAGAACCTGCAGCAGTTCGTGAACCAGTCCACGTGGGATCCGGTGCCGGTGCGCCGGCGGATCGCCGAGCGGCTGGTGCCGCAGATCGGCCCGGACGCCTGGGCGATCGACGACGTGTCGTTCCCCAAGGACGGCAGGATGTCGGTCGGGACCTGCCCGACGACATCCCGATCCCGGAGCTGGTCCGCCTGGCGAAGATCCGCTGGCGCATCGAGCACGACTACCGAGAACTCAAGCACGGCCTGGGCCTGGACCACTTCGAAGGCCGCTCCTGGCCGGGCTGGCACCACCACGCCACCCTGGTCACCGCCGCCCACGCCTTCCTGACCGAACAGCGGCTGGCCCCAAAAGCCGACACACCGGACTCACCCTGTACCAGATCCTCGACATCCTTCAGGACCTGCTGAACTGCTGGACCGGCATCTGCACCACCTGCCACCGACCTCTGCCCGGCAGGACCACGCCAAGATCAAGACAGACCTAACGGAGTCCTACTAGCGGTAATCGTCAGGATGTGACTGCATCCAGGTGTTGATCTTGTCGCGGGTCGCGACCAGCCGGCTCTGGTGCTTGTGGAGGTTGTCGAACGTGAAGTCGCCGCCCAGCGTGGTCTGCATCTGTCCGATCCAGGCGAGCGGCTGTCCAAAGTGCGCTGTGCCTTTCGGGCTGGCCGTCATGGAGTTTCCGAGGTCGTCGAGGTTGTTCAGCAGGCGGTTGAGGAAGTACTGGCAGTTCCCGGGGGTCCCGCAGCTGTCGTTGTATGTTGCCTGCAGTACCGCGAAGGCGTCGCGTACCTGCGGCACGGCCGCGCCGGGAGCGGCCGCTGTGGTCGGATAGCCATTCGATGCGGTGGTGGCCGAGGCTGAGCCACCGACCTGTTCTGCTGTAGTGCTCTTGGGTGTCGGCGTCGCCGTGGGGGACGAACCTGTCGACGCACCCGAGGGCCCAGAGCCGGACGCGGTGCTGTGCCCACCAGAACAGCCGGTCACGAGAGCAGCTGCGAGGAGCACGATGGCCGCTCCGGGCATGACCTGAGTTCGACGCATGGCTCGTCCTCGGATTCCGTGATGATGAACAGATCGGTACGCATGCATACCCGGTGTTGATGCCCGCTGTCCATCGGGCATCGCGGTGTGTGTCGTGTCCCAGTGAGCGAGTGGCTTTTCATCCTGCTCAATGGAACTGGTTTTGCCTCGTGGGTTGTTCGGTAGCCCCTGCCATGCCTCCCATCTCGGCGGTCATGGCTCAGCGCTCGTGGTCTCTCTCCATTCGCCGTTGACGAACTGAAAGGCGTCGAGACGCCCTCGCGCTGGAACCCCAGTCGTTGACCAGGCTCAGGGAGGGAGTGTTGTCAGGCTGGATGTTCGTCTCCAGCCGGTGGAGTCCCAGTTCGGTGAAGGCGTGCGATCACGCGGTGAGTCCTGAGGTTCCTTCCCCATGACTGCAGGGGAAGTTGGGGTCATCGCAGAGAAGCGTCAGGGGTACGACGGCCGAACTGCGCCCACAGCGCCCAGTCGTACCTGCAGCACCTTGCCGACGCCCGTGGACTGGGGGCTGAAGAGAGCGCGTTGAGCAGCAGGTTGCTTGCTTGCAGCCATTCACAGGGTGGTGCAACAGGATGACGCACTATGTTCATCGTGTGGTCACCTTCATGCGGGCCGATACCGGCAGTGTGACCCGTGCAAGGCAGTTGACGGAGGGATGCTGAAACGTGACGGTGTGGTGGCGTGGAACGGTGACCGCGGGTCGCTCACGGACATGGATGCCGGTGCTGGCCTGGGCGGTGACGCGAGCACTACTGCTGCTGACCCTCTTCGGCGCCCTGCGCTTCCCCGGTGACGACGTCCGCCCTGATGTGGTCGTCATCTACCACGGCTGGTACGAACGGCTGCTGACCGGCAGCTTTCCGGTCGGCGACGTCACCTGGCAGTACCCACCCGCCGCGGCGGCGGTCTTCCTCGCCCCGGCACTGCTGCCGTTTCTGACGTACTCGCACGCCTTCTACCTGCTCGCCTGCGCCGCCGACGCGACGGTCCTTGCGATGCTGCTGCGGGCCGGGCGGGCCGGGCGGGCCGACGGCCGGGACCTGGCCGGCGCCTGGCTGTGGGTCGCCGGCGTCGCCGTGCTCGGCCCGCTGGCCCTGGCCCGCTACGACGTGATGGTCACCGCCCTCGCGGTCGCCGCCCTGCTGGCCGCCGCACGGCATCCCCGGGTGGCGGGCGCGCTGGCCGGGATCGGCGCGCTGGCCAAGGTCTGGCCGGTACTCGTGCTCGCCGGTACGCGGCCAGGTCGCACGACCCGCCGCTCCTGGGCGGCGGCGCTGGTCACCGGCGCCGGCGTCAGCGCCGCGTTCCTGGCGTTCACCCGGGGACCGTTCGCGTTCCTCACCGAGCAGCGTCAGCGTGGCGTCGAGATCGAGTCGCTGGGTGCCCTGCCGTTCCACGTCCTGCGCTGGCTCGGACTGTGGCACGGCACCTCCCGGCTGCACTACGGTTCGTTCGAGTTCCTGGGCCCGTATGTGCCCACCGCGGCCCGGATCGCACTGGCCGCCGCGGTGCTGGCCCTCTGCTGGCTGATCTGGTGGCGGGTACGCGCCCGCACTTTCAGCGACGTCGTGCTCTACGACGCGGCGTTCACCGCAGTGCTGGTCTTCGTCACCACCAGCCGGGTGATCAGCCCCCAGTACCTGATCTGGCTGCTCGGCCTCGGCGCGCTCTGCCTGACCAGCCGCTCCACCGTCCAGCGCAGGCCCGTGCTGCTCATCCTGGCCGCGTGCTTCTTCACGGTACTCGAATTCCCCATCGGCTTCGGCCCGGTCGTGCGGAGCAATCTGCCGGGCATCGTCGTACTGCTGATCCGCGACGGGCTGCTGCTGGTGGCGACAGTCTCGGCCTGCCGCCGACTCTGGCGCAGTACGACCTCGCGACCGCAAGCGACGCCAGACGACGCGGCGTCCTCAGACGCCCACTACGCGGTGGCACATATGGGTTGAACCGCCCCGGGGGGCCAGGGGCGTCAGCCCTCGCCCGATGGATCCCGGCGTCGAGCCAATCTGACGATGATGCCTTCAGGGCCGCGGACGCAGCAGATGCGATAGCTGTTCTCGCACTGCGCCAGCCCGCACAAGTTCGGCGCCGTGGCCGGAGTGCCGTGCCTTGACGGGGCCGCGGTGTGCGCGGGCCCGTGTTGCGCATGGCAGGGGTCAGGGACTGGTCAGCGTGCGGTAGTGCTCGTGCCGGTGGCCCACAGCGCGCCGCCCTCGCCGGGGCCGCCGGCGCTCGTGTGAACGACGAGGTTGCCCCTCGGACTGCATGACGGCGCAGGCGCCAGGGTGGCCTGAGGTGTGGGTGGACCAGATGGCGGCGCCGTCGAGTCGGCGGTACGTCACCAGGTTGCCGTCCGTCCGCATGACCTGGCGGGTGTAGGTGCCCTGGGTCCACCAGACGGGCTTGAGGGTGGTGTCGGAGTAGGCGGTCTGCGACCGGGCGTAGGTGCCGCACGACTCTCCGTTGGAATCGGAAGTGTCGGAAGGTGGAGTGCACAAGCCCGTCGAGTGCCGTGCGCGCGTGCTTCTCGACGTGCTCGTTCGTGAGGTCGTAGTGGCCGGTGAGTCTGCGGAAGATGAGTGGGCCGAAGAGGATGTCGATGACGTCGTCCACGTCGGTGTCAGGCGAGGCTGCCTGAGCCAGGCGACGCGGGCGCACGCCGGCCGGCCGGACCCGCATCGCGAGGAAACGGCAGGTCATCGGGGAGCGGGAGCCTTCCCGCCAGGTCACCTCCTGGAAGGCTTCCCGTCCGGCGGTCGCGGCCAGTTCCGTCTCCGTCATGGGTGGCTGCCGGTAGCGGGGCACCGGTCGGCGGCAGGCCGGATCCGGCGGGAGCGGTGGGGACTGCGTCGTGCGGCTGGGCGGTCAGATCGCCGCGGATGCCGACCACGTACGCGTGTTCCCGCTCGCCCAGGGCGGCACGGAAGTCCGCGTTCTGGCCGGAGCCGGCATCGGCCACCACCACTGGCGGCACCAATCCCCATCCGGCCAGTTCGTCCAGGGCATCGAGTGCCAGGCGCCACTTCTCCCGGTGTCCGACGTCTTCCGGCACGCCGGTCTGCCTGCGCCGGACGGTGTCCTTGGCCCATTCCCGCGGCAGGAACAGGGGCCAGTTCAGCGGGCACGACGCCGTGTCGGAGACCGCGTGGACGCTGACCGCGACCTGGCAGTTGGCCTGTATGCCCAGCGCACCGCAGTACTGGTGCGCGACGCCGACCGACATCCTGCCGTCCTTGGGGAACGACACGTCGTCGACCGCCCAGGCGTCCGGGCCGATCTGCGGCACCAGCCGCTCGGCGATCCGCCGGCGCACCGGCACCGGATCCCACGTGGACTGGTTCACGAACTGCTGCAGATTTTGCTCGTTGCTGTCCGGCAGTCGCAAGGCCATGGCCAGGATGGACTTGCGGCGACCGTCCATCATCAGTCCCCGCAGATAGCAGTCGCCCTTGGCCCGCTGGTACTTGCGCGGCACCGAGGCGAACAGGTCCGCCACTAATAACGCCAACTTCGCCCGAACACGGTTCACCTCATGCGTCCACACACTCACCGTGCCCCTGAACAAGGTCGACACACAGACCTAGCGGAGTCCTACTAGATGATCGATTCCAAGGGGGTTCGGTGGTCGTAGGTGGTCGGTGCGCGCATGACCCGGTGGCCGCGCATGAACCTGACTCCACTCATCAGGCCGGCCCCCTTGGCATCGATCATCCAGGGAACCGGGAGGCGCTTTGCCGGCGGACCGCCGAGATCAGTCCGCCGGGCCGCTCCTCGCGCTGCGGCGGGGTGCTGATCGGGCGACCGTAGGCGGCAGCGCGCTCACGCAGGGTGTGGCTGACGGCCTCCCAGCCGTGCCCGGCCAGCCAGCCCACCGGGTCGTCGGGCATCTCCGAGACCCACATGGACGCCGCCGATCCAGGCGCGGCGTCCGCGCCGAAGCGCTCGATCACGCCGCGCGAGCCCAACGTCAGCCCCATCCGACTGCCTGGCGCCGACTGCGCGCTGATCCGGGCCAGCAGCAGCTCCACCGCGTCCTCGGGCAGGTAGATCAGCAGTCCTTCGGCGATCCACACGGTCGGCACCGCCGGATCGTGCCCTGCGGCGGCCAGCGCGCCTGGCCAGTCCTCGCGCAGATCCACGGCGACGGTGATCCGCTCGCAGCGTGCGACGGCCCGCTCCTGGCGCAGCACCGAAGCCTTGAAGTCCAGTGGCGCGGCGGTGTCGACCTCGAACAGCCGGGTGCCCTCGGGCCAGTCCATCCGGAAGGCCCGGCTGTCCATGCCGGCGCCGAGCAGCACGACCTGCCGGACCCCGGACGCGGAGGCCTGCTGCAACAGGTCGTCGAGGAACTTCGTCCTGATGACGATGGAGAACGCAACGCCCAGCCGGCGGCGTCGCGCGGCCTCGTCACCGGGCAGCGGCGGCGAGGAGGGCCCCAGGCCGCCGGCGGTGGCGAAGGCCTGCGCCAGTGGGTCGCGGAACAGCGCGTCCTCCCGCTCGGTCTCCAGCGCCCGCACCCTGGCCACCCCCACCGCCGTGGCCCACACTCCCGACGGCTGCACCCGCTCCTGTTCATCAGTCACCGCGCCAGCCTAGACGATAGATTCCAAGGGGGCCTGATGAGCGGAGCCAGGTTCCTGCGCGGCCGGCCGGACATGCGCGCACTGACCGCCACCGACTTGGCGGCCCTCGCCCTGCCGGACCTCATCCCGGCCGCCCCGCCACCCGACGACTGGAGCACCCCAGCCTCCCTGCGCCCCGTCACCGGAGAAGAGAAGCGATGACGAGCCAGCTGCCGCCGCAGGCGACCGACCACTACACCCAGCTCCCCGACGCCGAAGTCCTCGCGCCCCACGAGCTCCTGACCGCGCGCGAGAACATCGCCGACACGACGCAGCCCGGGCCATGATGTGCCTCCACGGCCCGGCCGGCGTGGGCAAGTCCCTCGCTGCCAACGTCTGCCTGCGCGAGCTCGAAACGCACCCGCGGCGAGGAAGTCTGCCGGATCACCTTCCACGCCCGCCCACCGCCCGCGCAGTTCTGGTGGCAGCTCGCCGCCGGCGCTGGAAGCCGCGCCGCGTACTGCCTACGCCTGCACACACCTGCACACACCTCTGCCTGGGCGAGTCGAAGCGGGCGCGGCACTGATACCAGCTCACCCACTCCATGGCCGACACCGCGCCGCCGGATGCCGCGTTCCTGGAAGACCTGGTGCACTTCGCCCGCTATGTGCGTGCCAACGGCTCCCGGGCGACCGCCCCCACCGGACGCCTGCAGAGCGAGGTCGACCGAGTCGCCGCCCGCACCCCCAACTCCTCCGTGATCGTCGCCCTGCCCGACCACGAACTGGTCGTCCAGCACAGGAGTTCACCTCAGGCCGGTGACCACCAAGAAGAGAGAGCCGGGAGTTTCATCTCGGTCACCGGTTTCGAGGCCACCGGCCGGACGGACTCCCACCATGACGCCATTCGGCACGGGAAGTCTCCCGTGAACCCTAGGGTCTGTCCGGCGGATCTTGCTGGGCTCTCCCTGAGCACAGCCGGTGCTGTGGCACTTGACGGTGTTTCCGATCAATTGAGTCGACACCCGTTCCGAGCTGCGGGAAACTCCCCGCGATGACTCAACGAACCGACACGCCTCCCACGTGGGACGAGCGTACGCAGCTGGCCACCTTCCTGGACTACGCCCGTGATACCGCGCGAGCCAAGTGTGAGGGCGTGTCCGCCGAAGATGCTCGCAAGGCCCCACTCCCGAGTTCACCGCTGATGACGTTGTGCGGGCTGATCAGTCATCTGCGGTGGGTCGAGTACTACTGGTTCCAAGTGATGTTCCTGGGCGAGGAGCTTGCGGGGCCGCTCACCGAGGCGACCGACGATGATCCCGATCCTGAGATGCGGACAGCAGTCGACATCCCGTTGCCCCAGCTTCTCGCCGAGTACGAGGAGCAGAGTGCCCGCTACCGTCGCCTGGTGTCCGACCACGAGCTGAACTCAACGGCCAAGCGTCCCATCAGCGACGGCCGCCACGTCGATCTCCGCTGGGTGATCCTCCACCTCATTGAGGAGACGTCCCGCCACAACGGCCACCTCGACGTCGTGCGTGAGCTCGTCGACGGGCGGACCGGCGCCTGAGATCTGTCGTGCGGGTCACGAGCGGAGCCAGAGCCGGATCGAGGCGAGGGTGACGGTGCCGTGGAACACATAGGCGCGTTTGTCGAACCTGGTGGCCACGGCGCGGGAGTTCTTGAGTGCCAAGATGGTCCGTTCGACTTCGTTCCTGCGCTTGTAGATCGTCTTGTCGAAGCCGGCGGGCCGTCCGCCCTTGCTGCCGCGGCGTTTGCGGTTGGCTCGCTGGTTCTTCGGCTCGGGGATGGTGTGCTTGATCTGCCGTCTGCGCAGGTAACGGCGGTTGCGGCGGGAGGAATACGCCTTGTCACCGCCGAGGTGGTCCGGGCGGGTGCGGGGGCGTCCGCCGCCGAGGCGGCCGACACGGATGCGTTCCATGACGGGGATGAACTGCGGGGCATCGCCCCACTGGCCTGGAGTGATCAGCAGGGCCAGGGGACGGCGCCCGCTTTCCCCAGCCAGATGGATCTTGGAGGTGAGGCCGCCCCGGGAGCGTCCGAGTCCCTCGTCGGGACGGTGTTGCCGGGGCGCGCGCCTGTTCCCGATCTGCGGGGGCCTCTTGCGTGCTCCGGCCGCGTGCTGGTGGGCTCGGCAGGTGGTGGAGTCCACCGACACCATCGACCAGTCGATGCTGCCCTGGGCATCCGCGTCGGCCAGGACGGCCGCGAAGAGCCTGTCCCAAGTGCCGTCCGCTGACCAGCGTCTGTGCCGCTCATACACGGTCTTCCACTTCCCGAACCGCGCAGGCAGATCCCGCCACGGCATCCCGGTCCGGTTCCGGTACAGGATCCCGTTGATGATCCTGCGGTGACTGGCCCAACGACCGCCGCGTTGCCCAGCCTTGGGCAGATGCGGCTTCAGCCGGGCCCACTCCTCGTTCGTGAGATCTCCCCGCCCCATGGCCATGCCAACGGACCGAAGCGCGAGAAGTCACATGATCCGCCGGACAGGCCCTAGCCTCCGCCCGCCCCGTGCGCGCACGAATCGCCTCGCCGCCGCCCGCGCGTGGGTCACCCGTCATCGGCGCGCCGCCCTGGCCCACAGGCTGCGCAGCGCCTGCTACGGCATCGGCACCGGAGCCATCGGCCTTGTCTTCATGTGGGTAGAGCAGCGCCTTTGGCGACTCGGAAGGCCTCCACGGCCCACCTTGCCAACGGCCCGCTGACCGGCGGTCCTCATGGGGAAAGGAATCTGCGCATGCCGCTCCGCAGAACCCTTGTCCTCGCGATCGCGGCCGTCTCCAGGGCATTCACATCCCTCCTCGGTGTCGGCGCGGGCAGCGCCACCGCCGCCATCTCGGCAATGGACGCGGCGGCACCGCGCGCGGTCGCCCTCGCTGTCCCCAAGGGCAGCTTCGTGCCCAGTGCCGTACCGGTCGGGACCTTCCTGAGTCGCCAGAACCCAGGGGCCCGCTCCGTACCCGAGCGGCCGTCCTGGCACCGCTGTGCCAGGTGATCGGCGAGAACCTCGAACACGGCCTCGCCGCCCGCTCCTACGAGATTTCCGGCGGAGGAGCTGTTGCTGCCGAAGGGAGTAAAGGCGGGACGGCTGCCTGTCTGGCCCCGGCGGCAACTGATCCACGCTATACCGTTCCGGGTCCGTACCGGTGTTCCGTGGAGGGACGTACCCGTCGAGTACACGTCGTGGGGCTGGATCTACGACCTGTTTCGCCGATGGCAGCGGGACGGCACCTGGTGCAGGGTCCTCACCCGGCTCCAGTCCCAGGCTGATTCGAAGGGCGCGATCACACGGGAACTGAGCGTCGACTCCACGGTGTGCCGCGCTCAACCGAAGGTGGCGCGGGTCGATGGCGGTGAGCTGAGAACCCCATCCTTGAACGTCGATTGATCTCCGCGCGGTCCCCTGATCTCCTCGCGCTCGCCCGGCTTCGTCGCGACGAGTGCGGACAGCGCCGAGCTAGACCTCATTCGGACAGTGCGACCGGGGATCACATGCCGAACCACGCCATCTGAGCCCGCGTGAACGCCCCCGGCGGGGCGGCCGGTAGACGGTGTGGCGAACGCGTTGACCGCCGTGGCGGCCGTCACTGACCCAACCGCAGCTTCCGAGCCGGCTCGTGAAGCCGGGCGAGCGCGCTGGTCGCCTTCTCCGCGTGTGGAGAAGGCGACCAGCGGTGTGGCGGGCAGGGCTACTTGAACCAGTACCGGACGCCGTGGTGGTGGGAACAGGTGCCCTGCGAGTGCCGCGAGTCGATCAGCGATCACCGGCACAGGTCAGTCGGGAAGGTTGACCGCTGCAGGCCGCGGAGCCGTGGCACAGCCGTGGCCGGTGCCGAACCGCTGGGCCCTGGCGCCGCACAGGACAGGCGCTGATCGCTGTGGCATGCCGCGACCTGCGGCTTCAGCGGCCGTCAGTCGAAGTCCTCTGCGTGGTCGCGGGCCCACTGCGCGAAGCTGTGGCCGGGCCGGCCCAGTACACGTTGCACGGTCGGCGTACACGGCGACCCGCCGGTCGCGGCCAGGGAAAGGAACTGCAAGATCGCCTCGACAGTTGCTGGGTCGGAGAAGCGACCGTAGTGCTCGCGGGCCTGGTCCGGGGACAGCTCCTCGATACGCAGAGTCCTGCCGATCGCCTGCCCGATCTGTTCCACCTGGCGGCGCTGCGAGATCAGTTCGGGTCCGGTCAGCATGGCCGCGCTCGATGGATCGGTCGCTACCGCGTCCTCGGCACCGATGCCCAGCGCCGTGACCGCGACGGCGGCCACATCGCGTTCGTGGACCGGCGCCGTGACGGCGTCGGGGTGGACCAGCCGCACTGTGCCGCTCGACCTGATCGACTCCGCCCAGCGCAGGCTGTTGCTTGCCAGGACCAGGGGCCGTACCGGCGTCCAGGGCAGGCCGGCGGCCGACAGCGCGTCCTCGACCGCACGGTGCTCCTGGGCGATCGCGTTGTGCTCCATGCCCGGCAGCAGAACACTGCCGGAGGAGAGCAGCACGACGCGTTCGAGGACCGCCTCGGCGGCCACTGTGGCAAAGCCTTCGGCGCTGGCCGGCGGGGCGTAGAGAAACACCCTGTGCACGCCGTCGAGTGCGGGGCGCAGCGTGTCGAGCCGGGTGAGGTCGGCGGTCACGACTTCGGCAGCGGCCGGCAGGCCGGCCCCAGACCGCGGGTCGCGCACCGAGGCACGAACGGGTTCGCCGACAGCGAGCAACTGGCGGACAACATGGCGGCCGACGCCACCTCGGGCTCCGATGACCAGAGTGGTCATGATGTGCTTCCTCTCGCAAGATCAGCCCCGGCGAGGGTGAGCACAGGCACGTCGGCAACACGCGAGACGAGCAGGAGCCGGTTACAGCCCGGCTGACGTGCAACGCGGTGCCACAGGGCGCTCAACCTCGACCGGATGCGTTCCGGTACTCGCGCCTCAGGGCCACCGCAGTGACTGGCGAAGCGTTCCGACGCCGCACTTCGCCTACCAGAACCGTAGCACTGCCCGCGCCGCGAGCATGACCCCACGGCCAACCGAGCGGTCATGTCACGGAAAGTGGTCTGTCGGCACGAGTTCGTGATGCTGCGGACCGCAGGTGCAGGAGCGGCCAACGCTCGGCGCCACGGCGGGCACTTGACCGTGATTGGCGCGGATTCGGTTCCGGTGCCGGGGTGTCGTGGTCTGCCTCCGATCACTGCACGGTGGTCGCACAACCATCCGGACCAGTCCGGCGGCTACGTGGTGAAGCCGCCGTCGATCGTGAGGCTGGCTCCGCTTGACAAAGGCCGCCTCCGGCCCCATGAGGTACGAGACAAGGTCGGCGATCTCCCGCGGGCTGCCGATACGCGGTACGGCCAGCCACTTGAGCATGGCCTCGGCCAGCGGCCCGTCCTCCGTCATGCGGTCATCGGCGGTGGGGCCGGGCTGGATGTTGTTCACGGTTATGCCCCGGAGGCCCAGCCTCTGGGCCAGGCCGCGCACCAACCCGGCAATGGCTGCCTTGGTCATGCCGTAAGCCGCACCCCCGGCGAAGGGGATGCGCTCGGCGTTGACGCTGCCGATAGTGATGATCCGGCCGCCGTCGCCAAGGTGGGGCAGCGCTCCCCGTACGGCGTGGACGACGCCGCGTACGTTCACGTCGATCGTCCGGTCGATCTGCTCGGGCGTCAGCTCGTGCAGGGCGCCGACCCTGGCCACTCCCGCGTTGCTGACCAGGACGTCCAGGCCCCCATACGCCGCGACAGTGTGCTTGACCGCAGCCGTGACCGCATCCGGGTCCGCTGCGTCGGCCCGCGGGCCGAGTGCCTGGCCTCCGGCGCGTTCGATCTCCCCGACCACCTCGTCTGCGCGGTGCGGCGACTCGGCATAGGTGAGGGCCACCCGCAGCCCGTCCTCCGCCAGGCGCCGGGCGATCGCCGCGCCTATGCCGCGGGAGCTGCCGGTCACCAGGGCTACTTCGTCGGCACTCATCTGAAACCGCCCTGGCTCGGTCGTGTGAGTACGGCAATCGAGATGGCACACCCGGAACCGGCCGAGTTGCGGCTGGCCAAAGTCCTTGCTGCACTGGCAGATCCGGCCGGGCTGCTGGCCGTGCGCGCCCTGGCGGAACAGAGGGGAGTCGCACTCCACCGGGCTTCAGCAGACCGCAGGGCTGGACATCAGCCGGTCCCCGTTCTCCCATCATCAGCGCGTGCTGCGCGAGGCGGGTGTGATCCGGGTTCGAGTGGACGGCTCCCGCCGGATGCTGAGCCTGCGGCGGGCCGAACTGAACTCCTGCTTCCCCGGATTACTCGACTCGATTCTCAATGCCGCGCCAGAGCTTCTGGGTGCCCGCTGAGCGAGAGGTGGATCGTGATGCATTGCTGCCCGATCTACAGTCGCCAGTTGCCCCCCGCCGACCGGTGGCTCCGTTGAGTCCTCGACCTGTGCCTCAGGGCGTCGTTCAGGTTCCGTAGACCCGACGGCAGATCCGTGCCGCATCTCCCCTGGGTGACCAGTGACCCAGATGAATGCCGAGATCGCGAGCCGGGGGTGCCCCTCTGTGTGAGGAGACCATGTTGATCACCGCTCAGACCACCCTGACGCGGGAGATTGGTGAGTACGGCTATCTCCTCGCGCTCGGCGAGGACTACGAATGGCCGCCCCAGTGGCCGTATGGCTGGCGGTGCGGGCCCATCGGCGGCGACACGGCGCACTTCCTCACCGACACCGATACCGGCAGCATCACCATCACCATCACTGTCCAGACCCACGACGCCCCGCCCCCACCCGAGACCGACCCAGCCTGGGGGCTAGCGGAAGAGATGAGACCGCACGCCACCGACGACACCCCCGTCATCTACATCCTCGGCAGCGGAGACTTCGAAGAAGCCGAACCCGAAGACGGCCCGCTCCAACTGCCCACCGACCACGTGCCGGCGTGGATCCAGATGCGCCTGTACTGCCCCAACCCCAACCCCAACCCCAACCCCAACCCCAACCCCGAGCGCGGCGTCGGCGACCGCGGTGAACGCCACCTGATCCAACTCTGGACCGCCCCTCAGCAGTCGCCGGTACACCCGCAGCTGACCGAGTCCGACCTCACCCAGCGCCGCGCGTACAAGGAGGACCTCGATCAGGGCGCCGCCACCTGGCAGCAGTAGCGGGCGCCGACCGGGACACGTCGCCAACGTAGCTGAACCGCCTGCACGGAGCCCGCCCTCAGCGCTCAGCCGACGCTGCTGGCACGGGCTGGCGGAGCTGGCCGACATGGCCGACAGGCCTTGCCCGGCCAGGGGGGCGTGGCGGCGAGCCGATGGATGGTTGCGTCAGGCCCATATGTTCAAGGCACGAGAGCACTGATAGGTTCTCAGAACGGCGTATTGCTCCCGGCCAAGCGGGACAGTGGCGTCGTCCTGGACGCATGGCCCGACCAGCGGTAGGCCCCCTCCGCCTCCGCGCGGCGGGCAGGCTCGGCATCGCGTCGGTCAGCGGTGTTCCGTGCGGGCAGGTCCGTCGTCGGGCGGGGATTCCAGTCGTCCGGCTTACCCCACCGCTCCAGCATCTGATCCTTCCGGGCCTCCGGCGCCTCGAGCCACCGCTGGGACGTGCCCTTCGCCGACGGGGACCGGGTCACGGTCGAGCTGCACTGGCGGCCGCGCCCGACAGCCCCGTCGCGTCCAGCCGGCGTGGACTGACCCGGCCGGACGCGGCTGGGAGTGCGTATGCCGACCGGACCGAGCGGCTCGAGGCCCCCGGGCGCTTCACTGCTCCGCGGCCGAGCTGCGGCCGGCGCCAGCCGCGCCCAGGGGCGGAACTCCTGCCTTCAGGGCCGACGGGGCCCGTACCCGGGCACCGGGGTCACGTCACGGGGTCTCTCAATGCCTATGTCAATCGCCTGTTGGGCGGGGGCGGGCGGCCGTCCCTTGAACGAGTGACGTAAAGCGTGGAGGGGCCCGGTGGGTGGGATGTCTCTTGCCTGTCCATACGTCCAGAGTCTTCTCCTCACCAGGAGGGAATCACCGTGCTGTCTGTTCGCCGCATCGTGGTCCTTGCAGCAGTGAGCGCGCTGCTTTCTCTCGGAGCGATCGTCCCCGCCCTAGCTGCCCAGGCACCGAGTCCAGACGACGTCACCGACGGCCTTCTTGAACAACCCGTCAGCACTGTTGTGGGCTCCCCTCTCGGCCTCCCCCTCGGCGTCTGAAACCGTCGATCCTCGAGGCGCTGCGGGCCCTGCGCGACCATGAGGGGTGGCCCAGCACGGCTGGGTGCTGCTTGGCATGCTGCGCCCCGACCGTCACAAGGCGGTGGAAAGTGCGGCCGGGCAGGGATTGGTGGAGCTGACCGGCCTGGAGATGCGCGCGGAGCTGTCGGTGTATGAGGGCGGGCCCGTGGTGTGGACGGCCCGGCTGATGGGGCACGCTCAGGATGTGCTGGCCCACGCCGTGGCCAGTCCCGCCCCGACCACCGGTGTGTTGGGCCGGCAGATGGTGAGCGGCTGGTGGAGTTGCGCCGTTCGGAGAGGGACGCGCTGCGCCTGTATGTGCACCTCGGTGCCTGGCTGCGGGTGCCGCCGGCCGACGGCCTGAAGGTGAAGGTGCGCACCGCGCGCCAGCTCGGCAGCCTGGGGGTTCTGTACCTGAACACGCCGGCCAGCCGGTGGGCAGCGGGCGGCCGAACCGCTCGGGCCGAGCCCGGTCTGACGCCTCTCTCCTGGTAGCAGCCCACAGTGGCTTTCGCACGCCGTCTGCGGCTGTAACACCGCCCGTACGATGGTCGTGTGTCAGCCCGCCGCACTCATGGTCCTGACCTCCGGGCCCCGCACAGCCTCCGCGCGGCCCAGGCCGTTCTACTCAACTGCCTCCCCGGAGTCCACCTTCCCGACCTGGACGAGCTGCGGGGACTCTGGCTCCGCGCATCACCCGCCGGACAGCACACCTAGAGCTGGCTGAGGGCCTGCATAGCATCGCGTTCGATGCGCGAGAGCTCGTGGAGGATGCAGCCGGCTCGTATGAGGTTCTTCGCGTCGCCGGATTCGCCTGTTGCCGCGACGAGTGCGGCCACCTGTGTCCAGAGGGTGGCGGCCTCGGCATACAGGGTGTGGCCGGTGCGCAGGTGGCTGCTGTTGATCAGCGTGGCGCACTCGGCGAGGAAGTCCCGGTAGAGATTGCGGAACAGGGCGCCGCCGGTGCCGGCCCTCTCCATGAGGACGGCGGTCCGCGCCAGGTCTTCCTGCGGATTGTCACTGCGCTGCAGCCACTTCGGCACTTGCTTGGCGGTCTTCTCGATGCCCTGGTGGCCCAGGTTCGCGATGGGCGGATTCAGGAAGGCGTCGGCGCAGACCTTGATCGCAGGGATGATCCGGTCCTGCGGCGGCTTCGGGCTGCTGGGCGGGGTGATGGTGAAGGAGCGGTGCTTGGCGGTCATGGGGCCGCGTTGGGCCCTGGCTCTGGCCAGGCTGGCGAGACTGGTGGAGACGGCTCCACCCTGCGGCTCGGTGTCCACCAGGTAGGCGTCCTGTTCGTCGTAGCCGTACATGGCCACGACGTGCCCACCGAAGTGCACCTTGGTGCTGAAGTAGTCCAGGTGGTAGCTGTCGAGTTGTAGCCCGACCGGCCGACCGCCGTCGATGGGTGCCGCCGCGTTCTGCCATGCCTTGCGCGGGGAGGTGGTCTCTTCGACCAGCAGCTCAAGCCCGAGGGCGGCGGCCAGGTTTCTGGTGAGTTCGAAGGGTTTGACCCGACCTCCCAGGAAGGGGAAACCCATGGCTTTGCTGTCCCAGTAGATGAAGGACAACCCGGAGCCGAGCCCGAACAGCATGGGCTCGGACAGGTCGAGTCCCACGTGCCGCAGCAGCACGCCCAGCGCCGACGTCTCGCAATGCTGCATGCCGCGGACAATCGATGTCTCTCACCATGGCCATGCCGCTCATTCTTCCCCTCATCTTCAGACGACGCCGTAGATGGGCGTGCCAGACCATAGCGTCCCAGGCATGGTCCGCCGACAGGACCCAGTCGTCGCCATGTGCCGGGTACACCGGCTCCGGCGCCGCGGCTCTTGAGCGGAGTGGAGGCGGGGGGCGAATGATCGGCTCTGCCGTCTGAGTCCGCGGACCACCCGCGCCGGGCGGCCGGTAAGCGCTGCGGCGATTGAGATGACCGCGGTGGCGACCGTCGCCGCCCCGACGGCGGCTGCCGCATCGGCTCGTAGGCGGCCGGGCCCACACGCGCAGGTCTGTCCTCCGCGCCCGGAGGACACGACCTGCGTTGCGTGGCGGGTTACTTGAACCAGTAGCGGACGCCGTGGTGGTGGGAGCAGGTGCCCTGCGAGTGCCGCGAGTACGACAGCGAGGCGTCCACGCACTTGGCGGTCTCGTACTTGTCCTTGGGCTTTTGGTGGTGCGTCCAGCCGCACACGCCGGTGGTGTGTGGGATGCAGTGGTGAGCGGTGTTGGTCGACGGCAAGGTCGCCGCGGACGCGGCCGGTGCGCTGAAGAAGACACCGGCCGCGGCGACAGCCATGGCTGAGACGGCAAGACGAGCGCGCAAAGGAACCCCCCCTTTGGAGTCGAACAAGTGCAGGGGACTCTATCCGGGTTTCAACCTCTTACGGGCCGTTTTGGATTGTTGGATGCGGCGGCGGGCTGCGGAGCACGTGCGCTGCCGGTCGGAGCTGTTGCGATGTGTCTCCTCGGCGAGCAGGGCGTTCCGGTTGCAAGAACGTCCAGCACAAACCCGACCACTGCCAGCCCGCCTCCGGCACCTGGTACTCCGTCTACGACGACACCACCGTCACCGACGTAGCGAAGGCCACCATCGATCGCATGGTCCCTCTCGCCGAAGCCTGGCGCTCCGGCGCCGACACCTGGAACGCCGATCAGCGCAAAGCCTTCGGCAACGATCTCAAAGACCCCCAGCTGCTCATCGCGTCGGAGTCCGCGAACTCCTCGAAGTCCGACAGCGGGTGGGCCGACCGGAAGCCCAAACCCGCCTTCTGGCACACGCACGCCGAGGACTGCACCCACATCAAGTCGGTCGGGAAACCGACCACTACCGACAAGGATGAAGACAGCGACGCGTGCGGCGCGTCCACGATCTCCGAGAAGGCCGCAAGGCCTGGCATCCACCGGCGATCGGGGCACTCCTCGGCCTCCACCAGCAGACCTTCGCGCTCGGCGCTTCACCCCGATCCCGCTGTGCGTCTCGGAGCCGGAGCCGGAACCGGCCGCCGGCTCATCACTCAGGCCAATTCGCCCTATGGTTCGATCGTCGAGCAACAGTGCCGTACTCTCTGCTAGTCCTGTCGTCGGCGTGGCGGAGAGTCACGCCAAGTGGGGGGAATTCAGCCCAAAAGTGAGTAGAACTGGTGGGCACCGCGCGAGTCGGCGCGGTGCCCTTCTCGTGGCCGCCGTCGGCGTGATCACCGCGCTGGCCGGAACTTTCTTCGTCGCGGTCGACACGGCAGGCGCCACGAACGCCCCTCCGGCGTACGCGTCCGCGATACCGGACACCGCCCCGCGGCTCCCAGCCGCCGCGCCGCACTGGACGGCCTTTGCGGCCAAGCGGTTCTGGACCGCGCAGCGCATGGCAGAAGCAAAGCCGCTTCCGGACGCCAAACCGCGGACCGCGGGCAAGGCCGCCCACGCCACGCTCCAGGGGCTCGTCAAGCCGTCGGTGACCGGTGGCGTGAACGCCCAGGACCTGCGCGAGGTCCCGATGGACGCCACGCCGACCGACACCGCCGGCCCGACGGACACACCCACCGACACCTCGACCCCGGATCCCTCCGCCACGGCTACGGACACCCCGACCGCCGCGCCGACGGACACCTCGTCCGCCTCCCCGAGCACGTCTCCCAGCGCGTCGGGCTCGGCGAGCCCTACCGCCTCGCCCAGCCCGTCACCCACGAGCACGGGCGGGACAGGCCCCGTCAGCTCCTCCTTCGGCGGGCTGCCGATGGTCGGCCGGATGTACATGCAGACCAGCAGCGGCTCCTACTTCTGCACCGCGAGCGTCATCAACAGCCCGCACCACAACATCGTGCTCACCGCCGGGCACTGCATGGACGGGCGGGCAGGCGGCGGCTCGCTCGCCTTCGTCCCCCAGTGGACCGCGGCCAATCCCCAGCCGTACGGCATCTTCCCCGTCGCCACCGACTCGGAAGGCCGCAGCCGGGTCTGGATCGATCCCCGCTACTACGACCGAGGACACGTCCAGGGCGCCCCGTGGGACGTGGCGTTCGCCCAGGTCGGCGCGCGCAGTGATGGCAAGCAGGTGCAGGACGTGGTGGGTGGCAACAACCTGGCCACCGGCCGCGGCTACGCCTTCCCCAGCATTCGGCTGGTCGGCTACCCTGGCACCGCCACGCAGCCTCTGACCTGCGACAACAACACCACGCAGTACACCCCGACCGACGGCACCCCCGGTTCGTACCTCCGGATCGCCTGCAACGGCTACGCCTCCGGCACCAGCGGCAGCCCGTTCCTGGAGAACTTCGACCCGGCCACCGGCACCGGCGACGTGGTCGGCAGCATCGGCGGCTGGGACACCGGCGGACCGACCGACGACGTCTCCTACAGCTCCTTCTACGGCTCCGACATCCAGAACCTGTACCAGGCGGCGGTCGCCGGCTCCGCCCCCGCACGTCCCAACGTGCTGCCCGGCGCCTCCACACTCACCCATGCCACCCTCGTCACCTCCGGCTCCTTCACGCCCTCGCCTTCGCCCGATCCGGACAAGAGCGACCTGATCGTGCGCTGGTCGGACGGCGAGCTGACGCTGTACCGAGGCGGTGGCAACGGCCGGTTCGACAAGGAAATACGGCTCGCCGCGGCCAACACCACCTGGACGAAGGCCGTCTCCATAACGGCCGGCGACTTCACGGGTTCCAACACCTACGACCTGCTGGTGCGCTGGAGCGACGGCAGCCTCACTCTCTTCCCCGACGTCGACGCGCGCGGCCTGCACAGCCAGATCACCCTCGTCAAGCCGGGCACCCTGTGGCAGCACGAAGTCTCCATGACCGCGGGCCACTACACCACCGACGACCACTGGCCCGACGACCTGATGGTGCGCTGGTCCGATGGCGAAACCACCCTCTACAAGAACCTCAACTCCACCGGCCTCCACGCCCAGGTCCGGCTCAACCCTCCCAACTCCACCTGGACACACGCCACATCCCTCACGTCCGCCGACCTCGCCGGAACCAACGAGTCAGACCTTGTGGTCCGCTGGTCCGACGGCGAACTGACCCTGTACCCGGACATCAACCAGTACGGCTTCCACGGTGAGGTCCGACTGCGGGCTCCGAGCACGCTGTGGACCCATGCCACGCTCACCACAGCGGGCAACTTCACCAGTGCCGACAACCGGACCAACGACTACCTCGTGCGCTGGTCCGACGGCCAACTGTCCATGTACCAGGACAGCGGCAACAGCCTCGGTACGGAAGCCGTACTCGCGACCGCGTCCGGCTCGTCGTTGCCGTACTCCCGTCGCTGACCACGAAGTCCCCTGGGCCTCGGCCCAGGGGACTCCTTGGACTCCAGGTCTGTACGGTCTTCGGCCCTGTCTCGCGTTCGGTGGTGACGGAGCGTGCTGTTATCCGAGGAGGATGCGGTGCCGGAGCAGGGTGAAGCCTGCTCGTCCGTGCATCTGG